>NZ_JAVREN010000032.1:0-63822 GCF_031845405.1 Streptomyces boetiae
CGAGTGGGGGGACCGGGGGGAAAGCTCGCCGGGGGCGGGGCGCTCAGGCGCGCCCGCCCCCGGCGAGCCTGCCGCGCAGCAGCGCGGAGAGGGCGGCGTGCACGTCCTCCAGGGGGCGCGCGGGGTAGAACGAGCGCCAGTCGAGGGCGCCGGCCATCACCAGCCCCACCAGCCCGCCCGCCGTCAGCGGAACGTCCAGCCCCTCATCCAACTCGCCGGCCTTGACGCCCTGTTCGAGCACGTCCTCGACGACCCCTGCCACCTCGGCGCGCAGCTTACCCACCGTCGGGGACCAGGCCCGGCCGGTGCGCCACTGCTCGGACACCAGGAGGCGGGTGACGTCGGGGTGCGCCGCGATGAACGCCAGGCCCGCGCCCGTCATCGCGTCCAGCGCGTCCAGGCACCGCCCGCCGCGGTCGAGCTCGGCGCGCGCCGCCTGCCGCAGCCCGCGCACCAGCGGGGCCACGCCGTCGCGCAGCAACGCCTCGAACAGCTCGGTCTTGCTGGCGAAGTTGTAGTAGACGGTGCCCTTGGCCACCCCGGCGCGCTCGGCGATCTGGTCCACGGTGGTGGAGGAGAAGCCCTGCTCCGCGATGAGGGCCACCGCCGCCTCGTAGAGCCGCCGCCGGGTCGCGCTGCGGCGGGTGCTGGTGCTTCTCATGCGGCGGTCCCTTGCCTCACCGCCTCGTCGGCGGGCGGCACACGGCGGGAATTGTCAGTGCCATGGGTCACCATGTGCCCAGATGCGCATACCGCGCAGAACCATAGCACCGCTGGACCGTTGAGTGACGACTGACTGACTGGAGGCTCGTCATGACCGGACTCCCGACCGACGTGCACCCCGTGCCGCGCCGGGCGCCCGCGCCCCCCGCCGCACTGGACCTTCTGACCCAGGCCGAGCGCGGTCTGGAGGAGGCCGCGGCCCTGGCCGACCCCGGGGACGCGTACGTGGCCGCCCACCTCGCCGCGCTGCGCACCGCGGCGGCCGTGCTGGCCGTCCGCGGGCGTCCCGAGCCCACCTCGCGGGGGCGGCGGCGGATCCGGAGCGTCTGGGAGGTGCTCCCGGAGATAGCGCCCGACCTGGCCGAGTGGGGCGTGCTGTTCGCGGCCAGCGCCGGGCGCCGTGCCCGGATCGAGGCGGGGATACGCGGCGTGGTCGCCCAGGGCGACGCGGACGAGCTGCGCCGGGCCGCCGCCTTCTTCCTGCGGCTGGTGGAGGAGATGCTGCTGCGACGGCCGATGCTGCGGCCCCGGGACGAGCCGGGCGGGCCCGCCGCCGAGTAGGGTGGGCCCCGCCCGGCACCACCCGCACGAGAGGCCATCCGCCATGCCGTCAGGACCGAGCCCCCGGGGGGCGGCAGGAGCGTTGACGGGCCCCCATGCCGCGCTGCGCGCGGGCGTGGTGTGGGAGGTCCTGCGCCAGGCGCTCCAGGACCGGGCCGCCGCGGCCGGGAGGCAGGAGCTGGACGTGCTCGACACCGGCGGCGGCAGCGGCAGCCTCGCCGTTCCCGTGGCCGGGCTCGGACACCGCGTCACCGTCGTCGACCCCAGCCCCGACGCGCTGTTCGCGCTGGAGCGGCGGGCCGGCGAGGAGGGCGTCGCCGGGCGGGTGCGCGCGGTCCAGGGCGACACCCAGGACCTGCTGGAGGTGGCCGGCGCCGGGGCGTTCGACCTGGTGCTGTGCCACGGCGTCCTGGAGTACGTCGAGGACCCCGCGGCGGCGCTGCGGTCCGTGGCCGGGGCCCTGCGCCCCGCCGGGGGCACGCTCAGCCTGCTGACCGCCGGCGTGGGAGGCGCGGTGCTGGCCCGGGCCCTGGCCGGGCGCTTCACCGAGGCCAGGCGGGCGCTGGGTGACCCGGCCGGGCGCTGGGGCGGGGCCGACCCGCTGCCGCGCCGGTTCACCCCGGCCGCCCTGACCGCGCTGGTCGCCGAGGCGGGGCTGGTGCCGGGGCCCGTCCACGGGGTGCGGATCTTCGCGGACCTGGTCCCGGGTTCGCTGGTGGACACCGAGCCGGAGGCCCTGCAGGAGCTGACCCGGCTGGAGGCCGAGGCGGCCGGGCGGCCCGCCTTCCAGGCCGTGGCCGCCCAGCTCCACGTGCGGGCGGAGGTACCGGACGAGATGTAGGGCGGTTCCTCGTATCATCGGGGTGAGCCCTGCGGCATGATCCGGGGTCGGCGCGGGAAGGAAAATTCCACCTCGCCGGACCCGGCGGGCCGGGCGTGGTGGGCGAAATTGGCGTACAGGGGTGGGTTTCACAGGGACGCGTCCCTGCCTATCCTTGGAAGAGTCGGATCGGGTCGCGCCGCGACCGACGAGTAGGAGGACTCCGTGCCGCTCTCGGACCACGAGCAGCGCATGCTCGAGCAGATGGAGCGAGCGCTGTACGCCGAAGATCCCAAATTCGCGACAGCGCTTGAGGGGAACGAGCTGCGCACGTACACCCGCAAGCGGGTCTACCAGGCGATCGCCGGGTTCCTCGTCGGTATCTGCCTCCTCATGGGGGGCATGGTGGTCCAGGTCATCGCGCTGAGCGTGGTGGGCTTCCTGATCATGCTCGGCTGCGCCGTGGTCGTCCTCACCGGCTGGCGCCGCCCCCCGGCCCAGCAGCCCGGGCGCGGACCGCAGGCCGGACAGGCGGGCCGCCGCCCCCAGCGGCGCCGGCGCTCGATGATGACCCGCATCGAGGAGCGCTGGCAGCGCCGCCGCGAGGAGCGCGACGACTGACCCCCGCACCCTCCCTCTCCCTTCCCTTCCGAACGGGGGCCGCCCACGCCGGGCGGCCCCCGTTCGTCCGTCCCGTCCCCGGGCGGGACCGACGCACGGCTCGGCCCGCGGCCCGGCCCTCCCCGGCGGCCGGCCCTCGCGGTGCCGCGCCGGGGGCCGTTCAGGCCCCCGTGCCGGGAGGAGCGGTGGCTCCCCGCCGGGCGGGGCTGAGGCGGGTCCGGGCGGTGGAGGACGCGCCGGAGAGGCTCTCGTGGATCACCCGCACGGCCGAGCGGGGCAGGAGCCGCGCGCGCAGCCGCTGCCGGCGCCCCGCCGAGGCGCGCAGGGCCGCGGACACCGCGATCACGTCCGGCGCCGCCGCGCGCGCGGGCGGGTCCGGCGCGTACAGCTCCTCCTCGAACGCCAGCGCCACCCGCGTCAGCGCCGCCGACGCCTCCTCGTCCAGCGGGCAGACCCGCATGATCCGCTCCGCCGCCTGCCGCGGCGTCTCCCACCCGAGCGGCGCGATCCCCAGGTCCCAGGCGGTGTCCGTCAGCTCCCGCCAGGCCGCCGGCACCCCGGCTCCCGGCGCGAGCCGCGCCGCCCTGGCCCGCGCCCGCCACACCGCCGGCCAGGCCAGCAGGCCCAGCACCAGCGTCCCGCCCGCGGTCCACAGCACCGCCGTCCACGGAATCCACGGGAACCACGGCCACCCCAGGAAGCCGCCCTCGTCCTCGTCGCTCTCCGGCGTCCGCGGCTGCGCCTCCCGCTCCGAGGGCGAAGGCGAGGGCGAGGGGGAGGGCGAGGGGCGCTCGGTCGGGTCCTCCTCCGGCTGCGTCGGGCCGGGCGCGGGCTCCTGGCGTTCGGGCAGGGCGTACGGGGGGACGCTGCCCTGCCCGGGCGTCGGCTCGAAGCGCACCCAGCCCACGCCCTCGAAGTACAGCTCGGGCCAGGCGTGGGCGTTGTGCGTCCCGACCTGGAACGTGCCGTCCGCCTGCCGTACGCCGCCCGTGAAGCCCACCGCGACCTGCGCAGGGATGTCCAGAGTCCTGGCCATCGCCGCCATGGCGAAGGCGAAGTGGACGCAGAAGCCCTCCCGGTCGCGCAGGAAGGCCGCGACGGCGTCCGGCCCCGTCCCCGAGGCCACCGAGGTGTCGTAGCGGAAGCCGCCCTCGCGGACGAACCACCGCTGCAGCGCGACGGCCCGCTCCAGGGCGTTGGCCGACCCCGCGGTGACCTCCGCCGCCGTCTCGCCCACCTCGGCCGGCAGTTCGGCGGGCACGCGCGTGTAGTACTCGGCGATGTCGCCGGGCGCGGCCGGGGCGTTCGCCAACTGCTCGGCGGTGGGCTCCACCAGCAGGTGGTCCACCCGGTACTCGCGGCCCTGGCTGCTCAGCTCCCCGTCCGCCGAGACCAGCGTCTGCGACCCCTGGTCGAAGCTCCAGTCGCCCGGGGTCTCGATCCACGTCGCCGGATAGGGCACCGGCAGCGACGGCTGCGCGTAGTCGGGCGCCGCGGAGATCCGCGTGGTCACCTCCCGGGCCGCCACCGAGGAGGCCAGTCCGAAGACCGGCCAGGGCGCGGGCGGGACGTTCGCCTCCCACCAGCGGGAGGAACTCCACGCCGTGCCGTTGAACTCGTCCAGCGCGGCCAGCCGCAGGTACATCGACGGGGTGTCCCCGCCGTCCGTGCGGTAGGTCAGGACGGTCCGGTTCTCGCCGCGGACGAGGTGGTCCTGCAGGGCCACCAGCGGGTCCAGGGAGGTCGACCCGCCCGGCCCGCCCGCGCCGCGCTCGCCCTCGGGGTCGAGCAGCCCGCTGCCCAGCTGGGGCAGCAGCAGCGGCGCCAGCACCGCCACGCCCAGCGTCAGCGCGCCGATCCGCCGCCCGGCGCGCACCCGCGGCCCGGCCACCGCGGGCGCGGCCCCCGGCGGGGGCGCCCCCGGCATCCACGCGGGAACGCCGGGACCGCCGAAGAAGCGCCCCCAGCCGGTCAGCCGGTCCCGCCCCTCGACCAGCAGCAGCACCAGGAAGCCCGTCCCCGCGCAGGCGAAGTACTGCCAGCCGCCCTCCTCCTGGGCCACGCCCGCCGCCACCGAGTACAGCGCGAGCAGCGGCAGCCCGGCCGAGGCCGCGCTGCGCAGCGTCACCGCCAGCAGGTCCACCAGCAGCCCGACCAGCAGCACCCCGCCGAAGACCATCAGGCGGATGCCGTCCGTGGCGGGTGCGGGCGCCGCGTAGTGCCCGATGTCGTCGGCCCCGGCCGACAGCAGCCGCCCGAACGCGTCGAAGGCCGCTGGCCCCGGCAGCAGCCCGCCCAGTGCCTCCTCCCGCACGCACACCACCGTCAGCAGCAGCAGCGAAACGGCCGCCTGCGCGAGCGGGGGCACCACCGCGGGCACCGGCGGGCGGCGCAGCAGCACCCCCGTGCCGCTCTGCGCGGCGAGCAGCACGCCCGCCTGCACCAACCAGTCGGCGCCCTCGATCAGCGGCAGCAGCGCACCGGCCGCGCCCAGCGTGGCGAGCCACGCCGCGGCGGCGATCCGCGTCCTGCTGTCCATCCTGCCGTTCCTCTCCCCGCGTCCCGGACCCGGAGTGCCCGGGCGCCGTCTCCCCGGCGTCGCCGCCGTCCGGCCGCCGCGACGCCCCTCCTCAGCGCGTCCCGCGTCCCGCGGCGGCCTGCTCCCACAGCCGTCCCAGCGGAACGCCCGGGGTCAGCGGCACCGCCGACCACCCGGCCCGCCGCACGGCCTCCTCGCGCGCGGCCTCCAGAGCGGGGGACACCTGACCCGCCGCCAGGAACGCCATCCCGCCCGCCGCCCGCTGACGCAGCCGCGCCAGCACCGCGACCTGCCCGTCGTCCACCAGCCCGAGGAACGCGATCACCAGGCCCGTGTCGCCGCCCAGCGCGTCCAGCGCCCCCTCGAAGCCGGGGACGTAGGAGGGCACGACCCCCGCCAGCGCGTCCATCATCGGCATCGCAGCCGAGGAGTCGCCCGCCGCCGCCTCGGCCCCCGGCGCCAGTGGCCCGGCCTCGCTCAGCAGGCGCACCGCGTAGCCCCGGGCGCTCAGGTGCGCCACGGCCGAGGCCGCGCCGCTCACGGCCCGTTCGAAGGGCGAGTACGGCCCGCCCAGGGCGTATCCCGTGCGCCGGGTGTCCAGCAGGACCGTGCACCGGGCCCGCCGCGGCTGCTCCTCGCGCCGCACCATCAGCGTTCCCCGCCGGGCGGTCGCGCGCCAGTGCACCCGGCGCAGGTCGTCGCCGTGCCGGTAGTCGCGCGGGATCACGTCGTCGTCCCCGGCCACGGCCGGCTTCCGCCGCCTGCCGTCCCCCTGCCCGTGGGCGCTGCCCGGCAGCGGCACCCCCGGCAGCGGCTCGGTACGCGGCAGCACCGTCATCACGTCCACGTCGTGGAAGGAGCGGCTCAGCTCCACCATCCCGAACGGGTCGGCCAGCCGTAGCTGCAGCGGCCCCACGGGGTAACGCCCGCGCACGTCCGAGCGGATGCGGTAGGTCACCTCGCGCCGCCCGCCCGGCTCCACCCGGTCCAGCACGAACCTCGGCCGGGGACCCAGCACGTAGGGCACCCGGTCCTGGAGCAGCAGCATCCCGCTGGGCACGCGCGCGACGTTCTCCAGGCGCAGGTGCACGCGGGCCTCCGCGCCCGGCTCGATCCGGTCCGGCGCCAGGCGCCGCGCCGCGGTCACCCGGCTGCGGGTGCTGTGCAGCACCAGCACGCACAGCACGGGAAGCGCGGCCAGCAGCACGCCGACGCGCAGCAGGTCGGCCTTCCCCAGCAGGTACGAGCAGACCGCCGCCGCCCCGCCCGCGGCGAGAAACGACCGCCCCCGCGTGGTCAGCCCACTGAACGCCGCCCGCAGCGGCCCCCGTTCACTCTCCCCCCGCGCCCCGGCCTCCCCGGGATAGGCGTACCCGGCCCCACCGGGGTAGCCCAGCGCCCCAGGGTACGTCGGCCCGGTCACGCCGGTGGGTCCCAGCGCCCCGGGGTACGTCGGCCCGGTCACGCCGGTGGGTCCCAGCGCCCCGGGAAACGCCGGCCCGGCCGGGCCTGTCTGTCCCGGGGGCCCGGGAGGCGCCGCACTGCCCCCGGGCACGTGCCCGCCGGGGAAACCGGGAGCACCCGGCGGCACGGCCGCTCCCGGGAACCCCGGCGCGACGGCCGGGGCCTGGCCCGCCCCCGGCGGCGCGGGAGAGCCCCCGGCCCCGCCGGGCGGCGGCCCCGCGCCCGCGGGCGGCACCACCGGCGGAGCCGACGGCACCACCGGCGGAGCCGACGGCACCACCGGCGGAGCCGACGGCACCACCGGCGGAGCCGACGGCATCGGGGGCGGCCCGGAAGTCTCCCGCGGGCGCATCTACAGGCCCCGCGGGCGCTGCGCCGCGTACGGGTCGGGCACCGGCGTCCGCCGCAGGATGTCCGTCACCACGTGCTCGCTGGCGTACCGGTGCACCTGCGCCTGCGCCGTGGGCAGCAGCCGGTGCGCCAGCACCGGAACGGCCAGCTGCTGGATGTCGTCGGGCAGCACATAGCCGCGCCCGGCCAGCGCCGCCGCCGCCTTCGCCGCCCGCATCAGGTGCAGCGTGGCCCGCGGCGAGGCCCCCAGCCGCAGCTCCGGGTGCGCCCGGGTCGCGGCCGTCACGTCCACGGCGTACCGCCGCACGCCTTCCGAGACGTGCACCTCGCGCACCGCCTCGATCAGCTTCACGACGTCGTGCGCGTGCGCGGCCGGCTGGAGCGCGTCCAGCGGGGAGTACCCGGCGTGCGCCTCCAGCATCCGCAGCTCCGCGTCCGGGCTGGGGTACCCCACCGAGACCCGCGCCATGAAGCGGTCCCGCTGCGCCTCGGGCAGCGGGTAGGTCCCCTCCATCTCGACCGGGTTCTGGGTGGCGATCACCATGAACGGGCTCGGCAGCTCGAACGTCCGGCCGTCCGCCGTGACCTGCCGCTCCTCCATCGCCTCCAGCAGCGCGGACTGCGTCTTGGGCGAGGCGCGGTTGATCTCGTCGCCGATCACGATCTGCGCGAAGACCGCGCCCGGCATGAACTCGAACTCCTTGCGCTCCTGGTCGTAGACGCTGACCCCGGTGATGTCCGTGGGGAGCAGGTCAGGCGTGAACTGGATGCGCTGCGCCGTGCAGTCGATCGACCGCGCCAGGGCCTTGGCCAGCATCGTCTTGCCCACCCCGGGGACGTCCTCCAGCAGCAGGTGGCCCCCCGCCAGCAGGACCGTCAGGGAGAGCCGCACCACCTCGGGCTTGCCCTCGATCACGCTTTCGACCGCGCGCCGCACCCCCTCGGCGGTGGCGCTCAGGTCCGTGAGCCTGTCGTGCCCCTCGTAGGTGTCATACGTCGTCACCGGCCCTCCTCGGCCCCAGGTCCGGGCCCGCGCGGCGCGCGGGCCCGGTCGCACTGATCCGCCCGGCGGCGAACTGCCGGCGTCGAGAGACCCGACACCGGCAGGCATCCGGACAGTTGCACCCCCGCCGCATTCTCACGCACCGGGGGCCGCGCGTCACGCGGCCGGCGCCCCGACGGGGTCGACCTCGCGGAGGAGCCCGGTGGTCACGTCGAAGACGAAGCCGCGCACGTCCTCAGTGTGCGGGAGGAAAGGGGAGGTGCGCACGCGGGCGATGGACTGCCGCACGTCCTGGTCGACGTCGGTGAACGACTCCACGGCCCAGCTCGGGCGCTGTCCCACCTCCAGCTCCAGCTCGTGCCGGAAGCTCTCGGTCAGCTGCTGAAGGCCGCAGCCGGTGTGGTGGATGAGCACCACGGCCTCGGTGCCCAGCTTCCGCTGACTGATGGTCAAGGAGCGGATGACGTCGTCGGTGACGACACCCCCCGCGTTGCGTATGGTGTGGCAGTCGCCCAGCGCGAGGCCCAGGGCCTCGTGCAGGTCGAGCCTGGCGTCCATGCAGGCCACCACGGCGACCTTCCGCACGGGCCGGGCGTCCATGCCGGGGTCCGTGAACCCCCCGGCGTACTTCTCGTTGGCCCTGACCAGCTGATCTGTCACGCTCTCCGTCATATCTGTGACGGTAATAGAAACGTCAAGAGCCCGCCTCAGCGGGCAGAGTGAGGCCGCTCACAGCCCCGCGGCGGTCACCCGAAACGCCGCACCCGGTCAGGCTCAGTGATTGACCGCCGGAACTGGTGGGCTAATGTGACGCGCACTGGGAGGCGTGCACCAGGCCGCCGTCTTCGCCCGTCACCTGTCTCACCTCCCCTCCGGAAGGCACATGACGACCAGCAACGACCGGCCACCGGAAGCCCGGCACCGCCCCGTGCTGCTGCGGCGCTGCCTGGAGCTTCTCGGTCCGGCGCTGGAGGCCCCCGGCGCGGTCGCCGTCGACTGCACCCTCGGCATGGGCGGCCACAGCGACGCCCTGCTCGACGCCCACCCCCGACTGCGCCTCATCGGCCTCGACCGCGACCCCCAGGCCCTGGAGCTGGCCGGCCGCCGCCTCGCCCGCCACGGGGAGCGCTTCACCCCGGCGCACGCCGTCTACGACGAACTCCCCGCCGTCCTCGCCCGCCTCGGCCTCGACCGGGTCGACGGCGTCCTGTTCGACCTCGGCGTCTCCTCCCTCCAGCTCGACGAGCCCGACCGCGGCTTCGCCTACGCCCGCGACGCCCCCCTGGACATGCGAATGGACCAGACCTCAGGTCCCAGCGCCGCCGAGGTCCTCAACACCTACCCGCCGGGCGAGCTGGTGCGCGTCCTGCGCGTCTACGGCGAGGAACGCTTCGCCGGCCGCATCGTCGAGGCCATCGTCGCCGAACGCTCCCGCACGCCCCTCGCCTCCAGCGCGCGCCTGGTCGATCTCATCCGCGAGGCCCTGCCGCAGGCCGCCATGCGCACGGGCGGCAACCCGGCCAAGCGCACCTTCCAGGCCCTGCGCATCGAGGTCAACGGCGAACTCGCCGTCCTGGAACGCGCTTTGCCCGCCGCCCTGGCCTCCCTGGCCGTCGGCGGCCGTGTGGCCGTCCTCTCCTACCACTCCCTGGAGGACCGCCTGGTCAAGCGCGTCCTCGCCGAGGGCGCCAGGTCCACCGCCCCGCCCGGCCTGCCCGTCATCCCCGAGCAGTACCAGCCGCGTTTCCGCCTGCTCACCCGCGGCGCCGAGCAGGCCGGGCCCGAGGAGGTCGCGGAGAACCGGCGCGCCGCCCCCGCCCGCCTCCGCGCGGCCGAGCGCGTCCGGGAGGCCCTGCCGTGAGCCCCGGCCCCACCCCGACCCAGCGCCTGGCCCGCCTGACGGGCCTGGGCCGCCCCGGCGGCGGCGCCGCGGCCCGCACTCCCTTCGCGCTGCTGATCGTCCTGCTGCTGGCCGGCGGGATGCTCTGCCTCCTCTTTCTCAACGCCTCCCTGAACGAGGGCTCCTTCGAGCAGAGCGAACTGCGCCGCGAGACCCGCGAGCTGACCGATGAGCAGCAGGAGCTCCAGGCCGAGGTGGACGGCTACGCCGACCCCGACGCCCTGGCCGAACGCGCCCGCGAGCTGGGCATGGTCCCCGCCGGCCCCCCCGCGTTCCTCGGCCCGGACGGCACCC
Organism: Streptomyces boetiae; assembly: GCF_031845405.1. NCBI lineage: Bacteria > Bacillati > Actinomycetota > Actinomycetes > Kitasatosporales > Streptomycetaceae > Streptomyces > Streptomyces boetiae. The sequence continues at coordinate 10,277 of NZ_JAVREN010000032.1, forward strand.
TCCTCGGCGACACGAACCCCTCGCCCGCGGCCGAGCCCGAGCCCGACGCGGAGACCCAGCCCGAGCCTCAGCTGGGGGAGGGGCCGGAAGAGGCGACGGCGTCCGCGACCGCGCGGCAGCCCGGCGAAGCGGGCGAACGCGACGAGCCGGGGGAGTCCGGCACGCCCGGCACCCGGGGTGCCTCCGGCCCGGCGGCGGCCCCCGATGAGCCCGCGCCCGCCCCGGCCGGCGCCGCGACGACGGCCGCCGCAACGCCCCCCACCCCGTCCGCCCCCGCGCAGACCCCGGCGGGTGACGCCCCGTGAGCGCCCCCACGCCCCCCGGGCCCCGGCGCCCGCGCCCCGAGGGCGCGCCCCTGCGGCTGGGCAGCCCGCGCCCCCGGCTGCGGCTGATCGGCCTCGGCCTCACCCTCGTGATGCTCGCCTTCACCATCCGGCTCGTGCAGGTCCAGGCCGTCGGCGCCGCCTCCTACAGCGAGGAGGCCGAGCTGAACCGCATCGTCGAGGTCACCCTGTCCGCCGAGCGCGGCGACATCACCGACCGCGACGGCCACGCCCTGGCCACCACCGTGGACGCCTACGACATCACCGCCGACCCGCTGCTGTTCACCGAGGAGCAGACGGGCGTTCCCGACGCCCCCCGCCAGGCCGCCGCCCTCCTCGCCCCCATTCTCGGCCGCGAGGAGGCCGAGCTGGCCGACCTCCTGGACAACGAGGGCTCCCGCTACGAGGTCCTCGCCCGCCGCCAGACCCCCCAGACCTGGCGCCAGATCCAGGACCTGCGCCGCATCCTCGACGAGCAGGAGGCCGAGGGCACCGGCACCCAGGTCCTGGCCGGGGTCCTCGCCGAGGACACCACCGTCCGGGTCTACCCCAACGACGAACTCGCCGCCGCCGTCCTGGGCTTCGTCAACGACGAGGGCCAGGGCGGGGCGGGCCTCGAGGCCCAGCTCGACCGGGAGCTGGCCGGCGAGGACGGCACCGCCACCTATGCCCAGTCCGGCGGGCGCCGCGTTCCCACCGCCGGCGAGAGCGAGCAGCCCGCCGTGCCCGGCACCGACGTCGAGCTGACGCTGGACCGCGACATCCAGTGGGCCGCCCAGCGCGCCATCTCCGAACAGGTGGCCGCCTCGGAGGCGGACGGCGGCTCCGTCGTCGTCCAGGACACCGTCACCGGCGAACTCCTCGCCCTGGCCAGCGCCCCCGGCTACGACCCCAACGACATCGCCGCCGCCTCCGCCGAGAACCTGGGCAACCCGGCCCTGGAGGACGCCTTCGAACTCGGCTCCACCAGCAAGGTCATCACCATGGCCGCCGTGCTGGAGGAGGAGGCCGCCACCCCCTCCACCCATGTCACCGTCCCCAACCGGCTCCCGCGCGCCGACCGCAGCTTCGCCGACCACAACGAGCACGAGACGCTCTCCCTCACCCTGGCCGGCGTCCTGGCCCAGTCCAGCAACATCGGCACCATCCTGGCCGCCGAGGAGCTGGGGGAGACCCAGCCCGAGGCCAACCGGGTCCTGCACCGCTACCTCTCCGCCTTCGGCTTCGGCCGGCCCACCGGCCTGGGCTTCCCCGGCGAGACGCCCGGCATCCTGGCCGGCCCCGAGGACTGGAACGCCTCCCAGCAGTACACGATCCCCTTCGGCCAGGGCCTGTCCGTCAACGCCGTCCAGGCCGCCTCGATCTACTCCACCGTCGCCAACGCCGGCGAGCGCATCGCACCCAGCCTGGTCCGCGGCACCACCGGGCCCGACGGCGAGTACCGCCCCGCCGAGGAGCCCGAACGCAGCCGGGTCGTCAGCGAGGAGACGGCCGAACAGCTCACCCGGATGCTGGAGACCGTCGTCGCCTCCCCCGAGGGCACCGGCTCCGCCGCCCGCATCCCCGGCTACCGCGTCGCCGGCAAGACCGGAACCGCCAACCGGGTGGACCCCGACACCGGTCGCTACCAGGGCTACACCTCCTCCTTCGCCGGGTTCGCGCCCGCCGACGACCCCCGCCTGACCGTCTACTGCGTCGTGCAGAACCCCACCGAGGGCCCGTACACCGGCAGCGAGGTCTGCGGCCCCGTCTTCAACGAGGTGATGCGGTTCTCCCTGGCCGCGCTCCGCGTCCCGCCCACCGGCGAGTCCTTCGACGGCCTCCCGGTCACCTTCGACCCCGACGCATGAACGGCCCCCGCACCGCCGCGCCCGGCGGGCCGCGCACCACCCGGCACGACCCCGCACCAGGAGGCGGAGAAGGCACGTGAGAACCATCACCGACGGGTCAACCTCGTTTCGCCCCACCCCCGCCGCGCCCGGTACGCTCACGGCCGTGCCCCACGCTGATCACGCCCGTCCGGTGCCGCGCCCCGAGTACGTCGAGCCCGTGCCCCTGGCGGAGCTGGCCGGGCTGCTCGGCACCCCCGCCCCCCACGGCCCGCTCCCCGAGGTCACCGGCATCACCCACGACTCCCGCGCCGTCCGCCCCGGCGACCTCTACGCGGCCCTGCCCGGCGCCCGCTTCCACGGCGCCGACTTCGCCACCCAGGCCGCGGGCCTGGGCGCCGTCGCCGTCCTCACCGACCCCGAGGGCGCGCAGCGCGCCGCCGCCACCGGCCTGCCCGTCCTCGCCGTCGACAACCCCCGCGCCCGCACCGGCGCCCTGGCCGTCGCCGTCTACGGCGACCCCGGCCGCGACCTGCTGCTCATCGGCGTCACCGGCACCTCCGGGAAGACCACCACCAGCTACCTGCTGGAGGGCGCCCTGCGCCGCGCCGCGGCCAAGGACCCCGCCGACCCCGCCGATCCGTCCGGGGCCGCCGGCGAGGCCGCCGCGTCCATCGGCCTGATCGGCACCGTCGAGACCCGCATCGGCGCCGAGCGCGTGAAGTCCGAGCGCACCACCCCCGAGGCCACCGAGCTCCAGGGCCTGTTCGCCGTGATGCGCGAGCGCGGCGTCCGCGCAGTCGCCATGGAGGTCTCCAGCCACGCCATCGCCCTGGGCCGGGTGGACGGCTGCCGCTTCGACGTGGCCGTCTTCACCAACCTCAGCCCCGAGCACCTGGACTTCCACCCCGACATGGAGGACTACTACCGCACCAAGGCGCGGCTGTTCACCCCCCAGTTCGCCCGGCTCGGCGTGGTCAACCTCGACGACGAGCACGGCCGCCGCCTCGCCGCCGAGGCCGGAATCCCCGTCACCACCTACTCCGCCGAGGGCCACCCCGACGCCGACTGGCGCGCCGCCGACGTCGCCATCGGCCCCCTCGGCTCCACCTTCACGGCCCTGGGCCCCGACGGCACCCGCGTGGCCGCCGCGGCGCCCCTGCCCGGGCCGTTCAACGTGGCCAACGCCCTGGCCGCCATCGCCGCCGCGGCCGTCGCCGGCCTGGACCCACAGGCCGCAGCCGGCGGCGTCGCCGCCGTCCCCGGCGTCCCCGGCCGGCTGGAGCGGATCGACGTGGGCCAGCCCTACCTGGCCGTCGTGGACTACGCCCACAAGCCCGACGCCGTGGAGTCCGTCCTGCACGCCCTGCGCCGCGTCACCCCCGGCCGGGTGCACGCCGTCCTGGGCTGCGGCGGCGACCGCGACCCGCATAAGCGCCCCCGGATGGGCGCCGCCGTCGCCCGGCTGGCCGATACCGCCGTGCTGACCTCGGACAACCCCCGTTCGGAGGACCCGCTCGCCATCCTGGCCGCCATGCTGGCCGGCGCAGCCGAGGTCCCCGCGCACGAGCGCGGCACCGTCCTGGTCGAGGAGGACCGCGCCGCCGCCATCGCCGCCGCCGTGGCCCGCGCCGAGTCCGGCGACGCCGTACTGATCGCCGGCAAGGGCCACGAGCGCGGCCAGGACATCGCCGGCGTCATCCGGCCCTTCGACGACCGCGAGGAGCTGCGCGCGGCGATCCGGCGCCGCGCCGAGCGTTCCCCCACCCCCGGCACCCCCACGCCTTCCCCCGCAGAGTCCCACTCAGAAACCGAAGCCAGGCGAGGCCCGCTGCAGTGATCCCCCTTTCCGTTGCTGAGCTCATCACGGTCGTGCGGGGAGAGCCCCACGACATACCGGAGTCACCACCCCGCATCACCGGGCCCGTGGTCATCGACTCCAGGCTGGCCGAGCCCGGCTCCCTCTTCGCCGCGCTGCCCGGCGAGCGCGTCGACGGCCACGACTTCGCCGCCGCCGCCGTGGCCGCCGGCGCCTCGGCAGTGCTGGCCGCCCGCCCCGTCGGCGTGCCCGCGGTCGTCGTCGAGGACGTCACCGCCGCGCTCGGGGCCCTCGCCCGCCACACCGTCCAGGGCCTGGGCACCACCGTCGTCGGCCTGACCGGGTCGGCCGGCAAGACCAGCACCAAGGACCTCATCGCGCAGCTCCTGGAGCGCACCGGTCCCACCGTGTGGACCCCCGGCTCCTACAACAACGAGATCGGGCTGCCCCTGACGGCCCTGCGCGCCGCCGACACCACCCGCTTCCTCGTACTGGAGATGGGCGCCCGCGGCATCGGCCACATCCGCTACCTCACCTCCCTCACCCCTCCGCGCGTCGGCGTGGTCCTCAACGTCGGGACCGCCCACATCGGCGAGTTCGGCGGCAAGGAGGCCATCGCCACCGCCAAGGGCGAGCTGGTCGAGGCCCTGCCCCCGGCCGAGGAGGGCGGCGTCGCGGTCCTCAACGCCGACGACCCGCTGGTCCGCGCCATGGCCGGGCGCACCCGCGCCCGCGTCCTCCTCTTCGGGGAGGACTCCGCCGCGGACATCCGCGCCGAGCAGGTGCGGCTGACCAACGACGGACGCCCGGCGTTCCGCCTGATCACCCCCACCGGCGAGGCCGAGGTGACCCTGCGCCTGTACGGGGCGCACCAGGTCTCCAACGCCCTGGCCGCCGCCGCCGTCGCCCACGAGGCCGGCCTGACCGCCGCCGCGATCGCCGAGGCGCTGGCCGCGTCCCGCCCGCTGTCCAAGTGGCGGATGGAGGTCACCGAACGGCCCGACGGCGTCATGGTCGTCAACGACGCCTACAACGCCAACCCCGACTCCACCCGGGCCGCGCTGCGGGCGCTGGCCGCGATGGGAGGCGGTCGCCGCACCTGGGCGGTCCTGGGGCGGATGGCCGAGCTGGGCGAGGACTCCTTCGCCGAGCACGACGCGATCGGGCGGCTCGCCGTCCGGCTGAACGTCAGCAGGCTCGTGTCCGTGGGCGGCCGGGAGGCCGCGTGGCTGGACGCGGGCGCGAAGAACGAGGGTTCGTGGGGTGAGGAGTCGGTGCACGTGTCCGACGCCGCGGCGGCGCTCGCGCTGCTGCGCGAGGAGCTGCGGCCGGGAGACGTCGTGCTGGTGAAGGCGTCGAGAGCGGCCGGGCTCGAACAGGTCGCCCTCGGAATCCTCGCGGACGCCCCCGGCGCCGCCGACGGCGAGGGCGAGGTCGCCGCCCGATGAGGCAGATCCTCTTCTCCGGCGCCATCGGACTCTTCCTGACCCTGATCGGCACCCCGCTCCTGATCAAGCTGCTGGCCCGCAAGGGCTACGGCCAGTACATCCGCGACGACGGCCCCCGCGACCACCACAGCAAGCGCGGCACGCCCACCATGGGCGGCATCGCGTTCATCCTGGCCACGCTCGTCGCCTACGCCGCCACCAAGGTCATCACCAGCGAGGAGCCCACCATCTCCGGGCTGCTGGTGCTCTTCCTGATGGCCGGCATGGGCCTGGTCGGCTTCCTCGACGACTACATCAAGATCGTGCGGCGGCGCAGCCTGGGCCTGCGGGCCGGCGCCAAGATGCTGGGGCAGTTCCTCGTCGGCGTCGCCTTCGCCATCCTGTCCCTCAACTTCGCGGACGCCCGCGGCCTCACCCCGGCCTCCACGCACCTGTCGTTCACCCAGGACTTCAGCTGGACGATCGGGCCCGTGCTGTTCGTGCTGTGGGCGCTGTTCATGATCCTGGCGATGTCCAACGGCGTGAACCTCACCGACGGCCTCGACGGCCTGGCCACGGGCGCCTCCGTGATGGTCTTCGGCGCCTACGTCTTCATCGGCGTGTGGCAGTACGGCCAGACCTGCGCCGAGACCGCCACGGCCGGGGCCTCCTGCTACGAGGTGCGAGATCCGCTGGACGGGGCCGTGGTCGCCGCCGCGCTGATGGGCGCCCTCTTCGGCTTCCTGTGGTGGAACACCTCGCCCGCCAAGATCTTCATGGGTGACACCGGCTCCCTGGCTCTGGGCGGGGCCCTGGCCGGCCTGGCGATCGTCTCGCGCACCGAGCTGCTGATGGCCGTCCTCGGCGGCCTGTTCGTCCTCATCACCATGTCCGTGGTGATCCAGGTCGGCTCCTTCCGCCTCACCGGCCGCCGCGTCTTCAAGATGGCGCCCCTCCAGCACCACTTCGAGCTGAAGGGCTGGAGCGAGGTCCTGGTCGTCGTCCGCTTCTGGATCATCCAGGGCATGTGCGTGATCGTCGGCATCGGCATCTTCTACGGGACCTGGGTGGCGGACTGGTGAGTGGCCTTCTTGCCCATCTGCCCGGGGCCGCCGCCTTCGCCGGGCGGCGGGTGACCGTGGCCGGGCTCGGCGTCAGCGGGGTCAGCGCCGCCCGCGCCCTGGCCCGCGCCGGCGCGCACGTGACCGCCGTGGACGGCGGCGACGGCGAACGCCCCCGGGCGCGCGCCGCCGAGCTGGCGGGGGAGGGCGTCGACGTCCGCCTCGGGGACGGCGACACGCTGCCCCCGGGCACCGAACTGGTCGTCACCTCGCCCGGCTGGCGCCCCGACAGCCCGCTGTTCGCCGCGGCCTCGGCGGCCGGCGCCGAGGTGATCGGGGACGTCGAGGTCGCCTGGCGGCTGCGCGGCCCGGCCGGGCCCCCCTGGCTCGCCGTCACCGGCACCAACGGCAAGACCACCACCGTGCGCATGCTCGCCGCCATCCTCACGGCGGCGGGCCTGCGCACGGCCGCGGTCGGCAACATCGGCGCCTCCCTGGTGGACGCCGTCCTGGCCGACCCGCCCTACGACGTCCTCGCCGTCGAGCTGTCCAGCTACCAGCTGCACTGGGCGCCCTCCGTCCGCGCCCACTCCGGCGCCGTCCTCAACCTCGCCCCCGACCACCTCGACTGGCACGGCTCGATGGCGGCCTACGCCGCTGCCAAGGGCCGCGTCTACGAGGGCAACGTCGCCGCCTGCGTCTACAACGCCGAGGACCCCGCCACCGAGGCGCTGGTCCGGGAGGCCGACGTCACCGAGGGCTGCCGCGCCATCGGCTTCACCCTCGGCCCGCCGGGCCTGTCCCAACTCGGCGTCGTGGACGGCGTCCTGGCCGACCGCGCCTTCCTGCCCGACCGGCTGCACCGCGCCCAGGAGCTGGCCGGGGTCGCGGACGTCGACCCGCCCGCCCCGCACAACATCGCCAACGCCCTCGCCGCCGCCGCCCTGGCCCGCGCCTACGGCGTGGAGCCCCGCGCCGTCCGCGACGGCCTGCGCGCCTTCCGCCCCGACCCGCACCGCATCGAGCACGTCGCGGACGTGGGGGGCGTGGCCTACGTGGACGACTCCAAGGCCACCAACACCCACGCGGCGGCGGCCTCCCTGGCCGCCTACCCCTCGGTCGTGTGGATCGCGGGCGGGCTCGCCAAGGGCGCCACCTTCGACGACCTGGTGCGGGAGGCCGCCAAGACGCTGCGCGGCGCCGTCCTCATCGGCGCCGACCGCCCGCTGATCGCGGAGGCCCTGGCCCGCCACGCGCCCGGCGTCCCCGTCGTCGAGGTGACGGAGGCCGGCACCGGCGCCATGGCCGAGGCCGTCCGCGAGGCGACCGGCCTGGCCGCCCCCGGCGACACCGTCCTGCTGGCCCCGGCCTGCGCCTCGATGGACATGTTCGCCAACTACGCCGAGCGCGGCCACAGCTTCGCCGCCGCCGTCCGCGCCCTGCCCGCCGCGCCCTGAGAGCCGCCGCGCCCCGAGCCCGGCGCGCCCCGAGCCCGGACACGCTCGGGGCACGGTCCGGCCGGTCCCGGCCGTTCGCCGGGCCGGTCGGATACCGTGCCTCGTGACGTGGCCCGTGGGCGCACCAGGAGGGGACCGATGACAGCCGATCAGCCCGCACTGCGCGGCGGCACCCAGCGCGCCCGCCCCGCGCCCGCCCCACAGCGGCGCCCGGCGCCCACCGCACGCCCCCCGCGCGGCCCCCGCGCCACCGGCGGCGCCACGCCGCCCCGCGTCCCCTCCCCGATCACCCGCCTGCGCCGCGCCTGGGACCGCCCGCTGACGGCGTATTACGTCATCCTGGGCACCGGCCTGCTGATCACCTTCCTCGGCCTGGTGATGGTCTTCTCCGCCTCCCAGATCCAGGCGCTGCGCTACGACCTGCCCGCCACCTTCTACTTCCGCAAGCAGCTCCTGGCCGCCGCCCTGGGCACCTGCCTGCTGCTGATCGCCTCCCGCGTCCCCGTCAAGCTGCTGCGCGCCCTGACCTACCCCTTCCTCGCGCTGACCGTGGTCCTGCTGGTCCTCGTGCAGATCCCGGGCATCGGCGTCGAGGTCAACGGCAGCACCAACTGGATCGCCGTCGGCGGCTCCTTCCAGCTCCAGCCCAGCGAGTTCGCCAAGCTCGGCCTCGTCCTGTGGGGCGCGGACCTGCTGGCCCGCAAGGGCGAACGCCGGCTGCTGACCCAGTGGCGCCACCTGCTGATCCCGCTGGTGCCCGGCGCCCTGCTCGTCTTCGGACTCGTCATGGTCGGCGGCGACATGGGCACCGTGATGATCCTCTCCGCCATCGTCTTCGCCCTGCTGTGGCTGGCCGGCGCGCCCACCCGCCTCTTCGGCGGGGTGCTGGCAGCCGCCGCCGCGGCCGGCGCCCTGTTCATCGCGACCAGCCCGCACCGGGTGGACCGGCTGGCCTGCCTGGGCGCCACCGAGCCCGGCGAGAACGACCGCTGCTGGCAGGCCGTCCACGGCATCTACGCCCTGGCCTCCGGCGGCTGGTTCGGCTCCGGTCTGGGCGCCAGCGTGGAGAAATGGGGGGAACTGCCCGAGCCGCACACGGACTTCATCTTCGCCATCACCGGTGAGGAACTGGGACTCGGGGGGACGCTGTCCGTCCTCGCCCTCTTCGCCGCTCTAGGCTATGCGGGTATCCGCGTGGCCGGACGCACGGAGGACCCCTTCGTGAGGTACGCCGCGGGAGGGGTGACGGCCTGGCTGATGGTGCAGACCGTGATCAACATCGGCGCGGTCCTCGGCCTGCTGCCCATTGCCGGAGTGCCCCTGCCGCTGTTCTCCTACGGGGGCTCCGCCCTGCTGCCCACGATGTTCGCCGTCGGTCTGCTCATCGCCTTCGCGCGCGGCGAGCCCGCGGCCCGGGCGGCCCTGGCCATGCGGAGACCACGGTCGGTATGGAAGACGATGAGGCGGCGCGTCACGACGCGGCCGTCCGGAGAGCGGTGAAATTCGGTGCATGTTGTCCTCGCCGGCGGAGGGACCGCCGGCCACATCGAGCCGGCGCTGGCCCTCGCCGACGCCCTGCGCAGGCAGGACCCGACCGTGGGCATCACGGCCCTCGGCACGGAACGTGGCCTGGAGACCCGCCTGGTGCCCGAACGCGGCTACGACCTGGGCCTGATCCCGGCCGTTCCGCTGCCGCGCAAGCCGACCCCCGAGCTGTTCACCGTCCCCGGCCGCCTGCGCGGCACGGTGAAGGCCGCCGAGGAGATCATCGAGCGCACCAAGGCCGACTGCGTCGTCGGCTTCGGCGGCTACGTGGCGCTCCCGGGCTACCTGGCCGCCAAGCGGCAGCGCGTGCCGATCGTGGTCCACGAGGCCAACGCCCGCCCGGGCCTGGCCAACAAGATCGGCGCCCGCTACACCCGCTTCGTCGGCGTGGCCACCCCGGAGAGCAAGCTGCGCCACGCCCGCTACATCGGCATCCCTCTGCGCCGCTCCATCGCCACCCTGGACCGCGCCGCGATGCGCCAGCAGGCCCGGGCGTTCTTCGGGCTGGACGCCAACGTCCCCACGCTGCTGGTCTCCGGCGGCTCGCAGGGAGCCCGGCGGCTGAACGAGGTCATCGCCGCGGTCGTTCCGCACTTCCAGCGCTCCGGCGTCCAGGTGCTGCACGCGGTCGGCCCGAAGAACGAGCTGCCGCAGGTCGACACGATGCCCGGGATGCCGCCGTACGTCCCGCTATCGTATGTGGACCGCATGGACCTCGCGTACGCGGCGGCCGACATGATGCTCTGCCGCGCGGGCGCGATGACCGTGGCCGAGCTGTCCGCGGTCGGCCTGCCCGCCGCGTACGTCCCGCTTCCCATCGGCAACGGCGAACAGAGGCTGAACGCCCTGCCGGTGGTCAACGCGGGCGGCGGGGTGCTCGTCGACGACGCCGAGCTGACCCCGGACTGGGTCAGGGCCCACGTGCTTCCGGCCCTGACCGACCCCGGCCAGCTCGTGGCGATGTCCAGGGCCGCCGCCGAGTTCGGCCGCAGGGACGCGGACGAGCTGCTCGTCGGCATGGTGCACGAAGCGATCGCGGCCGTCAGGGCGTAGGCCGCAGTGGGGAGTTGAGGCGAGCGTGGCCGGAGTCCAGACCGACAGGCGGCGCGAGCGACCGCGCGCGGACCCCGCCCGCCGCCCGCCCGCCCGGCGCCCCGGCCCCGCCCGCTTCCGCCTCGCGCGCCGCCCCCGGCTGCTGCTGGCCGCCCTGGTCCTGGCCCTCCTGCTCGGCGGCTTCGGCGGCTGGACCCTGTACGGCTCGGACTGGCTGCGCGTGGAGCGGGTCACCGTGCACTGGCAGGACGGCGTCCCGCGCCGCCTGACGGAGGAGCAGATCCTCCAGGCCGCGGGCGTTCCGCTCGGCTCGCCGATGGCCTCCCTGGACAAGGGGGCCATCCGCGCGCGGCTGCTGGAGCGGCTGCCGCGGCTGGCCGGGGCGGAGGTGGTCCGCGGCTGGCCGCACGGCGTGACGCTGAAGGTGACGGAGCGCCGCGCGGCCGTCCTCCTTCCCGAAGGCGACGGCTTTTCCGAGGTGGACCGGAACGGAGTGGTGTTCGGGGAGACCGATCGGGCCGCCACGGGAGTACCGTTGCTGGAACTGCGACTCGAGGAGAACGCGAGTCTCCGCCGCTTCGGCGAGGACCGCATTCGCCGGGAGGCGGTCTCGGTGGCCGTGGCCCTCCCCGGGGACCTGCGCCGCGCCACCCGCGTCATCCGCGTCACCACCTACGACTCCATCACCCTGGAGCTGTCGGACGGCCGGACCGTGCGGTGGGGCAGCGCCGAGGACTCGGAGGCCAAGGCCGAGGCGCTCGCGGCGGTGATGAACGCGGCCGGTGACGCTCGGTACTTCGACGTCAGCGTCCCCACCGCACCGGCGGCGGCCGGGGGTTGACACCCGTCGCGGGCGCGGACGCCCGGCCCCCTGGTTGACGCCCGACGCCCGCGATCACATAGGGTGAAAAGAAAAACGGGAGGTTCGGCGTGTTCGTTGAACGCGTAGCACTTGTCGACTTAGTGTCCGTTCCGAGGAATCCAAGGAACCGCAAGCACAGGTAACCCTAAACTGAAGCGTTAGGGTTCGGGGCGGCTTAACCTCCCGTCCCATCGGCATCAGTCGGCGCACTGCGACACTCGCGGAGCGGCGACACGTAAATCGAGGCGAGAGGCCTTCGACGTGGCAGCACCGCAGAACTACCTCGCAGTCATCAAGGTCGTCGGTATCGGCGGCGGTGGCGTGAACGCCATCAACCGGATGATCGAGGTCGGTCTCAAGGGCGTCGAGTTCATCGCGATCAACACCGATGCGCAGGCGCTGCTGATGAGCGACGCCGACGTCAAGCTCGACGTCGGCCGGGAGCTCACCCGGGGGCTTGGCGCCGGTGCCAACCCCGAGGTGGGCCGCAAGGCTGCCGAGGACCACCGCGAGGAGATCGAGGAGGTCCTCAAGGGGGCCGACATGGTCTTCGTGACCGCGGGCGAAGGCGGCGGCACCGGCACCGGCGGCGCGCCGGTCGTGGCGAACATCGCGCGCTCCCTGGGCGCGCTGACCATCGGCGTGGTCACCCGCCCGTTCACCTTCGAGGGCCGCCGCCGGGCCAACCAGGCGGAGGACGGCATCGCGAGCCTCCGCGACGAGGTCGACACCCTCATCGTCATCCCCAACGACCGGCTGCTGTCCATCTCCGACCGCCAGGTCAGCGTGCTGGACGCCTTCAAGTCCGCCGACCAGGTGCTGCTCTCCGGTGTCCAGGGCATCACCGACCTGATCACCACCCCCGGCCTGATCAACCTCGACTTCGCCGACGTCAAGTCCGTGATGTCCGAGGCGGGTTCGGCCCTCATGGGCATCGGCTCGGCCCGCGGCGACGACCGCGCGGTGGCCGCGGCCGAGATGGCGATCTCCTCCCCGCTGCTGGAGGCGTCCATCGACGGCGCCCGCGGCGTTCTGCTGTCGATCTCCGGCGGCTCCGACCTCGGCCTGTTCGAGATCAACGAGGCGGCGCAGCTCGTCAGCGAGGCCGCTCACCCCGAGGCCAACATCATCTTCGGCGCCGTCATCGACGACGCGCTGGGCGACGAGGTCAGAGTCACCGTGATCGCCGCCGGCTTCGACGGCGGCCAGCCCCCCGCCCGGACCCGGGAGAAGGCCCTCGGCGGCTACGGCGCCAAGGAGGAGCCGGCGCCCGCGGCCTCGGAGCGCCCCGAGCCCGAGCCGGAGCGGCCCGCCTTCAGCGGCCTCGGCTCCCTGCCCTCCCGCGACTCCGGCCTCCTGGGCGACCGCGACACGGTGGGCGCGAGCGCCGAGCCGGTCACCTCCCCGGACCGCGAATCCCGCGGCACCAGCCCCCAGGTGCCCTCGGCCCGGCCGTACGACGGCGGGCAGGTCGAGGAGCTCGACGTGCCCGACTTCCTGAAGTGAGCCCGATAGCCGAAGAGAGCACCGTGGGCGGCGCCCACTTCGCCTTCACCGGACGGTGGGGCGGGGTGAGCGCCGCTCCTTTCGACACGCTCAATCTCGGGGACGCGGTCGGGGACGACCCCGCCGCCGTCGCCGTCAACCGCGAGCGGGCCGCCCGCTCGCTCGGCCTCGCCCCCTCCGCGGTCCGCTGGATGCGGCAGGTGCACGGCCGCGAGGTCGTCCGCGCCGGCGTCCGGCCCGCGCCGGGCGAGGAACCCCCCACCGCCGACGGCCAGGTCACGGCCGAGCCGGGTGTGGCCCTGGCGGTGCTGACCGCCGACTGCGTGCCCGTGCTGCTGGCCGACCCGGTCGCGGGGGTCGTCGGCGCCGCCCACGCGGGGCGCCCGGGCCTGCTGGCCGGAGTGGTCCCCGCCACCGTCGCAGCGATGCGCGCCCTCGGCGCGGACCCCGCCCGCATCCTCGCCCGCACCGGCCCCGCCGTCTGCGGCCGGTGCTACGAGGTCCCCGAGGAGATGCGCGCCGACGCGGAGCGCGCGGTCCCCGGCTGCGGGACCACCACCCGGGCCGGCACCCCCGCGGTCGACATCCCCGCCGGGGTCGCCCTCCAGCTGGCCGCCGCCGGCGTCACCGGCACCGCTCTCTCCCCGGTCTGCACCCGGGAGTCGCCCGCACACTTCTCCTACCGCGCCGCCCCGGCCACGGGCCGGATGGCCTCGTACGTCTGGATCGGCGGCGGCCAGGGCGACGAGGAAGACGAAGAAGGGGACGGGGAGACCCGGTGAACGGCGCACGCGCGGCCGAGCTTGCGGCCAACCTCGCCCGGGTGGAGGAGCGCGTGACCCGCGCGTGCGTCACCGCGGGGCGCGCGCGGGAGGAGGTCACGCTGGTCGTGGTCACCAAGACCTACCCCGCCGAGGACGTCCGGCTGCTGGCCGGGCTCGGCGTCCGGCACGTGGCGGAGAACCGGGACCAGGAGGCCGCGGCCAAGGCGGCGGCCTGCGCGGACCTGCCCCTGAAATGGCACTTTGTCGGACAACTCCAGACAAACAAGGCGCGATCCGTGGTCCGTTATGCGGATTATGTGCACTCTGTCGACCGCGTGCGGCTGGTGTCCGCCCTCTCCTCGGCGGTGGTGAACGCCGGGCGCGCGCCCCTGAAGTGCTTCGTCCAGGTCGCCCTGGAGAAGGAGGAGGGGGCGGCGGGCGCGGAGGACGGGCCCGGCCGGGGCGGCGCTCCGCCGGGCGGCGCCGCGGCGGTGGCCGCGGCCGTGACCGAGGCCCCCGGCCTCGAACTGGCGGGCGTCATGACGGTCGCGCCGCTGTCGGGTCCCTACGCGGGGGCGCCCGCCGCGGCCTTCGCCCGGCTGGTGAACCTCGCAAGGGACCTGCGCCGGGTGGATCCTGCTGCGACCATGGTCTCGGCGGGGATGAGCGGGGACCTCGAGGAGGCGATCGCCGCCGGAGCGACACACGTACGTGTGGGGACTGCGGTACTCGGAGTCCGCCCCGCCCTCCGGTAACGTCGCCAAGCGGGGGAACCAGAGTCGAAAATATGGTCAATCCCGAAGAATTCGGGCAGGTTACGACGTGGATCCACGCCGGCGGGCGGAGCCGATCCACCACAGAGCGGAGGACGCAGTCGATGGCTGGCGCGATGCGCAAGATGGCGGTCTACCTCGGCCTCGTGGAGGACGACGGCTATGACCGGCCGGGCTACGGCCCGGATGACGAGTTCGAGCCGGAGCCCGAGCCGGAGCGAAGCCGCCGGCAGCCGGCCCACGAGCCTCCCGCCCGGGAGCGCGCGGACGAGCCGATGCGGGTCGTGCACCCCCCGGCGCAGCGGGAGCCCGAGCCCACGCCCGCCCCCATCCTGGCCGAAAGCAGACGACCCGGGAGGATCGCTCCCGTGTCTTCCATCACATCCGACCGCCAGAGCCTGGAGAAGAGCGCACCGGTGATCATGCCCAAGGTCGTGTCCGAGCGGGAGCCCTACCGCATCACGACGCTCCACCCGCGGACCTACAACGAGGCCCGTACCATCGGGGAACACTTCCGCGAGGGTACGCCCGTGATCATGAATCTGACCGAGATGGACGACACCGACGCGAAGCGACTTGTCGACTTTGCGGCTGGTCTGGTCTTCGGTCTCCATGGCAGCATCGAGCGCGTGACGCAGAAGGTGTTCCTGCTCTCGCCTGCTAACGTCGATGTAACGGCGGAGGACAAGGCCCGGATCGCCGAGGGCGGGTTCTTCAACCAGAGCTGACGGCAGGACAGACGGAAGAGCACTCCCGGCCCACCGGCCGGGCACGACAGGCAGGGGAGAGGGACCAGCGCGATGGACACCGCCTTCGACGGGATCCAGGTCTTGTTGGGCTGCTTTCTGGTCCTGCTCTTCTTCCGCCTGGTGATGGACTACGTGTTCATGTTCGCGCGCTCCTGGAACCCCGGCAAGGCGATGGTCGTTGCCCTGGAGGCGACTTACACTGTCACGGATCCGCCGCTGAAGGCGCTACGGAAGGTGATCCCTCCCTTGCGCTTCGGGGGTGTGGCGCTTGATCTGTCCTTCTTCGTATTGATGATCATCGTCTACATCCTGATCAACGTCGTGGCCAGCCTGTGAACGGGTACGGTCATGGTCGTATGCCGACGATTTACCTTGAGGTGAAGAGATGCCGCTGACCCCCGAGGACGTGCGGAACAAGCAGTTCACGACCGTCCGTCTCCGAGAAGGCTATGACGAGGACGAGGTCGACGCCTTCCTCGACGAGGTCGAGGCAGAGCTGACCAGGCTGCTCCGGGAGAACGAGGACCTGCGCGCCAAGCTGGCGGCGGCCACCCGCGCGGCGGCCCAGAACCAGCAGAACATGCGCAAGCCCGACCCGCAGGAGCGCCCGGGCGGCCCCATGTCGGCCATACCGGGACCGGGCCCCCAGCAGCACCAGCAGCATCAGCAGCACCAGCCGATGGGCGGTCCTCCGCAGCTTCCGGCCGGCCCCGGTGGTCCCGGCGGCCCCGGCCACAACCCCGGGCACGGCCCCGGCCCGATGGGTCACGGCGGCCCGATGGGCGGCCCCCAGGGCCACCCCGGCGCCCCGGTGCCGATGGGCACCCACGGCGGCCAGGGCCTGAGCGCCCCCGGCCTGGGCATGGGCGGCCCGCAGCAGATGCCCCAGCAGATGCAGCCCCAGCCCCCCCAGCCGCAGCCGGTGGGCAACGAGAGCGCCGCCCGCGTTCTCTCCCTCGCGCAGCAGACGGCCGACCAGGCCATCGCCGAGGCCCGCTCCGAGGCCAACAAGATCGTGGGCGAGGCCCGCAGCCGCGCCGAGGGCCTGGAGCGCGACGCCCGCGCCAAGGCCGACGCGCTGGAGCGGGACGCGCAGGAGAAGCACCGCGTGGCCATGGGCTCCCTGGAGTCCGCCCGCGCGACGCTGGAGCGCAAGGTCGAGGACCTGCGCGGCTTCGAGCGCGAGTACCGCACCCGCCTGAAGTCGTACCTGGAGAGCCAGCTCCGTCAGCTGGAGAGCCAGTCCGACGACTCGCTGGCACCGCCGCGGTCCCCCGCCGCCCCCTCCCTGCCGCCGTCCCCGCAGCCGTCGCTGGCCTCCGCGGGTGCGCCGGCCGGTCCCGGCGGCGGCACCATGGCCGGGCACCAGCCGCTGGGCGGCCAGGGCATGGGCGGCCACGCCACCCACGGCGGGCACTCCGCGCCGAACGGCCCGTCCTCCTACGGCGGCCAGCAGCAGATGTCCCCGGCGATGACCCAGCCGATGGCGCCCGTCCGGCCGCAGGGTCCGCAGCCGATGCAGCAGGCCCCGTCGCCGATGCGCGGCTTCCTGATCGACGAGGACGACAACTAGCAGCGGCGCGCGCCGCTCAAGGCGACGCGCACACGCTACCGAGCGAGGGGCGGGTCCACACGGACCCGCCCCTCGCTCGTGCGCTCACACCCGGCGCAGCCGGAAGGAGGCGCCCAGGGCCTCGTCCCCGAAGGTCTCGCCGAAGCCGTCGTCCGCGGCCTCTCCGGCCCCCTCCGGCTCTGGCCCGTAGTCCGTCGCCAG
Source organism: Streptomyces boetiae (assembly GCF_031845405.1). Taxonomy (NCBI): domain Bacteria; kingdom Bacillati; phylum Actinomycetota; class Actinomycetes; order Kitasatosporales; family Streptomycetaceae; genus Streptomyces; species Streptomyces boetiae. Next base: position 27,219 of record NZ_JAVREN010000032.1, read on the forward strand.
CACCTCGGCGCGGATCAGGGACTCGTGCTCGGCCAGGGCCCGGGCGGTCTCCGGGTCCCCGGCCCGCCATCGCAGCGCGATCCGGTCGGCCACGTCCAGGCCGCTCTTCTTCCGCGCCTCCTGCACCAGCCGCACCACGTCCCGGGCGACCCCGGCCCGTCGCAGCTCCGGCGTGATCGTCAGGTCCAGCGCCACCGTGGCGCCCGCGTCCGAGGCCACCGACCAGCCCTCGCGCGGGGTCTCGGTGATGATGACCTCCTCCGCGCCCAGCGGCACCCGCTCGCCCTCCACCTCCACCGCCGCGCTCCCCTCGCGCAGCGCGGCCGACAGCTCGGCGGCGTCCGCGGCGGCCACGGCCTTGGCCACCAGCGGGGTGCGCTTGCCGAAACGGGCGCCCAGCGCGCGGAAGTTGGCCTTCGCCGAGGTGTCGACCAGGGAGCCGCCCATGCCGGAGAGCGCGTCCAGGGCCGTGACGTTCAGCTCCTCGGCGATCTGCTCGCGCAGCTCCGCGCTCAGCAGCTCGAAGCCCTGCGCCGCGACCAGCGCGCGGGACAGGGGCTGGCGGGTCTTGACGCCGGACTCGGCGCGGGTGGCGCGGCCCAGCTCGACCAGCCGCCGGGCCAGCAGCATGTCCCGGGAGAGGTCCGGGTCGATCAGGCCCGGGTCGGCCTCGGGCCAGGAGGCCAGGTGCACCGAGTCCGGGGCGCCGGGCGTGACCGGGACGACGAGATCCTGCCAGACCCGCTCGGTGATGAACGGCACCAGCGGCGCCATCAGCCGGGTCAGGGTCTCCAGCGTCTCGTGCAGGGTGCGCAGCGCCGCCGGGTCGGCCTGCCAGAAGCGGCGGCGGGAGCGGCGGACGTACCAGTTGGAGAGGTCGTCCACGAAGGTGGAGACCAGCTTGCCCGCGCGCTGGGTGTCGAAGGACTCCATCGCCGTGGTGACCATCTCGGTCAGGGCGTTCAGCTCGCTCAGCAGCCAGCGGTCCAGCAGCGGGCGGTCGGCCGGGGCCGGGTCGCTCCCTCCGGGGGCCCAGCCGCCGGTGCGGGCGTACAGGGCCTGGAAGGCGACGGTGTTCCAGTAGGTCAGCAGGGTCTTGCGGACCACCTCCTGGATCGTGCCGTGCCCGACCCGGCGCGCGGACCAGGGCGAGCCGCCGGCCGCCATGAACCACCGCACGGCGTCCGCCCCGTGGCGTTCCATCAGCGGGATGGGCTCCAGGATGTTGCCCAGGTGCTTGGACATCTTGCGGCCGTCCTCGGCCAGGATGTGGCCCAGGCAGACGACGTTCTCGTAGGAGGAGCGGCCGAAGACCAGCGTGCCCACGGCCATCAGCGTGTAGAACCACCCGCGGGTCTGGTCGATCGCCTCGCAGATGTACTGCGCGGGGTACCGCTTCTCGAACGCCTCGCGGTCGCGGTAGGGGTAGCCCCACTGCGCGAACGGCATGCTGCCCGAGTCGTACCAGGCGTCGATGACCTCGGGGACGCGGGCCGCGGTCAGGGCGCAGCCTTCGGCGGTGCAGCCGAAGGTGACCTCGTCGATGTACGGGCGGTGCGGGTCCAGGCCCGACTGGTCGGCCCCGGTCAGCTCGCTCAGCTCGGCCAGCGAGCCGACGCAGGTCAGGTGGCCCTCGGGGCAGCGCCAGATGGGCAGTGGGGTGCCCCAGTACCGGTTGCGGGAGAGGGCCCAGTCCACGTTGTTGTTCAGCCAGTCGCCGTAGCGGCCGTGCTTCACGGACTCGGGATACCAGGTGGTGGCCTCGTTCTCCCGCAGGAGGGCGTCGCGGATCTGGGTGGTGCGGATGTACCAGGACGGCTGGGCCCAGTAGAGCAGCGGGGTGTGGCAACGCCAGCAGTGCGGGTAGCTGTGCTCGTACGGCTGATGGCGCAGCAGCAGGCCGCGGGCGGCGAGGTCGGCGGTCAGCGCCTCGTCGGCCTTCTTGAAGAACTGCCCGCCCACCAGCGGCAGTCCGGCCTCGAAGGTGCCGTTCGCCAGCACGGGGTTGACCACCGGCAGGCCGTAGCGGCGGCAGGTGGCCAGGTCGTCCTCGCCGAAGGCGGGGGCCTGGTGCACCAGACCGGTGCCGTCCTCGGTGGTGACGTAGTCCGCGGTGACCACGAAGTGCGCCTCGGCGCCGCCGAAGTCGACCACCTCGAACGGCCGCCGGTACCGCCAGCGTTCCATCTCCGCGCCGGTGAAGGTGCGGCCCGTGGGCTCCCAGCCCTCGCCCAGCGCCTTGCCGATCAGGGGCTCGGCGACGACCAGGCGCTCGCTGCCGTCGGTGACGACGGCGTAGGTCACCTCGGGGTGGACGGCGACCGCGGTGTTCGACACCAGGGTCCAGGGGGTGGTCGTCCACACCAGCAGGGCGGCCTCGCCGGCCAGCGGGCCCGAGAGCAGCGGGAGGCGGACGTAGACAGAGGGATCGACGACCGTCTCGTAGCCCTGGGCCAGCTCGTGGTCCGACAGGCCGGTCTCGCAGCGAGGGCACCAGGGCGCCACCCGGTGGTCCTGCACGAGCAGGCCCTTGCCGAAGATCTCCTTCAGCGACCACCACACGGACTCCACGTACTCCGGGTCCATGGTGCGGTAGGCGGCGTCCAGGTCCACCCAGTACCCCATCCGCGTGGTCAGGGCGGCGAAGGCGTCGGTGTGGCGGGTCACGGACTCGCGGCAGCGGGCGTTGAACTCGGCGATGCCGTACGCCTCGATGTCCTGCTTCCCGGTGAAGCCCAGCTCCTTCTCCACGGCCAGCTCCACGGGCAGGCCGTGGCAGTCCCAGCCGGCCTTGCGGACCACGTGGTGGCCGCGCATGGTGCGGAAGCGGGGGAAGACGTCCTTGAAGACCCGGGCCTCGATGTGGTGAGCGCCGGGCATGCCGTTGGCCGTGGGCGGGCCCTCGTAGAACACCCACTCGGGGCGGCCCTCGGACTGCTCCAAACTCCGGGCGAAGGTCCGCTTCTCCGCCCACAGCGCGAGCACCCCGTGCTCGAGCGCGGGCAAGTCGACCTGGGCCGGTACGGGGCGGTACTGCGTCATCGGATCGTCCTCCGGCGGACACACGTGCGTTCTCGGTGCGCTATCCGTCGGAGGGACGAGAGCGCGTGCGCTCCCGCGGTACCACCCTCCTTGGCCGGGGTGACGCCGGAGGTCCCGGCGGCCCGTGGCCCGCTCCGTTGGGTGCGATGCCGGGTCTACTCGCCCGGCCGCGAGGACGCGGGCTTTCTTCCGGCGGCTCCGGGGTGATCTTCGCGTCGCGCTCGCCCCCGGGCTCACACCGTCCCCGGGTCGCTCGCGGCTGCCTGACGACGCTACTCGTCCCCATCCTCGCCGTTCGCCGGGGTCCAGTGTACGGGCCGCGGCGGGCGGGCGACGACCGGATGACCGGCTTATCCGCCCGCCGGGCGGGGCACAACGCAGGCAGACCGGCGTGCCCTCATTGCCGCCCCATTTCGGTCGATTTATCGTTCCGGTCACGATTCGTCCCTCAGGGCGGGCGGCACGCCACGCGTCCGGCCCGCAGCGGAAGACGGGAGCCCCAGAAGGTGCCAGCGATGAACAGCACGGCCGACGAACCGTCCCTGCCGGTGGGCCCCTCCCGCCTCACCGCTCCGTCGCTCTCCCACGACCTGGCCGTCCGGCCCGGTGAGGAGCCCTGGACACCGGACGAGGTGACCGAGGCGCACTCCGGTCTGGTGGCCGAGGCCGGCCGGCTGCGCGCGGAGATCGCCGCCTCGGAGGCGGCGCTGACGGGCCTGATGCGGGACTCCGGCGACGGCGCGGGCGACGACCAGGCCGACACCGGTACCAAGAACGTCACCCGCGAGCACGAGATGGCGCTGGCCACCAACGCCCGGGAGATGCTGTACCAGACCGAGCGGGCCGTCGCCCGCCTGGAGGCCGGGACCTACGGGCTGTGCGAGACCTGCGCGGACCCGATCGGCAAGGCCAGGATGCAGGTCTTCCCGCGGGCCACGCTGTGCGTGGACTGCAAGCAGAAGCAGGAGCGCCGGCTCTGACCGGCCCCGGTGACCCCTCGGGCGAGCGCGCGGGCGTGGCGTACCCTCGTCCCGTGAGCGAGGCGGAGCGGACCATCGAAACCCCGGACGAGCCCGGCGAGCCGGAGCCCGCGCGGGGAGCGGAGCCCGAGGGGACCGAGCCGGAGAACGCGGACGGCGCCGAGCCGCGGGACCGGCCGCGCGGCGGGCGGCGGGTCACGGTGCTGGCCGGGGTGGCCGCGTTCGCCTACATCCTGGACCTGATCACCAAGATCATGGTCGTGGAGTGGCTGGAGCACGAGGAGCCCATCGACATCCTCGGGGCGTGGCTGCGCTTCGAGGCGGTGCGCAACGGCGGCGCCGCCTTCGGCGTCGGCGAGGCCCTCACCGTCGTCTTCACCTGCATCGCCGCCGCCGTGATCGTGGTGATCGTCCGGCTGGCCAGAAAGCTCTACAGCACCCCGTGGGCCATCGCGCTGGGGCTGCTGCTGGGCGGCGCGCTCGGCAACCTCACCGACCGGATCTTCCGCGCCCCCGGAACGCTGGAGGGGCACGTGGTCGACTTCATCGCCCCCAAGTACTTCGCCGTCTTCAACCTCGCGGACTCCGCGATCGTCTGCGGCGGCATCCTCATCGTGCTGCTGTCCTTCCGGGGCCTGGACCCCGACGGCACGGTCCACCGGGACTGAACGGCCGGGTCCCGCCGCTCCTGGCGGGCGGCGGGGCGTCCCCCGTCCGGCATACTCGGACCTTGTGAGCACCCTTCCCGAAACCCGCGCGCTGCCCGTCCCCGAGGGCCTGGAGGGTGAGCGTGTCGACGCCGCCCTCGCCCGCATGCTCGGCTTCTCCCGGACCAAGGCGGCCGAGCTTGCCGCCGCCGGGAAGGTCAGGATCGACGGCGCGGAGGTCGGCAAGTCCGAGCGGGTGACGGGCGGTTCGTGGATCGAGGTCGAGATGCCCGCCCCGGCGGCCCCGGTGCGGCTTGAGGCCACGCCCGTGGAGGGCATGGAGATCGTCCACGACGACGAGGACCTGATCGTGGTGAACAAGCCGGTCGGCGTCGCGGCCCACCCCAGCCCCGGCTGGAGCGGGACCACCGTGGTGGGCGGCCTGGCCGCCGCCGGGTACCGGATCGCCACCTCCGGCGCGGCCGAACGGCAGGGCGTGGTGCACCGCCTGGACGTGGGCACCTCGGGCCTGATGGTCGTCGCCAAGTCGGAGAACGCCTACTCCCGCCTGAAGCAGCAGTTCCGCGACCGGACCGTGGACAAGCGGTACCACGCGCTGGTGCAGGGGCACCCCGACCCGCTCAGCGGCACCATCGACGCCCCGGTCGGCCGCCACCCGCAGCACGACTACAAGTGGGCGGTCACCGCCGACGGCAAGCCCTCCGTCACCCACTACGACCTCATCGAGGCCTTCCGCGCCGCGAGCCTGCTCGACATCAAGCTGGAGACCGGCCGCACCCACCAGATCCGGGTGCACATGTCCGCCCACCGCCACCCCTGCGCCGGGGACCTCACCTACGGGGCCGACCCGGTGCTGGCCCGTCGGCTGGGCCTGACCCGGCAGTGGCTGCACGCGGTCCGCCTCGGCTTCGCGCACCCGGCGGACGGGCGGTGGGTGGAGTTCGCCACCGACTACCCCGAGGACCTGCGGGGGGCCCTGGACCGGCTGCGCGCCGAGAGCGGCGGCTGACCGGCAGCCGACCGGAGGCGCCCGCCGGGGGCGTTGCCCCGCTCAGCGCCCGCCGGTCTCCTCCGCGGCCTTCGCGTCCTCGCCGGCCTTCGCGTCCTCGCCGGCCTTCGCGTCCTCCTCGCGCCGCGCAGCCTCGGCCGGGCGTCCGGGCGCGGCCTGGGCGGGGAGGGCCCTCGCGGCCTCCGGGGCGACGGCCGCCGGGGAGGTGGGGACGCGGGGCAGCGCGTAGGGGTGGTGCTCGCGCAGCCAGGCGATTAGCTCCTCCCGGACCGCGCACCGGATCGTCCACGCGTCGTCCGCGTTGCGCGCCGACATCGAGGCCCGCACCTGGAGGGTGGTCGGCGTCGTGTCGGTGACCACCAGACCCCAGTGCCGCCCGTCCCAGTCCTTGCGGGTCAGCAGGAACTTCCGCAGCCGCTCGCGCAGCGCCGGGACGGGGGTGGCGTAGTCGAGGTGGAAGAAGACCGTGCCGGTGATCTGGTTGCCGCCGCGGGACCAGTTCTCGTAGGGCTTGCTGTTGAAGTACGACACCGGCATCGTCAGGCGGCGGTCGTCCCAGATCCGCACCGTGAGGAACGCCAGGGACATCTCCTCCACCGTGCCCCACTCGCCGTCCACCACCACCGTGTCGCCGATCTTCACGGAGTCGCCGAACGCTATCTGGAGCCCGGCGAAGAGGTTGCTGAGCATCGACTGGGCCGCGACGCCCGCGATGATGCCGATCACGCCGGCCGAGGCCAGCATCGAGGCGCCCAGGGTCCGCAGGCCGGGGAAGAGCAGCAGCATCGACACCGCGACCGCGACCAGCGCCAGGACGCCGGTGATCACCCGGCGGATCATGGCGAGCTGGGTCCGGAACTGCCGCACCCGGGCCAGGTCGGTGGTGCGGGCCTCGTAGTGGGCGAGGGAGTTCTCGGCCACCGCGCCGGCCGCCCGGATGGTCAGCCACGCGGCCGAGAAGATCGCCACCGAGGCCAGCATGGTGAGGACGATGTCGTTGCGCCGCAGGTCCAGGTTGAACGCGGTGTACGCCACCCGCATCGTCACCGAGGCCAGCAGGAGCTGGACCGGGGCCCGGCAGCGCCGCAGCAGCCCCCACAGCCGGGTGTCCGGGTGCCGGGTGTCGGCGGCGTGCAGGGCCCGGTCGATCGCCCAGCCGATGACCGCGGTCAGCGCCACCGTGCCGAACAGCACCAGGAGCGGGCGCAGCACAGCGTCCATGGGATGCGTCAGCCTCTCCGTCGTCGCGTTCGCTTTCCGGACTCCTCCGGTCCGACCCGCCCGCCAGGCTAGCTGGCAGGATGGGCGGACCAAGAACCCCGACTACCACCGGAAGGCCGGAGAAGTCCGTGAGCAATGTCATGCTCTTCCACTCCGTATACGGGCTGCGGCCCGCTGTGCACCAGGCCGCCGACCGGCTGCGGGAGGCCGGGCACGCGGTGACCGTGCCCGATCTCTTCGAGGGCCGCACGGCCGGGGAGGTGGAGGAGGGCATGGAGATCGCGGACGGCATCGGCCGCGACGAGCTGCTGCGGCGCGCGGTGGCCGCCAGCGCGCCCCTGTCCGACGGCGGCCTGGTCTACGCCGGGTTCTCTCTGGGCGCGGCCCTGGCCCAGACCGTTGCGCTGGGGGACCGGAAGGCGCGCGGACTGCTCCTGCTGCACGGCACCTCGGACGTACCCGAGGACGCCTCCGCCGACGGGCTGCCCGTCCAGCTTCACGTGGCCGACCCCGACGCCTTCGAGCCGCACGACTGGCTGACCGCCTGGTACCTGCGGATGGGGCGGGCCGGGGCCGACGTGGAGGTCTTCCGCCACCCCGGGGCCGGGCACCTCTACACCGACCCCGGGCTCCCCGACCACGACGCGGAGGCGGCGGAGGCGACCTGGCGGACGGCGCTCGGCTTCCTCGACGGGCTCGGCTGAGGGCGTTCCTCCCGGTCCGCTCCCGGCCCGGGGCGTCAGGCCCGCGTGACGCGCTGGGTCCCGTCCAGGGTCTGGTATGAGCGGGCCAGCGTGCTGGTGGCCGCCGGGTCGGCGCGGTCGGAGAGGACGTAGTAGTCCATCCGGGCCCGCTCGGGCGTCACGTCGAGGACCGCGTAGCCGTGGGAGTCCATGTCCAGCCAGCGCACGTGCCGGTTCGCGGCCTTGATCGCGGTCTCGGCCACGCCGGAGAGGGTGTGCGGGGGGACGCCCAGCAGGTCGTCGACGTTGTCCGAGGTGACGGAGGTGACGACGAACTCCGTGGCCACGGACGGCGAGAGCGGGTAGGTCGCGGCGCGCAGCGGGACGTCGTTCGCCCAGTGCATGTGGATGTCGCCGGTCAGGAAGACGGTGTTGGTCACGCGCCGCTCGTGCAGGTGGCCCAGGAGGCGGTCGCGGTCGGCGGTGTAGCCGTCCCACTGGTCGGTGAAGACGGCCAGGCCGCCGGCGGGCAGGCCCAGGCACTCCCCGATCGGGCCCAGCAGGTAGGCGGGCACGGAGCCGAAGGCCACCGGCGAGATCATCACCGAGTTGCCGATCAGGTGCCAGCGGGTGTCCGAGGCGGACAGGCCGGAGGTCAGCCAGTCCAGCTGGGCGGCGCCCGTCAGCGTGCGGGCCGGGTCGTCCACGGCGCCGTTCCCGATGCCGGCCTGCTGGTCGCGGAAGGAGCGCAGGTCCAGCAGGTGCAGGTCGGCCAGCGTGCCGAAGCGCAGCCGCCGGTAGGTGGTGCCCTCGACCGCCGGGCGCACGGGCATCCACTCGAAGTAGGCCCGCACGGCGGCCGAGCGGCGGGCGGCCCAGTCGCCCTCCTCGCCGGGGGTGTGGTTCTGCGCGCCCTCGCGCCAGGCGTCGTTCGCCGTCTCGTGGTCGTCCCATATGGCGATCACCGGGTGGGCGGCGTGCAGGGCCCGCAGGTCCGGGTCGGTGCGGTAGTGGCCGTGGCGGACGCGGTAGTCGGCCAGGGTGACGATCTCGTGGGCGGGCCGGTGGGGGCGGACCGGGTCGGCGGGGTAGGAGCCGGTGGCGTACTCGTAGAGGTAGTCGCCCAGGTGCAGCACGGCGTGCAGGTCCCGGCGGGCGGCCAGGTGCCGGTAGGCGGCGAAGTGGCCCGCCTCGTAGTTGGAGCAGGAGACGACGCCCAGGCGCAGGCCGGCCGGGGCCGCTCCCGTGGCGGGCGCGGTGCGGGTGCGCCCGGCGGGGGACTGCGCGCCCCCGGCGGCGAAACGGTAGTGGTAGGCCGTGTCGGCCTCCAGCCCCCGCACGTCGGCCTTGACCGTGTGGTCGGAGGCGGCGCTCGCGGTGACGCTGCCCGAGGCCACGACCGTGCGGAACTCCGCGTCCCGGGCCACCTCCCAGGTCACCTCGGTGTCCGGGCCCTCCCCGGAGCCCGGCACGGCGGCCGGGGTCGGGGTCACCCGCGTCCACAGCAGGACGCCGTCGGGCAGCGGGTCGCCGGAGGCCACCCCGTGGTGGAAGGCGGGCCCGTCGGCGGCCCTCGCCGTGGTCGCTGCGGCCATCGGCAGCACGGCGGCGGCAGCGGCGGCGGCCGTGACCACGGTGCGTCGGGTGGGTGCGGTGTGCGTCACGACCGCTGATGCTAGGGAGAACAACGGGGAAAGCGGTAGGCCACGGACGAGAGTTCGCCGTTTCGTCGCCCACCGCTTCCCCCGCGGGACCCCGGCGTCCTCGCCGGGCCGGTCGTTATTCCGCGGCCTGCTCGCTGTTGGCCTCGACCATGTCCTCCCAGTCGGCCGGGGAGCGCGGCGTGTCCACGATGTCCTCGTTGAAGCGGACGGCGGGGGTGCCTTCGACATCCTCGGCCGAGTTGAAGTACGCGGACATCTGGAGGGCCCACACCGCGAAGGTGCTGTCCCGGACGTCCGCGGCGAACTGGTCGTTGCCCTCCAGCTCGGGGACCGACTGGGCGATCTCGATCAGCCGCTCGTCGTCGGCGTACTCGTCCAGGGTCTCCGGCGGGTGGTTCTCCTCGGAGTAGAGCTGCTCGTGCAGACCCAGGAACGCCTCGGGGCTGACGTCCAGGGCGGCGCCCAGCGCGCTGAGGGCGTTCTTGGAGCCGGTGGCCCCGGCGCGGTCAAGGAAGGTGCCGAAGACGTACTCCACGGCGTAGTCGCCGTCGTCCACGCCCTGCTGGATCGCCTCGCCCACCTGCTGCTCGAACTGCGCGCAGATCGGGCAGCGGGGGTCCTCGTAGAGGGTGACGGTGTTGGCCGCGTCCTCGGGGCCGATGCGGATGGTGCGGCCGTTCTCGCCCGAGGTGTTGGCGGGGGCGGCGGTCGGGAAGCCCTCGTCGGCGTCCTCGGTGACCTGGGCCAGGACGGCCTCCCAGTCCGTCGAGTCGCCCTCGCCGCCGCTGTCGCGGTTGGCCACGGCCACGCCGATGCCGGCGGCGAGGGCCAGGACGGCGAGGACGGAGCCGCCGACGACGAGCTGGCGGCGGATCTTGTCGCGGCGGGCCTGGCGTTCGCGCTCGGCGCGCAGGCGCTCGCGGGCGGCGCGTTTGGCCTCGGCGGAGTTGCGCTTGCTCATGGTGGTCTTCGTCTTCCGTGAGAAAAGGGGTGAGTTCCGGGGGACCGGCCCGGGGGAGTGGTCCTAGCGAGCGGGCACCGGGGCCGGAGGGCCGCGTCGCAGGACGGAGTGGCTGAGCAGCGGAAGCCCGGGGAGGGCGGCGCGCGAGGCGCGGGGGCGCGGCAGGCGCGGCGCGGGGTGCGCGGCGCGGGCGGCGCCGAGCGCGGCCACGGCCAGCAGCAGCGGGCGGAACGTCGCCGCCGCGGCCGAGCGCAGCAGGCGGGCCAGGGCGCGCTCCCCGCAGCGCAGCCAGGCGGCGGCGGCCAGGCCGGCCACCAGGTGGGCGGACAGCAGCAGCCAGGGGCCCGCCGGGTCGGCGGCCTGGTGCGGGGCGGCCAGGCCGGCCAGCGGAGTGCCGACGTCGCCGCCGGCGCACAGCAGGTCCACGCCCATCAGCCGCAGCGGGCCGGTGACCGGTCCCCCGCCGGGGCCGTAGCAGGTCTCCTGGCCGGTGGTGAAGACAGTGTCGGCGCCGAGCTGGAGCGGCAGCAGCAGCGCGGCGATCGCGCGGTACCCGCGCTCGTGCTCGCCGGCCAGGGACCAGGCGAGGGCGAAGACCGCGGCGGTCACGGCGGCGACCGCGGGCAGCGGCAGCGGTGTGCCGGAGAGCAGGACGTGGGCACCGGCGGAGAGCGTGACGGTGAGCGCGGCGAACACCGCCGCGCGCGCCACGCGTATCCCGGAGAACGAGCCGGCCAATCCGGCACCCCATCTGCCCATCGCCGCCGAGTGTGCCACGCCCGGATAAGGCGGCGGTAAGGGCGGGGTGCGCGGACGGCGGAAAACGTGCGGTGCCCGGCCAGCGAAGGGCGCGGAAAAACGGGACGGCGCTGACCTTGGAGGTTGCCCCGCGCACCCCCTGTGACCTGGGGAAACGTCCGGTGCGCGAGGCGTGGGAAGGGCCCCTCGGGGCGGCCGGTGCGGATGTAGGGTCTGGGGTGATCCCGCCCCTGCTGCGAAAGGCCCGTGGAGTGACCCAGCCCTTCACCCACCTGCACGTGCACACTCAGTACTCGCTGCTGGACGGAGCGGCACGGCTGAAGGACATGTTCAAGGCCTGCCAGGACATGGGGATGAGCCACATCGCCGTGACCGACCACGGCAACCTGCACGGGGCGTACGACTTCTTCCAGCAGGCCACGGGCGCGGGGATCACGCCGATCATCGGCATCGAGGCGTACGTCGCTCCCGAGTCGCGGCGGCACAAGCGGCGCGTGCAGTGGGGCCAGCCGCACCAGAAGAAGGACGACGTCTCCGGTTCCGGCGGTTACACGCACAAGACGATCTGGGCGTACAACAAGACGGGTCTGCACAACCTCTTCCGGCTCTCCTCGGACGCCTACACCGAGGGCTTCTTCGTCAAGTGGCCCCGGATGGACAAGGAGACCATCGCCCAGTGGTCCGAGGGCCTGATCGCCTCCACCGGCTGCCCCTCGGGCGAGGTGCAGACCCGGCTGCGGCTGGGGCAGGAGGAGGAGGCCCTGAAGGCGGCGGCCGGGTACCTGGAGATCTTCGGCCGGGACCGGTACTTCCTGGAGCTGATGGACCACGGCCTGGACATCGAGCGGCGCGTGCGGGACGGGCTGCTGGAGATCGGCCGCAAGCTCGGCATCCGGCCCATCGTGACCAACGACAGCCACTACACGCACGCGCACGAGGCCGGGGCGCACGACGCGCTGCTGTGCGTGCAGACCGGCAAGAACCTCTCCGACCCCGACCGCTTCCGCTTCGACGGCACCGGGTACTACCTGAAGTCGCCGCAGGAGATGTACGCCATCGACTCCTCCGACGCCTGGCAGGAGGGCTGCGCCAACACCCTGCTGGTGGCCGAGCAGGTGGACACCACGGGCTGGTTCGAGGCGCGGGACCTGATGCCGCGCTTCGACGTGCCCGAGGGGTACACCGAGGTGACCTGGTTCCAGGAGGAGGTCCGCAAGGGCATGGCCCGCCGCTGGCCGGGCGGGGTGCCGGAGGACCGGCAGCGGCAGGCCGAGTACGAGATGGGCGTCATCATCCAGATGGGGTTCCCCGGGTACTTCCTCGTGGTCGCGGACTTCATCATGTGGGCCAAGGAGCAGGGCATCGCCGTGGGCCCGGGCCGAGGCTCGGCGGCCGGCTCGATCGTGTCCTACGCCCTGGGCATCACGGACCTCGATCCCCTGGAGCACGGGCTGATCTTCGAGCGGTTCCTCAACCCCGAGCGCGTCTCCATGCCCGATGTCGACATCGACTTCGACGAGCGCCGGCGCGGCGAGGTCATCCGGTACGTCACCGAGAAGTACGGCGCCGACAAGGTGTCCATGATCGGCACCTACGGAACGATCAAGGCGAAGGCCGCCATCAAGGACGCCTCCCGCGTGCTGGGTTACCCCTACGCCATGGGCGACCGGATCACCAAGGCCATGCCCGCCGACGTCCTGGGCAAGGGCATCCCGCTCTCCGGCATCACGGACAAGGACCACCCGCGCTACAGCGAGGCGGCCGAGGTCCGGGGCATGTACGAGAACGAGCCCGACGTCCGCAAGGTGATCGACACGGCCAAGGGCCTGGAGGGCCTGGTCCGGCAGATGGGCATGCACGCCGCCGGCGTGATCATGTCCAGCGAGCGGCTGGTGGACCACGTGCCGCTGTTCGCCCCGAAGAACGACGGGGTGGTCGTCACGCAGTGGGACTACCCCACCTGCGAGGCGCTCGGCCTGCTGAAGATGGACTTCCTGGGCCTGCGGAACCTGACGATCATGGACGACGCCGTCAAGCTGATCAAGCGGAACAAGGGCGTCGAGATCAAGCTGCTCGACCTGACGCTGGACGACAAGAAGACCTTCGAACTCCTGGGCCGCGGCGACACCCTGGGGGTCTTCCAGTTCGACGGCGGCCCGATGCGTTCGCTGCTGCGCATGATGAAGCCGGACGAGTTCGAGGACATCTCCGCCGTCGGCGCCCTGTACCGGCCGGGCCCGATGGGCATGAACTCGCACATCAACTACGCGCTGCGGAAGAACGGCCAGCAGGAGATCACCCCGATCCACCCCGAGCTGGAGGAGCCGCTCAAGGACGTGCTGGACGTCACCTACGGCCTGATCGTCTATCAGGAGCAGGTGCAGAAGGCCGCGCAGGTGCTCGCCGGGTACTCGCTGGGACAGGCGGACCTGCTGCGCCGGGCGATGGGCAAGAAGAAGAAGGAGATTCTGGAGAAGGAGTTCGTCCCGTTCCAGAAGGGAATGCGGGAGCGCGGCTATTCCGACGAGGCGATCCAGGCCGTGTGGGACGTTCTGGTGCCCTTCTCGGGATACGCGTTCAACAAGGCGCACTCCTCCGCCTACGGCCTCGTCACCTACTGGACGGCCTATCTCAAGGCGAATTACCCGGCCGAGTACATGGCGGCCCTTCTCACCTCCGTCCGGGACGACAAGGACAAGTCCGCCGTCTACCTGAACGAGTGCCGCCGCATGGGCATCAAGGTGCTGCCGCCGGACGTCAACGAATCCGAGGCGCACTTCACGCCGCGCGGCGACGACACGATCGTCTTCGGCCTGACCGCCGTGCGCAACGTCGGCCAGAACGTGGTGGACTCGATCGTCGCCTGCCGCAAGGCCAAGGGGAAGTACGCCTCCTTCCCCGACTTCCTCGACAAGGTGGACGCCGTGGTCTGCAATAAGCGGACCGTCGAGTCGCTGATCAAGGCGGGGGCGTTCGACACCCTGGGCCACACCCGCAAGGGCCTGACCGCGCACTTCGAGTCCATGATCGACAACGTCGTGCAGGTCAAGCGCAAGGAGGCCGAGGGACAGTTCGACCTCTTCGGCGGCTTGGACGACGGCGCGGGCGGGGACTCGCCCGGCTTCGGCATGGACGTGATCTTCTCCGAGGAGGAGTGGGAGAAGACGTATCTCCTCGCGCAGGAGCGGGAGATGCTCGGCCTCTACGTCTCCGACCACCCGCTCTTCGGCATCGAGCACGTGCTGGACGAGAAGGCCGACGCCGCCATCTCCGCGCTGACCGGCGGCGATCACTCGGACGGGGCGATCGTCACCATCGGCGGCATCATCTCCGGCCTCCAGCGCAAGATGACCAAGCAGGGCAACCCCTGGGCCATCGCCACCGTCGAGGACCTGGCCGGCTCCATCGACTGCATGTTCTTCCCCGCCACCTACCAGCTCGTCTCCACCCAACTCCTCGAGGACGCCGTGGTGTTCGTCAAGGGACGGCTGGACAAGCGGGAGGACGTCCCGCGCCTGGTGGCGATGGAGCTGATGGTGCCCGACCTCTCCGATGCCGCCTCCGACGCGCCCGTGACCATCACCATCCCGACCGTGAAGGTCACCCCGCCGCTGGTGGAGCGGCTGGGCGAGGTGCTGGGGCAGCACCGCGGACCCACCGAGGTCCGCGTCCGGCTCCAGGGCACCCGGACCACCACCCTGCTGCGGCTGGACCGGCACCGGGTCCAGGCCGACCCCGCGCTCTTCGGCGACCTCAAGGCCCTCCTCGGGCCGGCCTGCCTGGCGGCGGGCTGACCGGGGCGGGCGCCGGGCCCCTCGCGGGGCCCGGCGCCGGGGCTTTGGCCGGGTTGCGTGTCGGGGCGGTTACCACGCGCTCACCGGGGGCCTTGGCCGGATGATGGGGCCTATTGGCCCGAAGATGGCAGGCGCTTTACCCGAATAAGGCCCGGCCGCCACTACCTTCGGCAACGAGGGAACAAAGCCAATCCGCCGCAAGAGGGGTGGCTGTTGTGGACGTCCGGATGGTAGAGAAAGCCGTCTTTCTTCTGCGCTATGTGCACGCCTCCCGCCAGGAGGCCGTGCACGCCCTGGAGAGTTATTTCCCGGGGGCCGCGTTCGAGGACCGGCTGCGGTGTGTTCATGAGGCGTGGGACATCGTGCGCCAGCGGGAACTCCACAGGACCTGAGGGCACCTGAAGGAATTCGGCACACAACGCGCGGAGGGCGCGCCCCGGTCGGGCGCGCCCTCCGTCGTGCCGGGCCCGTGGCCCCGGGCCGGGGACTTCAGTTGTGGCCGAAGCGCCGTTCGCGCTTCTTCGACTTCTGCTGGTCCGCCGGGACGTCGGCCGCGGTCCGCTCGGGAGGCCGCTCCTGTCGTTCCCGCCCCGCGTCCTGCCGCTCCTGCGAGTCGCCGCGGTTCCTGTTCTTGGCCATGATCGCCTCCTGGGGGCTGCGGAAGGCCGGTTCGCGACCAGATTCGCACGCCGCACCATAGTTCGCATTCCGGGCGGCGCCGTGGGTGGACTCGCCACGCCGAAGATCGAGTTGGCACAGATAACGGCCGCAGGGTCGGGCAGACTCACAGGAAACGCTCCGGTGAAAGAAGGTGCAACGTGGACCGCTGCGTCGTCCTGGTGGACGCCGGGTATCTGCTGGGCGCCGCCGCGAGTCTGCTCGCCGGAGAGCCCTCCCGCCCCCGCATCGCCGTGGACCACGCCGCGCTGATCCAGGCGTTGCGCGAGCGCGCCGAGGCGGACACGGGCTGCGATCTGCTGCGGATCTACTGGTTCGACGGCGCCCCCGACCGCGTTCCCCAGCCCGAGCACCGGCGGCTGCGCGTCATGCCCCGCGTCACCGTCCGCCTCGGCGCCCTCACCCGCAGCGACGGGCGCTGGGCGCAGAAGGGCGTGGACGCCGCGATGCACGCCGAACTCACCGAGCTGGCACGCAATCGCGCCTGCGCCGACATCGTCCTCGTCACCGGCGACGGCGACCTGCTGCCCGGCCTGATGTCCGCCAAGGAGCACGGCGTCGCCGTCCACCTCTGGGCCGTCCAGGCCGCCGACGGCGACTACAACCAGTCCGAGGACCTCGTCGCCGAGGCCGACGAACGCCGGGTGCTGGACCGCGCCTGGATCACCCGCGCCGTCCGCCTCTCCGACGCCCCGCCCGGCGACGCCCCCCGGGTGGCCACCCGCCCCGAGATCGCCGCCATCCTCGCCGCCCCGCACCGCGAGGGCCCCGGGGGCCGCCCCGGCCCCGCCGCACGCCCCCTGCCCGTCACGGCCGTCGAGAGCGTCGGCGAGGGGCCGGCGCCCGAGGGCGGATCGGCCGCCGGGACCCGGAACGGCGCCGCCCGCTCCGCCGAGGACCCCGACGCGCCGCCCGCCCCCCGCGACGGCGCGGCCCCCGCCCCCCGCGGCGTCCCCACCCCCAAGGACCTCGCCTCCCTGGGCCGCCCGGCCCCCTCCGGCCACAGCGGCTCCGTCTCCGCCCCCACCGCCACCCTGCGCTGGTCCTCCGACCGAGGCTGGGTGGACCGCGGTGCCCCCGAGGAGCCCCCGGAGATCGCCTCCCTGCCGATGCTCTCCCAGCTCACCACCGCCGAGCAGCGCTGGGCCGACCGCGAGGAGGACATCACCGCCGTCAGCGGCGACCCCTTCGAGGTCGGCCAGGTCTTCGCCCGCCGCTGGGCCGAGCGCCTGGGCACCACGGCCCACCTGGACCGCCTCTCCGCCGAGTACCCCCGCATCCCGCACCGGATCGACGGCGAACTGCTGCGCTACGCCGCCCGGTTCGGCCTCCTCGCCCACAAGGACGACCAGATCGACGAGCAGGACAGGTACGCCATCCGGGCGGGCTTCTGGCGTGAGCTGGACGCCAGGACCGACACCGAACGCGCCTCCTGAAACGCCGGCCGGGAGCCCGCCGCGCGACCGCGGGCCGCGCAGGTCCCGGCCCGTTTCCGGGCCGCCGGGGCGAGGGCGTTCCCGCGCCGGGGGACCCGGGCGGAAGGCCGTTCCTTCCCGGCGGCGGGGTGTCCGAAACGTACCCCGGCACCCCGGCTCGCCGCCGCGCCGCGTAGGCTCACCACCGTGGCCTCATCCATCGCACGGGCCGGGTCCCGGACCACCTCGGCGCCGCTCGGACCGGAGAGCACCGCCGCCGCCCGCCCCGCGCTCACCGTGCGCGGCCTGACCAAGACCTACCCCGCCCGCCGCGGCCGTCGCCGCGACCCCGCCCCGCGGCCCGTCCGCGCCAGCGACGGGATCGCCCTGGACGTCGCCCCCGGCGAGATCTTCGGCCTGCTGGGCCCCAACGGTGCCGGCAAGACCACCCTCGTGCGGCAGCTCACCGGCCTGCTGCGCCCCGACGCCGGAAGCATCACCCTCCTCGGCCACGACCTCGTGCGCCACCCGCGCCGCGCCGCCCGGCTCCTGGCGTACCTCGGCCAGGAGTCCACCGCCCTGGACGAGCTGACCGTCGCCCTCGCCGCCGAGACCACCGCCCGCCTGCGGGGCCTGGGCCCGCAGGCCGCCCGCGCCGAGCGGGACGCCGTGCTGGAGGAGCTGGGCCTGACCCCGCTCGCCGCCCGCCCCCTCAAGCGCCTCTCCGGCGGGCAGCGCCGCCTGGCCTGCGTGGCCGCCGCCCTCGCCGGCCGCCGCCCCGTGCTCGTCCTCGACGAGCCCACCGCCGGGATGGACCCCGTGGCCCGCCGCGCCGTCTGGTCCGCCATCGACCGCCGCCGCACCCGCGAGGGCACCACCGTCGTCCTGGTCACCCACAACGTCACCGAGGCCGAGACCGTCCTCGACCGCGTCGCCGTCCTGGACAGCGGCCGGGTCATCGCCTGCGACACCCCCGGCGGCCTCAAGGGCATGGTCGGCTCCGACGTCCGCCTCGACCTGGTCTGGCGCGAGGACCCGCCCGTGCACGTGCCCGAGATCGCCGCCCTGCGCTCCGGCGCCACCGTCTCCGGCCGCCGCTGGACGCTGCGCCTGCCCCCCGAGCGCGCCCGCGACCTGGTCGCCGCCGTCACCCACGGCCCCGCCTTCGCCGCGCTGGACGACTTCACGCTCGCCACCCCCAGCCTGGAGGACGTCTACCTCGCGCTCGGCGGCCGGGGCCCCGGCCTGGAGCGCTCGTGAACGCCCCCGCCGCGCCACTGCCCGCGCCCCTCGCCCCGGCCGCGCCCCTGCCCGGGGCGCTGGCCGCCGTCTACCGCGCCCAGCTCTCCCGGGCCCGGGTGGCGCGCATCCCGCTGCTGTTCGTCGCCACCTTCCAGTCCATCGGGATCATGGTCCTGATGCGCGGGGTCGTGGACGCGGGCGACGGCGCCGAGGCCCGCGCCGTGGTGGCCGGGTCCGCGGTGCTGGTGGTGGCGTTCGTCGGCCTCAACCTCCTCGCCCAGTACTTCGGCGCCCTGCGCGCCGGCGGCGGCCTGGACCACTACGCCACGCTCCCGGTGCCCGCCGCGGCGGTCGCGCTGGGGACCGCGGCGGCGTACGCCTCGTTCACCGTGCCCGGCGTGCTGGTCACGGCCGTGACCGGCGCCCTGCTCTATGAGCTGCCGCTGGGCGGGCTGTGGGTGCTGGCGGCCGTGCTGCCGCTGGCCGGGGCCGCGCTCGCGGGGTTCGGCGCCGCGCTCGGGCTGCTGGCGCCCCGGCCCGAGCTGGCCACCCTCTGCGGGCAGCTCGGCATGTCCGCGGCGCTGCTGCTCGGCGTCCTGCCGCCGGGCCGCCTGCCCGAGCCGGTGCGCTGGGCCCGCGAGCTGCTGCCCTCCACCTATGGCGTGGACGCGCTGGCCGCCGCCCTCGCCCCCGCCCCCGACTGGGCCGCCGCCGCCGCGGACCTCGCCGTCTGCGGGGCGGTCGGAGCCGCGGCCCTGGCCCTGGCGACCTGGGCGTACCGCCGCGCGGCCCGGGCCTGAGCTCGACGGCCGCCGCCCGGCCGGGCGGGCCCGCGGGCGTGAGACGGCCCGTGTCCGTATGTCGATACGCTCATACGCCCGAACGGCCGTGCCGTGAGCCGAACACCCGGGCGGACCTGGCAGGATGACGGGGTGACCGTTCCCCAGCCCGCACCGGACCACCGCGCCGCCGACTCGACCGCGGGCCACGACCCGTGGGCGGCCCCGCCCCTGACCCCGGCGGAGGAGGGGCCGACCCCCCGGCCCTGGGGACGGGAGATACGCGACGGGCTGCTCGCCCTGGCCGTGGCCGCCGCGCCGACCGCCCTGGCCGTGGGGCTGCTGTGGCTGTGGCTGGCCCCGCGCGTCCCGCTGGTCTCCGACGGGCAGGCCGTGCTCCTGGCCAACTCCGAGGGGCAGCAGGCCATCGGCGCCGACGGCACCTTCCTCCTCCTGGGCCTCGGGGCGGGCGCCCTCGCGGGCGTGGCCGTCTTCCTGCTGCGCCGTGCCGGGGGCCTCGGCACCGTGCTGGGCCTGGCGGCCGGGGCCCTGCTCGGCTCCTGGCTTGCCTGGCGCCTGGGCGTGTGGCTCGGCCCGACCGACGACGTCGCCGCGCACGCCCGCGAGGCCGGCGAGGGCGAGATCTTCGACGGCCCCCTCGACCTCGGCGCCCGCGGCGTCCTGCTCGGGCTGCCGTTCGCCGCCGTGGCCGCCCACCTGATCTGCGTCGCCCTCTTCGGTCCCCGCGAGCCGCGCCCCGTCCCGCCCGCTGCCCTGCCCTGGGGCCAGGCCCCGGCCGCGAACGAGCCGGGCGGCCCGCCCCCCGCGTGACGGCCCGCGCCTGACGGCCCCAGCGTGACGGCCTGCGCCGGGGACGTTGCCCCTCGGCTCGCGCCCCGGCGCCAGGACGCCCTTCGGACGGGGCGTACCCGCCGCGTTCGCGCCGCACGCGAGCGAACCGGCGCCGAGACCGCGCCCCACGCCCGGCTTCGCCGGGACGGGCGCCGCCCGCCGACCGTGGCCGGTCCCGCGTGACGGGCGGGCCCCAGGCCGTGCGCCCGGCTCGGACGGGGCGGCACCGCGGGGCGCGGGACCCGGCGGCCGGCCGTCGCCCTCCTGCCGTGCGGCTTCCCCCGGCAGGGCGGTGCTCAGCGGGCGATCGGGGCCGTGACCGCGGAGGTGAGGGCGATCAGGTCGGCGGGGGAGAGCTCGATCTCCAGGCCGCGCCGGCCCGCCGAGACGAAGACCGTCTCGTGGCCCGCGGCCGAGGCGTCCACCACCGTTCGCAGGCGTTTGCGCTGGCCCAGCGGGGAGATGCCGCCCAGGACGTAGCCGGTGGTCCGCTCGGCCGCCGCCGGGTCCGCCAGCTCCGCCCGCTTGCCTCCCGCCGCCGCGGCCACCGCCTTCAGCGCCAGCGAGGAGGACACCGGCACCACGGCCACCGCCGGCTCCCCGTCCACGGACACCACCAGCGTCTTCAGCACCCGCCGCGGGTCCGCGCCCAGCGCCTGGGCGGCCTCCTCGCCCCAGGAGGCGGCGGCCGGGTCGTGCTCGTAGGAGTGCAGGGTGAACGCCACTCCCGCCCGGCTCGCGGCCACCGTCGCGGGCGTTGCGCCCCCCGCGTCCCGCTTCCTCCCCACGGGCAGCCCCTCCGTCGGCTCGTGCTCGGTCCTGCTGCCGAGTCAGTTCAGGCTGGTGGGGCGGATCGTGTACTCGGCGCCCGGCACCGACGGGAGCTTACTGATCAGGGCGGTCTCCTGCCGCAGAATTCTCAGCTCCTCCGCCAGCCGCGTCGCGGTGTCCCGGGCCTGGAGCAGCCGCTGCTTGTCCGCCGTGCACAGCATCGTCGCCGCCGCCACCAGGTACGAGACCACCGACGGGTCGTCCGGCAGGTCCTGGCCCGGGGCCAGCGTGCGTTCGTTCGCGCCCGCCAGCACCTTCTGATAGGCGCGGAACGCCCGCAGCACGCCCGCCGCCAGCGCCCCCGCGCCCTCCCCGGACTCCTCGGGCAGCGGCTCCACCTCCGCCGTCAGGTAGGCCCCGCTCTTGTCCACCGACAGCAGCCGGAACCGCGTCGTGCCCGTGGCCAGCACCTCGTAGCTCTCCTCGCCCCGGCGCGGCCGGATGGTGGAGGCGTCCGCGATGCAGCCCACCGGGTGGAAGGAGTCCTTCGGGTCCGGCGCGAAGCCCGAGCCCGGCCCGGCCTCCGGCGGCCCCGAGCCGTCCGGCAGGCCCAGCCCGCGCGGCGCGACCTCGTGCCCGTCCCGGATCGCGACCACGCCGAACGGCCGCGGCCCCGAGGCCGGCAGCTCCAGCAGGTCCCGCATCATCGCCCGGTATCTCGCCTCGAAGACGTTCAGCGGCAGCACCAGCCCGGGGAACAGCACGGTATTCAGCGGGAACAGCGGCAGGCGCGTGGTCGTCACGGCCGGTCAGCCTATCCGCCCGCGCCCTGGTACCGGGCCCGCATCGTGAAACGGGGACCCGGCCGGTGACGGCCGTCTGCGAGACTGGGGGCGTGCTGAACCGAATCGATCTGCGCGGTTCCTCGCCCGCCACCGGCGGCGTCGTGGACCGCGGCCTGCTGCCCCGCGCCGAGTTCGACGTCGAGGCCGCCCTGGAGAAGGTGCGGCCCATCTGCGACGACGTGCGCCATCGCGGGACCGCGGCGCTGATCGAGTACGCGCGGCGGTTCGACGGCGCCGACATCCAGCGGATCCGCGTGCCCGAGGCGGCCCTGGCCTCCGCGCTGGAGGAGCTGGACCCGGCCGTGCGGGCCGCCCTGGAGGAGTCCATCCGGCGCGCCCGGCTCGTCCACCGCGACCAGCGGCGTTCCGACTCCACCGTCCGCGTCGTGCCCGGCGGCACCGTCACCGAGCGCTGGGTCCCCGTCGAGCGGGTGGGCCTGTACGTCCCCGGCGGCCGGGCCGTCTACCCCTCCTCCGTGGTGATGAACGTCGTCCCCGCCCAGGAGGCCGGCGTCGGCTCGCTGGCCGTCGCCTCCCCGCCGCAGCGCGAGCACGGCGGCCTGCCCCACCCCACCATCCTGGCCGCCTGCGCCCTGCTCGGCGTCACCGAGGTCCACGCCGCCGGCGGCGCCCAGGCCGTGGCGATGTTCGCCCACGGCACCGAGGAGTGCCCCCCGGTCCGCCTGGTCACCGGCCCCGGCAACGTCTACGTGGCCGCGGCCAAGCGGCTGCTGAAGGGCATCGTCGGCATCGACGCCGAGGCCGGCCCCACCGAGATCGCCGTCCTCGCCGACGCCACGGCCGCCCCCCGCCTGGTCGCCGCCGACCTCGTCAGCCAGGCCGAGCACGACGTCCTGGCCGCCGCCGTCCTCGTCACCCCCGAGCCCGCGCTCGTCGACGCCGTCGAGGCCGAGCTGCGCGTCCAGGCCGCCGCCGCCAAGCACCACGAGCGGATCACCGCCGCGCTCACCGGCCGCCAGTCCGGCGCCGTGCTCGTGGACGACCTCGACCACGGCCTGGCCGTCACCGACGCCTACGCCCCCGAGCACCTGGAGATCCTCACCGCGGACGCCCCCGCCCTGGCCGCCCGCGTGCGCAACGCCGGGGCGGTCTTCGTCGGCCCCTGGGCGCCCGTCTCCCTGGGCGACTACGCCGCCGGCTCCAACCACGTCCTGCCCACCGGCGGCTGCGCCTGCCACTCCTCCGGCCTGTCCGTGCAGTCCTTCCTGCGCGGCATCCACGTCGTGGACTACGACCGCGAGGCGCTGGCCGGGGTCGCCGACCACGTGGTCACGCTGGCCGAGGCCGAGGACCTGCCCGCGCACGGCACCGCCGTCAGCGTGCGCTTCCCTGCGCCCGGCGCCGGGCCGGAAGCCGCCTCCGCGGCGGGGGAGCGGTGACGCCCGTGAGCACCACCACCCGCATCGACGACCTGCCCCTGCGCGAGGAGCTGCGCGGCAAGAGCCCCTACGGCGCCCCGCAGCTCGACGTGCCCGTGCGGCTGAACACCAACGAGAGCCCCTACCCCGCCCCCGAGGACCTGGTCCGGCGGATCGCCGAGCGCGTCTCCGAGGCCGCCCGCGGCCTCAACCGCTACCCCGACCGCGACGCCGTCGTCCTGCGCACCCGCCTGGCCGACTACCTCAGCCGCACCGCCGGGCTGCGCCTGGGGCCCAACCGCGTCTGGGCCGCCAACGGCTCCAACGAAGTCCTCCAGCAGCTCCTCCAGGCGTTCGGCGGCCCCGGCCGCACCGCCCTGGGCTTCGACCCGAGCTACTCGATGCACGCCCTCATCTCCCGGTCCACCGGCACCGGCTGGGTCTCGGGGCCGCGCACCGAGGAGTTCGCCATCGACACGCACGCGGCGGTGGCCGCGATCCGCGAGCACCGCCCGCACGTGGTGTTCGTCTGCTCGCCCAACAACCCCACCGGCACCGCCGTCTCGCCCGAGACCGTCCTCGCCCTCTACGAGGCGGCGCAGGAGGCGGCCCGCGACCGGCGCGGCGCGCTGTTCGTGGTGGACGAGGCGTACGCGGAGTTCAGCCACCGGCCCTCGCTGCTGCCGTTGATCGAGGGCCGCCCGACGTTCGTCCTCACCCGGACCATGTCCAAGGCCTTCGGCGCGGCCGGGCTGCGCCTGGGGTACCTGGCCGCCGACGCGGCCGTGGTGGACGCCGTCCAGCTCGTGCGCCTGCCCTACCACCTCTCCGCGATCACCCAGGCCACGGCGCACGCCGCGCTGGAGTTCGCGGATACGCTGCTGGGGTACGTGGAGGAGCTGAAGGCCGAGCGGGACCGGATCGTCGCCGAGCTGACCGCGCTCGGCTGCGACGTGACCGAATCCGACGCGAATTTCGTGCAGTTCGGCCGTTTCGCCGACGCCCAGGCCGTGTGGCGGCGGCTGCTGGACCACGGCGTCCTGGTCCGCGACAACGGCGTGCCCGGCCGCCTGCGGGTCACCACCGGGACCCGGGCGGAGAACGACGCGTTCCTGGACGCGGTACGCGCAGTGATGAAGGAGATTGCCGAATGACCCGCGTGGGCCGCGTGGAGCGCACCACCAAGGAGACCTCGGTGCTGGTCGAGATCGACCTCGACGGCACCGGACGGGTCGACGTCGCCACCGGCGTCGGCTTCTTCGACCACATGCTGGACCAGCTCGGGCGGCACGGCCTGTTCGACCTCACCGCCAAGACCGAGGGCGACCTGCACATCGACAGCCACCACACCATCGAGGACACCGCGCTCGCCCTGGGCGCGGCGTTCCGCCAGGCGCTGGGGGACAAGCGCGGCATCGTCCGCTTCGCCAACGCCTCGGTGCCGCTGGACGAGGCCCTCGCCCAGGTGACCGTGGACCTGTCGGGGCGCCCCTACCTGGTGCACCGCGAGCCCGAGGGCATGGCCCCGATGATCGGCTCCTACGACACCACCATGACCCGGCACATCCTGGAGTCCTTCGTCGCCCAGGCCCAGGTCGCCCTGCACGTCCACGTCCCCTACGGGCGCAACGCCCACCACATCGTGGAGTGCCAGTTCAAGGCCCTGGCCCGCGCCCTGCGGTACGCCAGCGAGATCGACCCGCGGCAGACCGGCGTGCCCTCCACCAAGGGAGCGCTGTAGCCGGTGAACGGCGCGTCGACGCTGCTGATCGCCGCCGGCCTCTTCCTGGGCGCCGGTGTGTACTCGTTCCACAAGCAGGGCCTGCCGCGGGGCGTGGTGGTCCTGCTGGCCGTGGCCAGCGCCCTGTGCCTGCTCGCGGGCGTGCTGAGGCTGGAGTGGTGAGCGTGACGGACAACGGCAGGGGTAACGGCCTCGGTGACGGTGGCGGCGCCGCGGGCTCGGGCGCGCGCCCGAAGAGCGTCGTGGTCTTCGACTACGGCTTCGGCAACGTGCGTTCCGCCGAGCGCGCCGTGGCCCGCGCCGGGGCGCGGGTGGAGATCACGCGCGACCTGGATGCCGCGCTCGCGGCGGACGGGCTGCTGGTGCCGGGCGTGGGCGCGTTCTCCGCCTGCATGAAGGGGCTGCGCGAGGCCCGCGGGGACTGGGTCGTCGGGCGCAGGCTGGCCGGCGGCCGGCCCGTGCTGGGGATCTGCGTCGGGATGCAGATCCTCTTCGCGCGCGGCATCGAGCACGGCGTCTCCTGCGAGGGCCTGGACCAGTGGCCCGGCACGGTCGCGCCGCTCCAGGCCGACATCGTTCCCCACATGGGGTGGAACACCGTGGAGGCCCCCGAGGGCTCGGCGCTCTTCGCCGGCCTGGGCCCGGAGGAGCGGTTCTACTTCGTCCACTCCTACGCCGTCCACGACTGGGAGCTGCCCGCCCCCGGCGGCAGCGGCGCGCTGGCCGCGCCCCGGGTGGCCTGGGCCACGCACGGCAAGCCGTTCGTCGCCGCCGTGGAGAACGGCCCGCTGTGGGCCACGCAGTTCCACCCCGAGAAGTCCGGCGACGCCGGTGCCCGCCTGCTGACCAACTGGATCGAGACCCTGTGATGCCCGCCGTGGAGCCCGCCGTGAAGCCCGAGCAGCTCGAACTCCTCCCCGCCGTCGACGTCCGCGCCGGCCAGGCCGTGCGCCTGGTGCACGGGGAGTCCGGCACCGAGACCTCCTACGGCGACCCCCTCCAGGCCGCGCTGACCTGGCAGCGGGCCGGGGCGGCCTGGCTGCACCTGGTGGACCTGGACGCGGCCTTCGGCACCGGGGACAACCGGGAGCACATCGGCGAGGTCGTGCGGGCCATGGAGATCCGGGTCGAGCTGTCCGGCGGTATCCGCGACGACGCCTCGCTCGCCGCGGCCCTGGCCACCGGCTGCACCCGGGTCAACCTCGGCACGGCGGCGCTGGAGTCCCCCGAGTGGGTGGCCCGGGTGATCGCCGAGCACGGCGACCGGATCGCGGTCGGGCTCGACGTGCGCGGCACGACGCTGCGCGGGCGCGGCTGGACGCGGGACGGCGGGGACCTCTTCGAGACGCTGGAGCGGCTGGACCGCGAGGGCTGCGCGCGGTACGTGGTCACCGACATCAACAAGGACGGCACCCTCCAGGGCCCCAACCTGGAGCTGCTGCGCAAGGTCTGCGCCGCCACGGACCGGCCCGTGGTGGCCTCCGGAGGCGTCTCCTCGCTGGAGGACCTGCGGGCGCTGGCCGGCCTGGTGCCGGAGGGCGTCGAGGGCGCGATCGTGGGCAAGGCGCTGTACGCGGGGGCGTTCACGCTCCAGGAGGCGCTGGCCGTGGTGGCGGGGGCCGGAGCCGGGGGCGCGGCATGAGCCTGGCGGTGCGGGTGATCCCCTGCCTGGACGTGGACTCCGGGCGGGTGGTCAAGGGCGTCAACTTCCAGAATCTCAGGGACGCGGGCGACCCGGTGGAGATGGCCCGGGTGTACGACGCGGAGGGCGCCGACGAGCTGACCTTCCTCGACATCACGGCCTCCTCGGGGAACCGCGAGACGACCTACGACGTGGTGCGGCGCACGGCGGAGCAGGTGTTCATACCGCTGACCGTCGGCGGCGGGGTGCGCTCGGCCGAGGACGTGGACCGCCTGCTGCGGGCGGGCGCGGACAAGGTCGGGGTGAACACGGCGGCCATCGCCCGGCCGGAGCTGATCCGGGAGATCGCGGAGCGGTTCGGCAGCCAGGTGCTGGTGCTCTCGGTGGACGCGCGGCGGACCCCGGAGGGGACGAGCACGCCCTCCGGCTTCGAGGTGACCACGCACGGCGGGCGGCGCGGGACGGGCCTGGACGCGGTGGAGTGGGCGCACCGGGCCGCGGAGCTGGGGGCGGGGGAGATCCTGCTCAACTCCATGGACGCGGACGGCACGAAGGACGGCTACGACACGGCCATGATCACGGCCGTGCGGGCGCGCGTCACGGTCCCGGTGATCGCCTCGGGCGGCGCGGGCCGCCGCGAGCACTTCGCGCCCGCCGTGGCGGCGGGCGCGGACGCGGTCCTGGCCGCCTCCGTCTTCCACTTCGGCGACCTCCGCATCGGCGAGGTCAAGACGGCCCTGCGCGACTCGGGCCACCCCGTCCGCTGACCGTCGCTCCCCTGGGCGGGGACCGACGGCGTCTGCCCTGCGGGGCCCCCGCGCGGCGGCGCGCGGGGGGCTCGGCCCCGGGCGGGTGCGGCGGGCCCTCGGCCCCGGAGCGCCGCGCTGTGGCGCGGCTGCGCGCGGGAGTTCGCCCCCGGCCGGGTGCGGCGGGCCCTCGGCCCGAGGGCGTCGCCGTGCGGCTGCACTCGGGGGCTTCGCCGCGGGGCGGGTGCGACGGGCCTTCGGCCCGAGAGCGCCGCGCATGGCTGAATCCGGGCGCCCCGCCCCCTGAGCGCCGCCGCGCGGGCTCGCGCCGCTGCCGGCCGCCCGGCGCCTGGCCGGGGCGGACGGGCCACGGACCCGCGGGCCCTTTCCGCCGGACGGCCGGCCCGGACTGCGCAAGGGGCCGCGCGCCATCTCCGCGCCGAGCGCCAAGAGCCCTCGAAGGCCCGGGCGGGTAAGGCCGCTGGGGCTCCCGCGCCCATCCGGGTGGGACGGTGCAACGACCGCCCGGCGGCCGTCGTACCGGGCACGCGGCGCAAGCCGCGCAGACGGCCACTGGATCGCGCCCCCGCGCGAACGCCCAGGACTCCACCGGCGCACGAGCCCGCCGCGCGAGCGGGCCCGCCGGGACAACGCCGGTCTCCGCCCGAGGCCCGAGGGACGCCGAGCCGGAAACACCGCCTCCAGGTTGCGGCGCCATCCGAACGCCCAGCGTTACGGCGCACCGCGCCGTCAGGCGCCCGTGACCAGGGGGACAAGGCGGCCCCGGCGCGGCCCGCCCCTCGCGGCCATCCGCCGTCCGTGGAGGTGACCGGCCGGCTAGGCCTCCGTCGCGGAGGCGATGACCGCGCGGGCGAAGGCCGTGGCCGTGGGGGCCGCGCCGGTGGGGCCGAGGATGGCGCCGTTGGCGGAGGCGCCGTCCAGGATCAGGGAGAGGCGGTCGGCCAGGGCCTCGGGGTCGTCCGCTCCGGCGCGTTCCGCCAGCGCGCACAGGTCCGCGCGGCGCTGCCCGTAGTGCTCCACCACGAAGCGGTGGGCGGGGTGCTCGGGGTCGGGGAACTCGGCGTGCGCGTTCCGCAGGGCGCAGCCGCGGAAGCCCGGCCCGGAGATGCCCTCGACGGCCAGGCCGATCACCGTGGCGAGCTGCTCGGCCGGGTCCCCCGGCGCCCGCCGCTCCGCCTCCTCCAGCAGTTGCGGCCAGCCCTGCGAGCAGCGTTCGAGCCAGGCCACGACCAGCTCGTCCTTGCTGGGGAACTCCCGGTAGAGCAGGTTCTTCCCGCAGCCGCCCGCGTCGATGATCTGCTGCATCCCCACGGCCCGCACGCCGCGTTCGTCGAACAGCCGGCACGCCGCGTCCAGGATGCGGTCGCGCGTGCCCGGATCGGGCTTCCTCGCCATGGCGCGCACCTCCTTCCGCCCGCTTCCGCCCGAGAGTAGCGGACCGGGCGGTCCACCGCGGTTGACAGCGGGCTCCTCTCTTCGCAAGGATACGGACCGATCGGTCCCGGACCAATCGGTCCACCACACTCGCGACCCGAGGAGAACGCCATGCAGCTCGGACTCACCGGCAAGACCGCCGTCGTCACCGGGGGCAGCAAGGGGATCGGCCTGGCCGTCGTCCGCCTGCTGGAGGAGGAGGGCGTGCGGGTGGTCGCCGCCTCGCGCCGGCCGACGCCGGAGCTGAAGGAGACCGGCGCCGTGCACATTCCCGTGGACCTCACCACCGCCGAGGGCGCCACGGCCCTGGTCGACCGCGCTCTGGAGGAGCTGGGCGGCATCGACATACTGATCAACAACGTGGGCGTAGGGGACCCGGAGGACATCACGCGCGGCGCGCTGACCGGGTTCCTCGACCTGCCCGACAGCGCCTGGCAGCACACCTTCGACCTGCACTTCTACAGCGCCCTGCGGGTCACCCGGGCCGCCCTGCCGAGCCTGGTGGAGCGCTCGGGCGTCGTCGTCAACGTCTCCTCGATCGCCGCCCGCCTCGCCGGCCAGGGGCCGTTCGACTACAACGTCTCCAAGGCGGCGCTCAACTCCCTGACCAAGGTCCTCGCCGAGCAGTTCGGCCCGAAGGGCGTGCGCGTCCTCAGCGTCTCGCCCGGCCCCGTCTCCACGGGCGTGTGGACCGACCCGGACGGGGCCATGGGCCGCCTGGCCGCTGCCGAGGGCCTGGGCCACCAGGAGTTCGTGGAGCGCTTCCTGGGCGAGATGGGCGCCACCACCGGCCGCGTCACCACCCCCGAGGAGGTCGCCCGCCTCGTCGTCTTCGCCACCGCCCCGAACAACGTCCACGGCGCCGACATCCTCATCGACGGCGGCATCGTCAAGTCCGCCTTCTGAACAGCGCGTACCTGAACCCAGCGGGCAACGCCCGGGAAGCGGCCTCATGTTGGCCGAATCCCGGGCGTTTTCCGGGCATCAGGGGGGCGGAGCCGGGGTAAGCCTGCAGACGGAAGTGTGCACATCCGTGGAACGACCCGCGCAGACGTCGCCAACTCCCCTGTGAATCCAGCGATTTGGTCGAAGCTCGGCTCCTCGCAGAGGTACGCTACGGCGGCACGGTGATGATCTCGGGGAACGCGTCGGCGCGGTCGCAGCGTGCGTGGAGGAGACGACGGTGCGCGAGGGGGAGGGATCGGGGTGGTTATGGCGCAGAAGCAGCGCCTGCCTTCCCGAGGAATGCGTCGAGGTGGCGATCACGCGCCAGGGGGTACTCGCCCGTGACACCAAGCGCCCGGACCCGGTCATCCGCTTCCACCCGGAGGCGTGGCAGGAGTTCCAGGCCGCGGTGCGCGGAAGACTGTTGAGGGGAGCGGAGCGGTGAGCGAGGGCATGCGACCGGCCACGGGCTGCGACGCCGCATCCAAGGAACGGCATGACCATCAGGTTGCGGACGGCGGCGGGGGCGCTTCCGCCGGGGGCCCCGACGCGCGCTTAGGCGCAAGGGCGTTCGCCGTCTACTGCGTGCTCGCCGGAGTCCTGGCCAACCTGCTCGGGGCGGTCGTCGCCCTGCCGGTCGGCGGGAGTCTGCGCGTGCTCGTCTGGCTGGCCACCACGGCGGCCCTGACCGCGGTGGCCGGCGTGCTGTGGGGGCCGGCCGAGCTCAGACTGAGTCGCTGGGCGCGGACTCTGCCGCAGGGTCGGCCGGGGCCGACGTCTGGGCCGGGTCCGCGGGTGCGGGATTGGCCTGGCTCTGCGGGCCGGTGAGGGCCCTGGCCGCGGCGCCGAGGACGCCGGAGGCTCCGCCCCCGGCGGACCCCCGCGGTCCCCGGCGGCCCCGGGCCACACGTGCGACCAGGCCGACGGCCAGAGCCGCGACGATCACCGAACCCGGCATCAGCCACTGCGGCACGTAGTCGCGCGTCAGGTACGCCGCGGTGAGGAACAGGGCCAGCACCACGCCCAGCACCCCCGCGACTGCCAGGGCGACTGCCAGGCAGAAGTGCCAGGTCAGGCGGATGAGGCGCTGGGACCTGGCGTCGTTGTCCAGCACGTAGTGGAGCAGTCGGACCAATGGCGACGGTTCGTCCGAACCATCGCTTTTCCTTCGTGTCCGGGGGCTTGTCGACCCCATGGACCCTCCTGTGACCTCGGCGCCTTCCGGCCGGCGGCGGCGCTCGCTCAACTTCAACCTCGCGGCCCGTGGGGCCGCCTACGCGTAGGACAGTCGGTCCAGCAGTCGGTCCAGCAGCGTCACCGCCTCGCCGCGCGGCAGGGCCAGGGAGCGGGCGGCCTCGAACGCCTTCCGGAAGGAGGCCAGGAGCGCGGAGTCCTCGCGGTGGACGAAGCCGCCGCCGGTGCTTTCGAGGAAGAGGACGTCCGGCTCGCCTTCGAACTCGAGAAGGTTGAACGGCCCGGCCAGCGCCGCGTAGGCGCCCGCCGCGTAGGGGACGATGCCCACGCGCGTGTGGTCGTCGATCAAATGTTCCCGCACATGCAGCAGTTGACCGGCCGTCACCTCGGGTCCGCCGATCAGCCGGTGCAGGGCCGACTCGTCGATCAGGAAGTCCGCGGCCGGGGCCGCGGGCCCGTCCGCCAGCAGCCGGCGCTGCCGTTCCGTGCGCACGGCCGACAGCGCGGCGGCGCGGTCGGGGCCGGAGCTGGGGGCCAGCAGCGCCGCGGCGTACTCCGGGGTCTGCAGCAGCCCCGGTATCAGCGTGGAGTGGTAGACGCTCACGCCCGTGGCGGCCGTCTCGTGCAGCAGGTACTGCGCGAACTCGGGGGAGAGGAAGGTCCGGTAGGCGTCCCACCACGGCTTGCCCCGGCTGCCGCGGGCGGCCTCCAGCAGCGCCACGCGCAGGGCCTCGTCCTCCACCTCGTAGAGGGCGAGAAGCGCCTTGAGGTCCGTCACGGACACGCTGACCCTGCCCGCCTCGATGCGGACCAGCTTGGACTGCGACCACTCCAGGCGGCTCGCGGCCCCGTTCAGGCTCAGGCCGGCCTTCTCCCGGGCCCGGCGCAGTTCGGCGCGCAGCAGGCGCCGGTGCTCGCTGGGGTCAACTCCTCTGCTCATGCCCGCACTTCTCCTCCGAGGCTGCCGTGGGCCGGTCCTCTCACGCGAGCGCTCACCCGTGTGACCTCAGGCGAAAAGACCATAGTCATTCATATGACTGCCTAGGGTACGACAGACCTGCGACAGGCACAGACCAAGTGCCGGCCGTGCCCGTCCGGGCACGGAGAGGGCCCCCGGCTCCGGTGGTCAAGCGGAGGCGGGGGCCCTGGACGGTGGGCGGGGGTCAGGGGGTCTTGCGGAGGGCGCGGAGGTATTCGCGGTTGAGGGTGGTGATGGAGGTGAGGGGGATGCCCTTGGGGCAGACGGTGGTGCACTCGCCGGTCAGGGTGCAGCCGCCGAAGCCCTCGCCGTCCATCGTGCCGACCATGTCCAGCACCCGGCTCTCCCGCTCGGGGCCGCCCTGCGGGAGGGTGTTCAGGTGGACGACCTTGGCCGAGGTGAAGAGCATCGCCGAGCCGTTCGGGCAGGCCGCCACGCACGCGCCGCAGCCGATGCACTCGGCGTGCTCGAAGGCCGTGTCCGCCGCCGCCTTGGGCACGGGCGTGGCATGGGCCTCGGGGGCCGAGCCGGTCGGGGCGGTGACGTACCCCCCCGAGGCGATGACCCGGTCGAAGGAGGAGCGGTCCACCACCAGGTCCTTGACGACCGGGAAGGCCGCCGCCCGCCACGGCTCCACGTCGATGACGTCCCCGTCCGAGAACGCCCGCATGTGCAGCTGGCAGGTCGTGGTCCGCTCCGGGCCGTGCGCCTGGCCGTTGATCACCACGCCGCAGGCCCCGCAGATGCCCTCGCGGCAGTCGTGGTCGAACGCCACCGGCTCCTCGCCGCGCAGGATCAGCTCCTCGTTGAGGGTGTCCAGCATCTCCAGAAAGGACATGTCGGGGGAGACGTCCGCCAGCTCGTAGGTGGTCATGCCGCCCTCGGCCTCGGGCCCGGACTGGCGCCAGATGCGCAGGGTGAGTTTCACGCGTAGCTCCGCTGGGTGGGGTGGACGTACTCGAAGGTGAGGTCCTCCTTGTGGAGGACCGGGGCCTTGCCCGGTTCGGTGAACTCCCAGGCCGCCGCGTAGGAGAACTCCTCGTCCCGGCGGGCCGCCTCCCCGTCCGGGCTCTGGCTCTCCTCCCGGAAGTGGCCGCCGCAGGACTCCTCGCGGTGCAGCGCGTCCAGGCACAGCAGCTCGGCCAGCTCCAGGTAGTCCGAGACCCGGTTCGCCTTCTCCAGCGACTGGTTCAGCTCGGTCCCGCTGCCGGGCACCCGGATCCGCTCCCAGAACTCCTCGCGCAGCGCGGGTATCCGCTCCAGCGCCGTGCGCAGCCCCGCGTCGTTGCGGGCCATCCCGCAGTTGTCCCACACCAGTTGGCCCAGCTCGCGGTGGAAGGAGTCCGGCGTGCGGTCGCCGTTGTTCGACAGGAGCCGGTAGAGCCGGTCGGTCACGCCGGTGACGGCCTCGGTGACCGCCTCGTGCTGCGGGTCCACCTCCTCGTGCGGGTGGCGGGCGAGGAAGTCCGCGAGCGTGGCCGGGAGGATGAAGTACCCGTCGGCCAGGCCCTGCATCAGCGCGGAGGCGCCCAGGCGGTTCGCCCCGTGGTCGGAGAAGTTGGCCTCCCCGATGGCGAACAGGCCCGGAACGGAGGTCTGCAGGTCGTAGTCCACCCACAGGCCGCCCATGGTGTAGTGGATGGCCGGGTAGATCCGCATCGGCACCGTATAGGGGTCCTCGGCGGTGATCCGCTCGTACATCTCGAAGAGGTTGCCGTACTTGGCGGCCACCGCCTCGCGGCCCATCCGGGCGATGGCGTCGGCGAAGTCCAGGTAGACGCCCTGCCCGCCCGGGCCCACGCCCCGGCCCTCGTCGCAGACGTTCTTCGCGGCCCGGGAGGCGATGTCGCGCGGCACCAGGTTGCCGAAGGAGGGGTAGATCCGCTCCAGGTAGTAGTCCCGCTCGGCCTCGGGGATCTCGGCCGGCGCGCGGGTGTCGCCCTGCTGCTTCGGCACCCAGATGCGGCCGTCGTTGCGCAGCGACTCGCTCATCAGCGTCAGCTTCGACTGGTGCTCGCCCGAGCGCGGGATGCAGGTGGGGTGGATCTGCGTGAAGCAGGGGTTGGCGAAGTACGCGCCGCGCCGGTGGGCGCGCCAGATGGCGGTGGCGTTGGAGTTCTTCGCGTTGGTGGAGAGGTAGAAGACGTTGCCGTAGCCGCCGGTGGCCAGCACCACGGCGTCGGCGAAGTAGGTGTCGACCCGGCCCGTGATCAGGTCCCGGGCCACGATGCCGCGCGCCCGGCCGTCGATCACGATCAGGTCCAGCATCTCGGTGCGCGGGTGCATCTCGACGTTCCCCGCGCCGATCTGGCGGGACAGCGCCTGGTACGCGCCCAGCAGGAGCTGCTGGCCCGTCTGGCCCCGGGCGTAGAACGTCCGCGAGACCTGCACGCCGCCGAAGGAACGCGTGTCCAGCAGGCCGCCGTACTCGCGCGCGAAGGGAACGCCCTGGGCCACGCACTGGTCGATGATCTCCACCGAGACCTGCGCGAGCCGGTGGACGTTGGACTCGCGGGCGCGGAAGTCGCCGCCCTTGACCGTGTCGTAGAACAGGCGGTGGACCGAGTCGCCGTCGTTGCGGTAGTTCTTCGCGGCGTTGATGCCGCCCTGGGCGGCGATGGAGTGGGCCCGGCGCGGGGAGTCCTGGTAGCAGAACTGCACGACGCGGTACCCCTGTTCGGCCAGGGTGGCGCCGGCCGCGCCGCCGGCGAGGCCGGTGCCGACCACGATGACCGTGTGCTTGCGGCGGTTGGCGGGGTTGACCAGCTTGGCCTCGAACCGGCGCCTGTCCCAGCGCTGCTCGATCGGTCCCGGGGGAGCCTTGGTGTCCCGGACCGGCTCTCCTGTGGTGTACGCGAGGTAGTTCGTCGGGGGCATGGCGCTCACTCCACGATTCCGGTCATCACGCCGAAGGGGACGGACAGGAAGCCGACGGTCAGGACCAGCGCCAGACCGTTGGCGGTGGCCTTCAGCACGCCGTTGCGGGTGGGGCTGCCCGCGCCGAGCGTCTGGGCCGCGGCGTAGAAGCCGTGCCGGATGTGCAGGCCGACGGCGATCATCGCGGTGATGTAGATGACGTTGCCGTACCAGGTGTCGAAGGTCGCGACGATGTTCTGGTACGGGCGCCCGCTCTCGCCGTTGGGGTTCACCGTGCCGGTGGTCAGGTCCAGAATGTGCCAGATCACGAACAGCGCGATGATCACCCCGCCCCAGCGCATGGTGCGGGTGGCGTAGCTGGTCTGCCGGCGGCGGTGGACGTACTTCACCGGGCGGGCCGCGAGGTCCCGCCGGCTGAGCTGGGCGGCGGCCACGATGTGCAGGATCACGGCGGCCAGCAGCACCGGGCGCATGATCCACAGGAACCAGCCGTGCCGCAGGACCGGCTGGCCGATGGTGCGCAGCCAGTGGGCGTAGTGGTTCATGTCGTCGGGGCCGAAGAAGACCTCGAGATTCCCCACCATGTGCGCGATGAGGTAGAGGAGCATGATCGCCCCGCTGACCGCCATCACCGTCTTCTTGCCGATGGTCGACTGCCACAGCCGTCCCAGGGCGGTCCGCGGCCTCCTCGGCCGCGGGGCGGAGCCGGTGCGCGCGGGCGGCGGGGGAGGGGCGGGGGTACGCGTCGCCGTTGCCATGGGACCGAAGCTAAGGCCGGGGTAAAGGATCAGTCCAAGACATAGGTGAGCTGCTTTCGATAGGGGTTGCCTATCGTTGCTCGTAGGATGGGATGCATGCAGCTTCAGCAGCTCCGCTACTTCGCGGCCGTGGCCGAGACCCGGCACTTCACCCGCGCCGCCGAGCGGGAGCACGTCGCGCAGCCCTCACTGTCCCAGCAGATCCGGGCGCTGGAGAGGGAGCTGGGCGCGGAGCTGTTCCACCGCGCCCGCGGCCACATCTCGCTCACCGACGCGGGAACGGCCCTGCTGCCGCTGGCCCGCCGCATCCTGGCCGACGCGGAGACCGCGCGCCGGGAGGTGCAGGAGGTCGCCCACCTGCGGCGCGGGCGGGTCCGGCTCGGGGCCACGCCCAGCCTGTGCGCGAGCCTGGTGCCGGGGGTGCTGCGGACGTTCCGCGACACCTATCCGGAGGTGGAGCTGTTCGTGCACGAGGACGGCTCGCAGGACCTGGTGCGCATCCTGGCCGCCGGCGAGCTGGACCTCGCCCTGATCATCACCCCGCTGCCGGGGCAGGCCCCGGCGCTGGCCACGCAGGAGCTGCTGCGGGAGGAGCTGGTCGTCATCTCCTCGCCCGCCGCGCCGCCGCCGGTGCGGGGGCGGGCGCGGATCGCCGACCTGCGGGGGCGACCGCTGGTGATGTTCCGGCACGGGTACGACCTGCGCGAGCTGACCGTGGCCGCGTGCCACGGGGCGGGCTTCGAGCCGGAGTTCAGCGTGGAGGGCGGGGAGATGGACGCGGTGCTCGGCTTCGTCCGCGCCGGGCTCGGGCTGGCCGTGGTGCCCAGCATGGTGGCGCAACGCTCCGGGCTGCGCGCCACGCCCTTCGAGCCGCCCGGCCTGCACCGCACGATCTCGGTCGCCCACCGCGGCGACGTCTCCCCGCCCCGCGCGGCCCGCGAGATGCAGCGCATCCTCCTGACCCACCGCCGCTAGGCCGGGCCCCGCCTCCGCGGGTCCCGGCCCGGGTGCCCTGGCGGGCTGCCGCCCTTGCCGGGGGCGGCGGGCCGGCCTTCGGCCGGAGAGCGCGGGGCTGCCGCCCCGGGCCCCGGGGCGGCCCCACCGCGGGGGCGGGCCCCTGGGCGCCCCGGCCTCTATGGGCGATGGGGGCCCGGCCGAGGCCGGTGGCGTCCCAGGAGCCGAGGTGCCCGGCCCCCACGTGCGATGGGGCCTCGCGCGACCGGGAGGGCGGCAGTGCTCTGTCGGGCCGGGTCCTGAGCGCGTGGCCCCTGGCGGTCCGGCCGTGGAGGGGGCCCGGAGGCGCCGGACGTTCTCCGCGGGCGGTCGTTGGCGGGCCGGAAGCGTGGCCCTGGCGGACGGCCGCCGGGCAGGACGGCCGTGCGGAGGCCCATCGGCGTGGGCTCGCGGCCCCGCCCGGCCCGGCGGCCGTGGTCAGGCCGGAGTGGCGTGGTGCTGTCCGCGTCGGGCTCTGCGGTGACTCGCCGGGGGGTTGGCGTCGGGCTTCGGCCGACGGGGCGGGGCGCCG
>NZ_JAVREN010000033.1:0-60305 GCF_031845405.1 Streptomyces boetiae
CCCACCCCACCCCCCACCACCCCCCGCCGAAGGCTCCGGCACACAGCGTGACCACGATCGTTACCGTTGGCGAACGCCCATGTGCCTTCCGTCGAGACCCCGGCGCCCCTCAGCCCGCCGCTCGCGGCAGGTCCGGGGCCTGCCAGCCCGCGATGCGCTCCCCAGCAGGCCGGCGAGGGAGAAGAGGCCGGTGCGCAGGGCCACGGCCGGGCGCGAGGTCCAGGCGGAGAGGCGCCCGAGCTGCCAGGAGCGGCGCGCGATGGCGGTGGCGCGCGGGACGCGCATGCCGGAGTACGCCGCCAGCGCGGCGGGAACGTCCGCGCCCGGGGCCGTGAGGTGGGCCAGCACGACCGCGTCCTCGATGGCCTGGCAGCCGCCCTGGCCGAGGTTCGGCGTCATCGCGTGCGCCGCGTCCCCCAGCAGCGCCACGCGCCCCTGATGGAAGACGGGCAGGGGCGTGGCCAGCGCCC
The DNA here is from genome assembly GCF_031845405.1 of Streptomyces boetiae. NCBI lineage: Bacteria > Bacillati > Actinomycetota > Actinomycetes > Kitasatosporales > Streptomycetaceae > Streptomyces > Streptomyces boetiae. The sequence goes on from NZ_JAVREN010000033.1 coordinate 471, forward strand.
GGATGTCGTGCCGCAGCACCGCGCCGGGCGACGTGCCCGCCAGGAGCGCGGGCACCGGGTGGTGCCAGGAGCCGAAGCGGCGCACCTCGGCGTGTTCCCCGTCACGGGGCCTTCCCGCCCGGCGGCGCGACCGCCGTGGCGTAGCAGTAGACCCGGCCGTCGGCCAGCGGCACCGTGCCCCACAGCGCGCCCCGGCCCCAGGTCTCGTGCGGCCGGTAGGGCTCGGACGGCGGGGCGGTCACGAAGCGCCAGCTGGTGACCCCGGCGTAGCGGGGGCCGGGGTGCCCGGGAAAGAGGAGGGGGCGAACGGCCGAGCCGACGCCGTCGGCGGCGACCAGCAGGTCGGCGGTCAGCTCGCCCTCGGGCGTGCTCGCCCGCGCCGGGGCGCCGTCCCGGCTCGACGGCCGTCACGGGCGTTCCCAGGCGCACCGCGCCCTCCTGCAGGGCCCCGGCCAGCAGGCCGACCAGCGTGGCGCGGTGCGCGACGACGACGGGCCCGCCCAGGCGTTCGGCCACGGCCTCGCCGGTCGTCCGCGTCAGCCGGCGGCCCAGAGCCGGCCGTAGCAGTCGCCGAGGAGGTGGGCGGCGAGGTCGCGCACGGTCCAGCCGGGAACGGCCTCCCTGCGCCAGTCGGCGGGCGACAGGCCGCGCAGCGTGGCCATCAGCGCGGCGTGCTCGGGGGCGAAGAGGGGGCGAGCGTCGATCGGGTCGCCGAGCCAGGAGTGGCCGAGCCAGGAGTGGCGGCCCGGGACGTCGGTGGGCTGCGGCGTCATGGGCGCAGCCTGCCGAGACGGGGCGGCGGTCGCCACCGGGTATCCGGGGCGGGGCCCCGCGGCCGGTCCGGACCGGCCGCGGGGGGACCGGGTCCCGGCGGGGCCCCCGTCCCGCTTCCGGGTCAGGCCAGGAGGCCGCCGTCCACCCGCAGGACCGTGCCGGTCACGTAGGAGGCCCGGTCGCTGGCGAGCCAGGCGGCGGCCTCCGCGATCTCCTCTGGGGCGGCCGGGCGGCGCAGCGGGGCGCGCTCCGCGAGGCTGTCGATGACGCCGGGCGACTGCTCCTCCCAGGCGCTGACCATCTCGGTCAGCGTCAGGCCCGGGGCGATGGCGTTGACCCGGATGCCCTCCGGGCCGTACGTGAGGGCGGCCGACTCGGTGAGGCTGTTGACCGCCCGCTTCATCGCGCCGTAGGCGGGCAGTTCTGCGTTGCCGCCCAGGCTGCCGACGGAGGAGTTGTTGACGATGGAGCCCGACCCGGCCGTGGCCCGGATCGCGGCCACCTCGGCGGCCATCGACACCCAGACGCCCTTGAGGTTCACCGCGTAGAGGTGGTCGAACTCGGCCTCCGGCAGCTCGTCCATCGGGCCGGGCCGCTGCACCGTGGCGCCGTTGTTGAACGCCACGTCCAGGCGGCCGTACAGCTCCACGGCGCGGTCCACGGCGGCGCGCACGGCGGCCGGGTCGGCCAGGTCGCACACCGCGTAGGCGGCGGTGCCCCCCGCCGCCCGGATCTCCTCGGTCACGGCCTTCAGCTGGGACTCGGTGCGGGCGGCCAGGAGCACGCGGGCGCCCTCGCGGGCGAAGAGCCGGGCCGCGGCGGCGCCGATGCCGCGGCCGGCGCCGCTGATGAAGGCGACCTTGCCGGCCAGCAGGCCCGGGGCCGGGGTCGGGGTCGCGGGAACGGACGCGTTCGGGGTGGGTGCGTTGTCCATGGCATCGAGCCTGCGCCCTGGCGGCGGGAGCCAGCCAGGCACTGGCGGTACCTGGCTGGGGTGCCCGTTCCCCGGTCACACTGGGGTAGTGGACAGACGAGAACTCGCGGACTTCCTCCGCAGCAGGCGCGAGCGGATCGCCCCCGGCGACGTGGGGCTGCCGGCCGGGCCGCGCCGCCGCACCCCGGGCCTGCGCCGCGAGGAGGTGGCGCAGCTCGCCTTCATCTCCACCGAGTACTACGCGCGGCTGGAGCAGGCCCGCGCGCCGCGCCCCTCGCGCGAGGTGCTGGCCGGGGTGGCGCGGGCCCTGCGCCTGTCGGACGCCGAGCGCGACCACCTCCACCACCTCGCCGGAGCCCCGCCCGGCCCGCCCCCCGGGCCCCCGCGCGAGGTGCGGCAGAGCATCCTCGACCTCCTCGGCAGGCTGCCGCAGGCCGCCGCGATCGTCACCTCCGCGACCCTGGAGGTGCTGGCCTGGAACGACCTCGCGGCGGCGCTGATGGAGGACTTCTCCGCCCTGCCGCCCCGCGACCGCAACCTCGTGCGCCGGGCCTTCCTCGGCCCGCACGCCAGCGGGCGGCGGCTCTACGGGGTCTCGGACGCCGAGGAGTTCGCCCGCGTGGCGGCGCAGCGCCTGCGCGCGGCCTCGGCCCGCTACCCCGACGATCCGGGCGTGACCGGGCTGGTGGACGAACTCCTCGCCGGGAGCGAGGAGTTCAGGCGCCTGTGGGCCTCCCACGACGTGGTCGCGGAGCCCACGCTGCGCAAGACCTTCCGGCACCCGGTGGTCGGGCCGGTCACCGTCAACTGCGACGGCCTTCACATCGCCGACCGCGACCAGCAGGTGGTGATCTACACGGCCACCCCGGGCTCGCCCTCGGACGAGGCGCTGCGGCTGCTCGCGGTCATCGGGACCCAGCGCATGGAGGCGCCGCACTGAGCCGCGCGGCGCGGCGGGCCGCCGGGGCGGTCTGCCGCCCGGCCCCGGGCGTTGCATAGGCTCGCTCACCGGCTCGGGCGGTCCGCGCCGGGCGGGGTCCTCGCCGGGCGGCGCGGCGGACGGAAGGGGCGTGCGATGGGCGGGTTCGAGGCCGGGGAGCGGTACGTGGCGCTGGGCAGCTCGTTCGCCGCCGGGCCCGGCATCCGGCCCCGGCGCGCGGGCAGTCCGCGCCGGGCCGGGCGTTCCGCCGCCAACTACGCGAGCCTGGTGGCGCGTTCGCTGGGTCTGGACCTCACGGACGTCAGCTTCTCCGGGGCCACGGCCGAGGAGGTCCTGAACGGCCCGCGCCGCGGCGGCCCGGCCCAGCTCGCCGCGATCACGCCTCGGACCCGCCTGGTCACCGTCACCTGCGGCGGGAACGACGTCGGCTACGTGCCCCGGCTGACGCTGGCGAGCCTGCCCGGGCCGTTGCGCGCCCTGCCCCCGGTGCGGCGGCGCGTGGAGGAGCTGGGCGAGGGGGCCGATGAGCGGTTCGCCACCCTCGCGGAGACCTTCGACCGCCTGCTGGCGGCCGTGGCCCGCCGCGCCCCCGCCGCGACGGTGCTCCTGGTGGACTACCTGCCGCTGCTGCCGCCCGAGGAGGAGGCCGGGGCCGGGCCGCTCTCGCCCGGGCTGGCGCGCTGGGGCCGGGAGACCGCGCGGCGCCTGGTGGACGAGACGCGGGCGGCGGCCGAACGCGGCGGCTGCGGCTACGTGGCCGCCTCGGCGGCCGGGCGCGCCCATCACGCCTGGTCGGACGAGCCGTGGACCACCCGCTTCCGCCTCGGCCCCGGCTCGCCCGCGCCCTACCACCCCAACGCGGCCGGCATGCGGGCCGTCGCCGGCCTCGTGCTGGACGCCCTTGCGGCCGGATCCCGGGAACCTCAGAGGCCGTAGCGCCGGGCGGACTCCTCCTCCTGCGCCAGCCGGTGCAGCGCCTTGAGCACCGGCTCGAACAGCAGCGCCGCGGCCACCACCGTCTCCGCCTTCGCCGACTCCGAGGGCACCGTCTCCAGAAAGTCCAGGTCCCGGGAGGCGACCTGGCGCATCAGCCGCGCGTAGTGCGCCAAGTGGTCGGCGTCCCACGGGAATTCGAGCCGCACCAGCGTGGCCACCGCGGCGATCAGGGAGCGGTAGGAGGGCGAGAGCGGGCGTAGCTGCCGCGCCGCCGACCAGCCCTCGGCCTCCAGCAGCTTGTCCACCTCCCGCCGGGCCACCGCCACGGCCTCGTCCTCCGGGTCCGGCTCGGGCTCCTGCGCCAGCGCCCACAGTCCGGCCCCCAGGCGGATCGTGCGGCCCAGTGAGTCGTCGTCCATGTGCCGCAGCACCTCGCGGACGGTGGCCACCGGCACCTTGCCGACCTGGATCAACGCCCGGATCAGCCGCAGCCGGCGGACGTGGCCCTCGTCGTAGTCGGAGGTCGTGGTGCCCACGCGGCGGCCCGGGGGCAGCAGGCCCTCGCGCAGATAGTGCTTGATGGACGCGGCGGAGACCCCGCTGCGTTCGCTCAACTCCGCCAGCCGCACGCTCTTGTGTCCCTTCCCGATGAGTGCCACCATCTCATCACCGAAACTTGGATAACGCCATTATCCGACTGGACTGACGAGGGAGGAACCCATGCCCAAGCCGATACGCGGGCGCACGACCGCGGGCGCAGAGGGGGACGTGGTCGTGCTGCTCATCGGGGCGCGCATCAACCACTTCTGGGCCGTGCACCAGTGGCTGCCGGTCATGCGCGCGATGATGCGGATGCTGCGCGAGCTGGACAGGCACCCCGGCCGCGGCCTGCTGGGGCGCGTGCTGCTGACCGCCTCGCCGCGGACGTACTACGTGGTCCAGTACTGGGAGTCCAAGGAGAAGCTGTACGCCTACGCGCGCGACCCCGAGCTCTTCCACCACAGCATGTGGGGCCGCCTCAACCGCCTCGAACGCGCGGGGAAAACCCGCGGGCACGTCGGCCTGTGGCACGAGACGTACATCGCGGCGCCCGGCTCCTACGAGTCGATCTACTTCGACATGCCGCCCTTCGGCCTCGCCGCCGCCACCGAGCCCCTCCCCATCGACCGCCGCGGTCGCACCGGCGCCGACCGCCTCGCCCACGGCGCCCGCACCGCCGCCCGGCAGCCCCCCAAGGCCCACGACCTCCCGCCCCACGACGTCCCCCGCCAGGAGCCCGCGAACGCACCCCAGGGCTGACGCGCACAAGAACGGGGGCGCGCCGCCGTGGGGGCGGCGCGCCCCTGTCGCCGGGCCCGCTTCCAGAAGCCGTACGGGCCGTAGAAGGTTCCCGTGACGTCCCCGCGCTCGCTGATGGCGAGGGCATCCGGGGACGCGTTCTCCGGCGTCGGGAGGATGCGCACCCTCCCCGAGGACCACACGGCGGGCATCTGCGGCTGCGCCGGGCCCCCGCCGGGCCCCCGCCGGGGTGGGTCCTGCCGACGACCTGGCCCCGGTTGTTGAGTGCCTGACGGCCCCCGGCCGGCAGGAACGGGCCCTCGGCCGTGGTGCCCAACTCGGTCAGCTCGCCGTCCCGCCACAGCCACGCGCCCGACGTGCTGTGCAGCAGTACCACTCCTCGGTCGTTGAACGCGGACGCCCCTGTGCGCTCGCGGTCACTTCGCGCCGGGAGCACGGTGCGGAGCAGAGGCAGATGTCTCGTCCGGTCTCCCCGTTCGCCCCCTGCGTTGTGAAGAGAACCTGTCCGCGGTTGTTGAACCCGAGGGGGACCGTGCCCCCCCGCCAGCCGGTGTCGTTCCCCGGCACCGGCAGCAACGTGGCCCGGCCCGAGCGGAACAGGCCCACGCGCGACCGCTCCTGGTCCCGGACCTGACCGCCGTGCTGAACGCCACGTCGCCCTGGTTGTTGAGGTAGTGGCCGGTGACGCGCTCATGGGGGATGCCGAGAATCCGCCGCACCCCGCGCTTCCAGATCGCCGCGGCGGAGCCCGCCCCGGTGCGCAGGGTGCCCAGGACCTGGTTGCGGTCGCTGAGGTCCCGCACCTCGTCGTACCACCCCAGCTCGCCCTTGGAGTCGAGCGGGCGGAGGGGCTCGCCGGGGCGCCACAGGCCGTAGCGCAGGTCCGAGGCGTCGAGGTCACGGGCGAGGCTCACCAGCGCCACGCCCCGGCGGTTCGTGTCCAGGATCTCCGTCTCGTACGGGGATCCCCGCGGATCGTCGAGCTGGGTGCTGATCACCCGGTAGCCGGAAACGGCGGGCCCGGGCGCCGCCCGGGCGGCAGGGGCCGCCAGGGTGCTCATCCCCGGCCAGGCCGCCGCGACACCCACCCCCAGGGACAGTGCGTCTGCCGACTGTGCCGTCGTGTCCCATTGCCACTCCTCGTCTCGATGACGATGCCGGTGGCAGCGTGGCAAGCGAGGGGCGCGCGACGCACCGGCCCGGCGCCAAATGACACAGGACGCGCGCAGGTTGCTCGTACGCCTTGTCTCGGAGGAGATGACGCGGAGCGCCGTTGTGGACTCTCCGCGCGGGCGCGGCGGGCGGCCGGTCAGTCGCGGGGGACCGTGACCGCCGTGTCGAGGTAGAAGGCGTCGATGTCGTGGACGGCGCGGGTGAAGTCGTCCAGGTTGACCGGCTTGGTGACGTACGCGTTCGCGTGGCGCCGGTAGGCGGCCTCGACGTCGTCGGGAGCGGAGGAGGTGGTGAGGACCACCACCGGGATGACCTTCAGCTCGTCCTCCTGCTTGAGGACGGCCAGCAGCTCCCGGCCGTTCATCCGCGGCATGTTGAGGTCGAGCACGATCAGATCGGGGCGCGGCTTGAGCGGGTCCCGCAGGTAGTCGAGGGCGGCCACGCCGTCCTCGACCTGCACCAGGGAACGCTCGCCGCCGCGCTGCCGCAGGGCTTCCTCGATGAGCATGGCGTCCGCCGGGTCGTCCTCGACCAGGAGGATGTCGTAGGGACGCGTGGGGGTCATCATCAGGAGGAGCTCCGGTCGCTCGGGGGGCGGGACGGCGCCGGGGGGACGAGGCCGGGCCAGCGGCGCCTGGCACCCTGACGGGTGATGTTGCAGACCTTGCCCAGGTCGGGGTAGCCCGCGCCGGCCCGCGCCGCGTGCCGGGCCGCCTCGTCGGCCCGGCGCTGCACCGCGCTCTGGAGGTAGACCAGCGCGTGGAGGTAGGCCAGCGCGTCGGTCGACGAGGACTCGTGAGCCGTCTCACCGCCGAACGCGCTCCCGGGGGACGCGCCCTCCGGCGCGTCGTCGTGCAGCGGCGCGAAGGCGTGGTCCGCCAGCCGGCGCGCCAGGGCGTCGACCGCCGCGTCCGCCAGCGCCGCGATCTGCCGTTCGTCGATCCGGAGGGCGAAGTGAGTCCCGGGCATGCCCGTCACCCTAGGGGGTGGCGCCCCCGCCTGACAACTGGCGTTGTCGCCGGACCTGTATGGTGTGGCCCGCACACACGAGGGGTGGCGGCGGCGTGCGCCGGCCGTGCACGTGGTGCCCTCGTCAACGGGCGCCGCGCGCGCGGGTGCGTGGATCCAGGAGGCGTCATGACGGCCGTAACAGCCGCGCGGAAGCGGCAGTTGACCACCAGACGCTGGCTCTCCGCCGGGGCCTGCGCGTGGCTGGCGGCCCTGGCCCTGCTCGTCGCCCTCGGCGGCTGGGCCCAGGCGCGCACGGACGACGCCACGAACGACCTCGTCGCCGTCGGCTCCCCGGCGCTGATCTCCGCGATCCGCCTGGAGCGGGCGCTGATCGACCAGGAGACCGGCATCCGCGGCTACGCCCTCTCCGGCGACCCCGGCTCCCTGGCCCCCTACACCCAGGGGCTCGCCCAGGAGCGCGCCGAATCCGCCCGCCTGGCGGAGCTGATCGCCGGGGACGGCCAGGCCGAGGAGGACCTGCGGCGGGTGCTCGCCGAGGCCGAGACCTGGCGCGAGCGCGTGGCCGAGCCGGTCGCCTCCGCCGACCCGGACGCGCTCGCCGAGGACGGGCGCGCGGAGGGGCGCGCGGAGTTCGACGCGGTGCGGGAGGCCACCGCCGGCCAGCAGGCGCACATCGAGGAGACCCGCACCGAGGCCCGCGAGGAGCTGGACGCTGCCGAGCGGGTGCGCACGGGCGTCTTCGCGGTCGCCGCGGCCCTGGTCGTGGCGCTGATCCTGCTGGCGTTCACCGGTCTGCGGCGCGGCATCACCCTCCCGCTGGAGCGGCTGCGCGACGACGCCCGCACGGTGGCCGACGGCGCCTTCGGCCACCCCATCGAGGGCACGGGACCGGCCGACCTGCGCCAACTGGCCGAGGACGTCGAGCAGATGCGCCGCCGCCTCGCGGACGAGCTGGCGTTCACCCAGGAGGCCCGAGGACGGCTGGACGAGCAGGCCGAGGAGCTGCGGCGCTCCAACGAGGAGCTGGAGCAGTTCGCCTACGTCGCCTCGCACGACCTCCAGGAGCCGCTGCGCAAGGTCGCCAGCTTCTGCCAGCTCCTCCAGCGGCGCTACGGCGGGCAGCTCGACGACCGCGCCGACCAGTACATCGCCTTCGCGGTGGACGGGGCCAACCGCATGCAGACGCTGATCAACGACCTGCTGCAGTACTCGCGCGTCGGCCGCCTCAACGGCCAGGAGACCGTGGTCGACCTCCAGGAGACCCTCACGCGCACCCTGGACGCGCTCAGCGTCACCGTCGAGGAGTCGGGCGCCGAGGTCACCTCCGACCCGCTGCCGCCGGTGCGCGGGGACGCGACGCAGATGGGCATGCTGATGCAGAACCTCATCTCCAACGCCATCAAGTTCCGCGTGCCCGACCGGCCTCCGCGCATCCACGTGTCCGCCCGACGGGACGCCGACACCTGGCACTTCGCCGTCGCCGACAACGGCATCGGCATCGACGCGGAGTACGCCGAGAGGGTCTTCGTCATCTTCCAGCGCCTGCACACCAAGGACCTCTATCCCGGCAACGGCATCGGCCTGGCCATGTGCAAGAAGATCGTCGAATCCCGCGGCGGCACGATCGGCATCGACCCGGCGCACCACCCCGGCACGCGCATCGTCTTCACGCTGCCGGCGGAACCCGACGAGGCCGGGGGCGAGGGCGAGGCGCCGCTCGACGACCCGGCCGGCGCGGGTGCGGCCGAGGGCGGCACGGCCCGCTCCGCGGATGAGGCGGACGACCGGAACGGCGGGAACGAAGGGGCCGAGGCACCCGCGGCCGAGCCGCGGGCGGCCGACCCGCCGCGGGGCGCGGGCGGCGCCGGCTCGGCGTGCCCCGGGCCCCGCGAGACGGACGGCGGCGCGGACAGCGCGCGGAGTAGTGGTCACGGCGCAAAGGGCGGGCGGGCATGAGCGGCGTGGTGCCGGAGGAGAGATCCGCGGCGGGCGTCCTGCCGGGCGGGGCGCCCGCGCTGCGGGTGCTGCTGGTCGAGGACGACGCGGGCGACGCCCTGCTCGTGGAGGAGATGCTGATCGACACCGGCATGGACTACACGCTGCGCTGGCGCCAGTCCCTCGCCGACGCGCTGAGCGAGCTGCGGACCGAGCGGGCCGACTGCGTGCTGCTGGACCTGCGCCTGCCCGACGTCTCCGGCATAGCCGGGGTGACGGCCGTGCTGGAGGCGGCCCCGGAGGCGGCCGTCCTGGTGCTGACCGGCCTGGCCGAGTCCGACTCCGGCGTGGCCGCCGTCGCCGCCGGAGCCCAGGACTACCTGGTCAAGGGCAAGGTCGGCCCCGAGCTTCTGCAGCGCGCCCTGCGCTACGCCGTGCACCGCAAGCAAGCCGAGCGCGCCGCCGCCGAGCTGCGCGCCAACCGCGTCCTGGCCGAGGAGAACGCCCGCCTCGAACGCGGCCTCCTCCCGCGCCCCCTGCTGCACACCCCCGCCGCCCGGGTCCTCACCCGCTACGTACCCGGCCGCGAACGCGCCCTGCTCAGCGGCGACTTCCTGGACGTCGTGCAGACCGAGGACGGCATCGTGCACGCCGTCATCGGGGACGTCAGCGGCCACGGCCCCGACCAGGCCGCGCTCGGGGTCTGCCTGCGCATCACCTGGCGCGCCCTCACCCTGGCCGGCCACGTCGGCGGCCGGCTGCTGACCCTGCTGGAGCAGATCCTGGTCGCCGAGCGCACCGGCTCCGACCTCTTCGCCACCTGCTCGCTGCTCAGCCTGGACCTCGAGGGCGGCACGGCCACGGTCGTCCTGGCGGGCCACCACGGGCCGCTGATCACCGCCGACGGCAAGACCACCGAGGCCGACGCCGCCCACGGGATCGCCCTGGGCATCGCCCCGGGCCTGGGCCACTGGTACCCCACGACCCTGACGCTGCCCCCCAGCGGGGCCCTCACCCTCTACACCGACGGCCTGATCGAGGGCCACGCGGGGGAGGGGGACGAGCGCCTGGGCGCCACGCGCCTGGTGGAGCTGATGGGCCGCATCACCGACCCCGACCCGGACGTGCGCCTCGACCGGCTCCTGGAGTCCGTGCGCGCGCTGGACGGCGGGCGGCACACCGACGACCTCGCCATCCTCCAGCTCCTGTGGGGAACGCCCGCGGAGGGCACCGTCCCCGAGCAGCGGCCCGCCCCCGCGGGCTGAGCCCGCCCCCCTGTCCCGGCGGGACCCGTCGAGCGCCCGGTTTGCCCGGCTCGCGCCGCCGCTGTCGTTTCCCTTGACAGCCCGGGGACGCGCCCCAAGAATGACGCAAACGTTCGCGCAATCGTTTCGCGAAAACGTTTCGCAACGTCCGGAGCGCACGAGGAGGTGTCGGGCGGGTGGCGACGATAGTCGACGTGGCCGACCGGGCCGGGGTGTCCATCTCCACCGTCTCGCACGTGGTCAACGGCACCCGGCGGGTCGCGGAGAAGACCCGGCAGCGGGTGCTGCGGGCCATCGAGGAGACCGGCTACCGGCAGGACACCCTCGCCCGCTCGCTGCGCCGCTCCCGCACCGACTCCGTGGGCCTGGTCGTCTCCGACTCCGGCCAGCCGGCGTTCGCCGAGATGGTCCGCGGCGTGGAGCGCGAGGCGGCGCGGGCCGGCTGCATCCTCCTGCTGGCCAACTCGGGGGAGAGCGCCGTGCAGGAGACGCGGGTGCTGCGGGCCCTGACCGCCCGCCGCGTGGACGGCCTCATCGTCGCCCCCGTGGCCGGCTCCACCGGCGAGGAGATCGACGCCATCCGCCGCGACGGAACGCCCGTGGTCCTGCTGGACCGGATCGGCAGCGGCGCCGGAGGCGACCAGGTCGGGGTGGAGAACGCCGCGCTGATGCGCGAGCTGGTCTCCCACCTGATCGGTCACGGCCACCGCCGCGTCGCCCTGGCCGCGGGCGACGCCCGGGTCTCCACGATCGCCGAGCGCCGCGAGGGCTACGAGCAGGCGCTGTGCGCCCACGGCATCGAGCCCGACCCGGACCTCGTGCTCACCGGCCCCGGCCTGGCCGAGGACACCCGGCGGGCCACCCTCGGCCTGCTCGCCGGGCCCGGCCGCCCCCCGGCCGTGGTGTGCGCGAGCACGGAGACCGCGACCGGCGTCCTGGAGGCGGCCCGCGAGCTGGGCCTGTCCATCCCGGGCGACCTGAAGGTGGCCGTCTTCGACGAGTTCCCGCACGCCGACCTGTTCGAGCCGCGGCTGACCGCCGTGCGGCAGCCGGCCGTCGACCTCGGCGCCGCCGCGATGCGGCTGCTGTGGCGGCGGATCGAGGGGGAGGCCCCCGACCCGCCCGGGGGCGAGGAGATCCGCCTCACCCCGACCATCGTCTACCGCACCTCCTGCGGCTGCGAGCCGTAGCGACCCGAACGCCGCTCCGGGCGGCGACGCGCAGAGGGCGACGGGGGAGGTCCAGTCCCCCGTCGCCCGGGATCAGTGACAGCAATCACCGAAGGGCTCATCCTATGTCCTCCCTCGACCACCTCACCTCGCCGCGGGCGGCCCGCACCGCCCGGGTCTCCAGCTGGGACCAGCGCGGCCGGAACCAGGACTACTGGACCACGCCGGCGCACTCCTCCCGCGTCCTGGCCGACATCGAGGGGCCGGGCCGCATCACCCACATCTGGATGACCCAGTTCTGCCGACGGGCCTTCGGCCCCGGGCTGATCGACCCCCTGGAGGCCGACACCGTCGCGCCGGTGATGGAGATCCACAACGCCCTGGGCGTCAACTGGGAGGAGCCCGACCCCGACTACTACCGCAAGGTCCTTGTACGCATCACCTGGGACGACGAGGAGGAGCCGGCCGTCCTCGTCCCGCTGGGGGACTTCTTCGGCGTCGGGCACTCCATGCCGGCCAGCTACCAGTCCGCGCTGTTCACCGTCTCCGCCAAGCCCGAGGAGTCCCTGATCTTCGGCGGCAGCGCGGCCCTCAACTGCTGGGCGCCGATGCCGTTCGACCGCCGCGCGCGGATCGAGATCGTCAACGAGAACGACCTGCCGCTCCAGCAGTACTTCTACATCGACTACGAGCTCTACCCCGAGGACCTGCCCGAGGACACCCTCTACTTCCACGCCCGCTGGCACCGCAGCAACCCCTGCGGCGGCTGGGCCCCCGACCTCCAGACCAACAGCCCCGAGGTCAACATCGCCGACCTCACCGGCGAGGACAACTACGTCATCCTCGACGTCGAGGGCCGCGGCCACTACGTGGGCTGCAACCTCTCCGTCCACCACCGGCAGGGGAGCTGGTGGGGCGAGGGCAACGACATGATCTGGATCGACGACGACTTCCTGGAGGACGGCACCACGCTCTGGCCGCCGTCCCTGCACGGAACCGGCACCGAGGACTACTTCAACCACGCCTGGGGCATGCAGCGCAACGCCTACCTCTACCACGGCGCGATCGTGCACGAGGGCGACGTCCCCGGCTACGCCGTCAACTACCGCCAGCACGTGGTCGACCCGGTCCGCTTCGAGCGGCGCATCCGCGTCAGCGTCGAGCACGGCCACGGCAACCACCTCGCCGACGACTGGGCCTCCACCGCCTACTGGTACCAGACGCTGCCCTCGCCCAAGGCCGTCCTGCCGCCCGTGGCCGACCGCCTCCCCGTGCGACCCGCCACCCCGCCCCGGCCCGAGCCCGCGCCCCGGCGCGGCGCGGTCGCCGAGGAGATCGCCGAGATGCGCGCCCTGCACGCCGAGCGGTGGCGGCGGTACCAGGAGCGGCTGGCCGAACGCACCCGGCGGCGCGGCGAGCGCTCCCTGGCCGAGTCCGAGGGCAACGTCCGCCACTCCGCCGACGTGCGCCGCCGCTACGACGCCCGCACCGGCCGTTCCGGCCCCTCCGCCGGGGCCTGACCCGCCCCGCGCCCCCGAGTCAGCACCTCACAGAAACGCACGACGACGTGTCGAAGCACTCCAGCGGCCCGCACCGTGATCAACACCGCGACCCGCACTTCCCCGCCGTCCACCTGCGCCCGCCCCGCCACTGGGTCAACGACCCCAACGGGCTGGCCTTCCACGACGGCCACTACCACGTCTACTTCCAGTACAACCCGCACAGCGCCCGCCACGACGCCATGCACTGGGGCCACTTCCGCAGCCGCGACCTGCTGCGCTGGGAGCTGCTGCCCCCGGCCCTGGCCCCCACCCCCGGCGGCGAGGACGCCGAGGGCGTGTGGTCGGGCAACGCCGTCTCCCACGGCGGACGGCTGACCGCGTTCTACTCGGCCAAGCGGCCCGACCGCTGGTACCAGCCGGTGGCCGCCGCCACCTCCGAGGACGGAGGGCGGACGTTCACCAAGCGCCCCGGGCTGCTGATCCCCGAGCCGCCCGAGGGCCTGACCCTCTTCCGCGACCCCTACGTGTGGCGGGAGGAGGACCGCTGGCGGATGCTCGTCGGCGCCGGCCTGGCCGACGGGCGCGGCGCCGCCGTGCACTACGCCTCCGCCGGGCCCGAGGACCTGGAGCACTGGGAGTACCGCGGCGTCTTCCTCGCCCGCGCCCCGCAGAGCCTGCCCGGCGGCGGGGACACCGAGGAGGGCTGGGAGTGCGCCCAGTACGCCCCGGCCGGCGACGGGCGCGGCACCCTGGTGATCTCCGCCTGGGACCCCGAGGAGGGCGCGCGCTGCGCCGTGGCCTGGCCGGGGCGCGAGGAGGGCGGCGCCTTCGCCGCCGGCGAGCCCCAGCGCCTGGACCACGGCCCCGACTTCTACGCCCCCGCCCTGCTGCCCGCGCCGGACGGCCGGACCCTGCTGTGGGCGTGGATCTGGGAGGCCAGGGACGAGGAGCGCGTCGGCGCCCCCAGCGCCTGGACCGACGAGGCCGGCTGGGCCGGGATGCTCAGCCTGCCCCGCGAGCTGAGCCTCGGCGCGGACGGCCGGGTGCGCCAGCGGCCCGCCCGCGAGCTGACGGCCCTGCGCGGCCCGCGCCGGATCTCCGCCGCCGGGCAGGGCCCCGCCGCGCTGGGCCGGATCGCCCCGGCCGCCGACCTGGAGGTCACCCTGAGCGGCGACGCCGGTATGCGGCTGGCCGGTTCGGCGGACGGCCGCGAGTACCTGGAGCTGCGCCGGGACCCGGACAGCGGCGAGGTCGTCGCCGACCGGGACCGCGCCTCGCTCGACCCCCGCGCCAAGGGCGGCGCCTGGCGCCTCCCCGCCGGGGACGGCGACGGAGCGACGGCCCGCCTGCGCATCCTGCTCGACCACTCCGTGGCCGAGATCTTCACCGAGGACGGCCGGGCCCTGACCCTGCGCTGCTACCCCGTCGGCGGCGCGGCCTGGTCCGCGCACGCCACCGGCGGGGCGGCCTGGGCCGTCGACGCCTGGGACCTGGACCCGCCGCCCGTGGCGGACCTGCGCCCCTCCCCGGAGATCCCCGCGCCCCGCGCGGACACCCATCGGCCCCGCCCGGCAACCGGCCGGGCGGGGGAACCGCACTCGGCCGCCGCCCCGGGACGGGCGCCGGCCGCGGGAGAACAGCCATGAGACAACCGCACCCCTCCCCGCCCCCGCGGCGCGCCCCCGCCCGCCGCTCCGTCCTCAAGGCCGGCGTCCTGACCGCCGGCGCCGCCGCCCTCGCCCCCGCCCTCTCCGCCTGCGCCCCCGGCCGGGGCGACGGCCTCGACTTCTGGCAGTGGTACGCCCCCCAGTCCGGCGGCGGCTACGCCGTGGACCTGCAGAACACCTGGTTCGCGGATCTGGCCCGCGGCTGGAGCGAGCAGGGCGGCAGCGAGGTCGGCCTGACCTACATCCCCGTCTCGCAGTACGTCGAGGGCACCCAGATCCAGGCGGCGTTCTCCGCCGGCCAGGCCCCCGACCTGTTCATCATCAGCCCCGGCGACTTCCTGCGGTACTACAACGGCGGGGTCCTGTACGACCTCACCGACGCCCTGGGCTCCCACGCCGGGGACTTCTACGGCTCCGCCCTCGCCAGCCGCGCCGTGGACGGCCGGATCTACGGCCTGCCCATGGAGAACGAGCCGCAGGTCATGTTCTACGGCGTCGACGCCTTCGAGCGGGCCGGGCTCTCCGAGGCCGACCTCCCGGCCACCTGGGACGAGCTGCTGTCCGTGGCCGAACGCCTGCGCGCCGGGCGGCGGTACGGCCTGGTCCTGGAGACCAACCCGACCGTCTACCAGGCGTTCTGCTGGTATCCCTTCCTGTGGCAGGCCGGCGGCGACGTGGTCAGCGGCACCCGCTCCACCATCGGCTCCGAGGCGTCCATCCGCGCCCTGCGGCTGTGGCACGACCTGGTCCGGCACGACCTGGCCCCGCGCACCACGCAGGGCGGCGGGGGCGGCGACCTGGTCGCCAACCTCGCCTCCGGGTACGGCGCGATGCAGCAGATGACGGTGCCCGGCAGCGCGTTCCTCGACCAGGGCGCCCCGGACTTCGCGTACGGCATGTTCCCCCTGCCCGCCGCCGAGCGCGGCGGGAACCGCCTGACCTGCATGGGCGGCTGGGCGATCTGCGTCAACAAGGACAGCCCCCGCGCCCGGGAGGCCGCCGAGTTCGCCGTGTGGGCCGTGGCCGGGCCCGAGAGCCGCGAGCGGATGGTCCAGTGGGCCTTCGACGCCAAGAAGACGCTTCCCGCCCGCCGTTCGGTGATGGAGGCGGCCGTGGAACGAGGGCGGCTGAGCGAGGACCGCGTCATGAGCTTCGCGGCCTTCGACGTCCTGGGCCTGCCGGCCGACGACCCCGGCAGCCCCACCACCCCCCTCGGCGTGGGCGAGCCCCGCTTCCCGCCCGAGGTGGTCCGCGCGGTCATGGACGCCCTCCAGGCCGTGATGCTCGCCGGCACCGACCCCGAGCGGGCCGCCGCGCGCGCCCAGGACCAGATCGCCGCCGCGCTCACCGGCTACGACGGCGCACCGATGGGAGCCCTGAGATGACCGCCACCCACCCGCCCGTCCGCCGCGGCGCGCGGGCCCGCCGCGAGGAGCGCGCCGGCCTGCTGTTCGTCACCCCCGCCACCCTGGGCATCGGCCTGTTCGTGCTGCTGCCGATGGCCCTGGCCGTCTTCTACGGCTTCACGGACGCCGACGGCTTCGGCAACGCCGGCTTCAGCGGCCTGGAGAACTACCGCCGCGCCCTGTCCGACCCGATGTTCTGGACCAGCGTGCGCACCACCGCGCTGTACGTGGCCGTGTTCGTGCCCGGCGTCTACCTGCTCGCGCTGGCCATGGCCCTGCTGGTCAACGGCGACCTGCCCGGGCGGGCGTTCTTCCGCACCGCCTTCTTCGCCCCCTACGCCGTCAGCCTCGTCGTCGTCGGCCTGGTGTGGAAGTACATCCTGGCCGACTCCACCGGCTTCCTCACCCAGGCCCTGGAGTCCCTGGGCTGGGACAACCCGCCCTCCTTCCTCGGCGACCCCGACTGGGCGCTGTGGTGGGTGGCGTTCATCAGCATCTGGTTCTTCGTCGGCTTCTACATGATCATCCTGCTCGGCGGGCTCCAGGACATCCCCGCCGAGGTCGTGGAGGCCGCCCGCATCGACGGCTCCGGGCCCTGGCGCACCCTGTGGAACGTCGTCCTGCCGATGCTGCGCCCCACCAGCTTCTTCGTCCTGGTCCTGGCCTCCATCGCCGGGCTCGCCGGGCTCCAGGCCTTCGACCTCATCTACGTCATGACCCAGGGCGGCCCGGCCAACTCCACCAGCATGGGCGTCTTCTACATCTACCAGCAGGCGTTCACGTTCAACAACGTCGGCTACGCCTCGGCCATGGCGACGCTCTACGCCTTCGCGCTGCTCGCCATGACGGCCGTCGCCTTCCGCATCACCCGAGGAGGCCGCTTTGACCACGCCGACTGACTTCGCCGTCCCCTCGCCCGGCCGCGCCGCACGCCCCGCGCCCCGGCGCGCCGCCCGGCCCTTCCGCCCCGCCGGCCGCCGCCCGGCGGCCGGGCGCGCCCTGCGCCTGCTGGCCGCCTCGGCCCTGGCCGCCGTGCAGCTCTTCCCGCTGCTGTGGATGCTCTCCGGCGCCCTGAAGTCCTCCGAGGACACCGGCGGCACGTCGCTCCTGCCCAGCGACCCGACCCTGAGCAACCTCACCGAGGTCTTCGACGCCATCCCCTACGGCCGCTACCTGTGGAACTCCCTGCTCACCTCGGTGGCCGTCACCGTCCTGCTGGTCTTCTTCGGCTCCATGGCCGCCTACGCCCTGGCCCGGCTGCGCTTCCGGGGCCGGGAGGCCCTGTTCGCCGTCATCTTCTCCACGCTGATGGTCGCGATGCCGGTCATCCTGGTGCCGCTGTTCATGGTCGCCGCGCGGACCAACCTGGTGAACAGCTACGCCGGGCTCATCCTGCCCGTCGCCTTCACCGCCTTCCCCATCTTCCTGATGCGGCAGTTCTACCTCCAGTTCCCGCGCGAGCTGGAGGAGGCCGCCGACCTCGACGGCTGCGGCTACCTGCGGCGCTTCCTCGTCGTGGTGCTGCCGCTGAGCAAGCCGATGCTCGCCGCCCTGGCCGTCACCACCTTCCTGTCCACCTGGAACAGCTTCCTGTGGCCGCTGACCGTCGCCAAGGACTCCGACCTGTGGGTGGTGCAGGTCGGCATGTCGCAGTTCCAGAACCAGTACGGCGGCGACTGGAGCCTCATCATGGCCGCGTCCCTCGTCGCCGCCGTCCCCACCCTCCTCCTCTTCCTGATCCTCCAGCGCCACATCATCACCTCCGTCAAGGCATCCGGCCTCAAGGGCTGAGCACGTGGAAAGGCACCCCCGCACCATGCACACCCCGCCCCCGCCCGCGTCGTTCTCCCTGGACGGCGACCTGCTCGGCCGGGCCGCGCGCCGCCGCCGCGCCCGCTCCGCCCGGGTCGCCAGCTGGGACCACACCGGCC
The DNA here is from genome assembly GCF_031845405.1 of Streptomyces boetiae. Classification (NCBI taxonomy): domain Bacteria; kingdom Bacillati; phylum Actinomycetota; class Actinomycetes; order Kitasatosporales; family Streptomycetaceae; genus Streptomyces; species Streptomyces boetiae. Next base: position 18,374 of record NZ_JAVREN010000033.1, read on the forward strand.
GCAACGAGGACGCGTTCGTCGTCATGCCCGGCGAGACGGCCGTCCTGGCCGACCTGGAGGGACCCGGCGCTCTGACCCACCTGTGGTTCGTCCAGGGCTGCCGGATCGTCCTGGGCCCCGGCCTGTTCGACGCCCGTCAGGCCGGCACCGCGATGGTCGAGTTCAACAACGCCCTGGGCTACAACTGGGAGGTCAACGACCCCGACTACTACCGCACGGTCGTCCTGCGCATGTACTGGGACGACCAGGAGCACCCGGCCGTCGAGGCCCCGCTGGGCGACTTCTTCGGGGTGGGCAACTCCCTGCCCGCCTCCTTCCAGTCGCTGCCCTTCACCGTCTCCGTCAAGGAGGACTCCGAACGCCGCTACGGCGGGCCGGCCGCGTTCAACTGCTTCCTGCCCATGCCGTTCAACCGCCGCGCCCGCGTGGAGGTCGAGAACCAGGGCGAGCACCCCTACATGCAGTACTTCTACATCGACTACGAGCTGTTCGCCGAGGAACTGCCCCAGGACACCCTCTACTTCCACGCCCAGTGGCGGCGCAGCGACCCCTGCCCCGGCTGGGGCCCCGACCTCCAGGTCAACAGCCTGGAGACGCAGGTCCCCAACCTCGACGGGCGCGACAACTACGTGATCCTGGAGACCGAGGGCGCGGGCAACTACATCGGCTGCGTCCACACCGTCAACCACTTCACCGCCACCTGGTGGGGCGAGGGCGACGACATGATCTGGATCGACGAGGACTTCGCCGAGGACGGCTCCACGACCTGGCCGCCGTCCCTCCACGGCACCGGCGGCGAGGACTACTTCAGCCACGGCTGGGGCATGCAGAAGATCAACTACCCCTTCCAGGGCACCATCGTGCACGAGGAGGACGTGCCAGGACTCCAGGTGCACTACCGCTTCCACCTGGCCGACCCAGTCCGCTTCAACGAGCGGATCAAGGTCACCATGGAGCACGGCCACGCCAACCACCTGGCCGACGACTGGTCCACCACCGCCTACTGGTACCAGACCCTGCCCGGCCCGCGTCTCGCGTTGCCCCCGGTGGAACGCCGCCTGCCGCGCCGGGCCGAGGGCCCCTCGATGGCGGACCTGCCCGTGGTGGACCGGTCCGCGCTCGACCCGCTGCGGCGGGAGATGTACGAGCGGCGCGACGCGCGGATGGCCGGGTTCACCGCCCAGCGCGAGGAGTGGTTCCGGCGGCGCGCGGCCGAGTCGCGGGAGCGGGCGGCGCGCAACGCGGAGCTGGCGGCCGAGGTGCGCCGCAAGTTCCTGCGGAGCGTGGGCGGGAGGTAGCGGACCGCCGGGCCGGGGGCGTTCCGGCGGGGCGGTCCACGGTCCCCCGGTGCGCGGTCCGGCCGGGCTCATCCGGCGGGCCGCGCCGGGGCCGGAACGGCCTCGGGCAGCAGGTCCGCCATCAGGCCCGCCGCCCGGACGGCCGCGTCCGCGCAGCAGGTGTTGACCAGCACGTGCACCCGCGCGGCCCGCTCTGCCAGGCGGCGGGCGCGCGCGGCCCAGGGCGCCAGTTCGGCCGGGGAGTAGCGGTGGCGGAAGCGGTCCTCCTTGCTGCCGCTGCCCCAGGCCGGGCTGCGCCCGTGCAGCCGCACGACCGCCAGCTCCCCGCAGGTCGCCTCTGCCACCGGGGGCACGGACGTGGGCATGCCCTGCGCGGTGTCCACCGCGACCAGCGCCATGCCCAGCTCCCGCAGCAGCCCCGTCGTCCGGCCCAGCTCACCGCCCGTCAGCCACCCGGCGTTCCGGAACTCCACGGCCAGCGGCGCCCCTCCGGCCAGCTCCCGGCAGCGCGCCAGCCGTGCAGCGCCGCCCCCGCCCGGCCCGAACCACGGCGGGAACTGGAGCAGCACGGCCCCCAGCTTCCCCGCCTCCCGCAGCGGCCCGACCCCGCCGAGGAACGCCCGCCACACCGCCGCCTCGCCCCCCGGGCCCAGGTCCCGCAGCGCGACCCGCCGCTCCCCGCCCCCGGCGGGCCTCAGCCCCCCGGGCAGCCCCCGGGCCGCGGCGGGGTGACCCGTCATCAGCGCGTGCGCCTTGACGTCGAAGGCGAAGCCGGGCGGGGTCCGCTCCGCCCACTGCCGGCTGCGCTCCGCCCCAGGCAGCGCGTAGTACGTCGTGTCCGCCTCCACCAGCGGGAAGCGCGAGGCGTAGTGCCGCAGCCGCCCCTCCGCCGTCCGCGCCCCGGGCGGGTACCAGCCGCTGCTCACCAGCGAGGGATCGGTCCAGGAACAGGTTCCGACGAGAATCTCACCCATCCGGGCCGGGTGCCCGGCGCGCGGCGCGGCACGCCCGCGCGTTCCCCGCGCAGGCTGGGGGCATGGAGCACTGGTGGGACCGCGAGATCCTCGGGCCGGGAAAGCTGCCGCTGCTGCTGGGGCTCGCGGCGTTCGTCCTGACCTTCCTCGGCGTGCGCTGCGTCACCGGCCTGATCCGGGCCGGGCGCGGCCCGTTCCACGACGTCTCGGCCGGGGGGCACCACCTGCACCACGCGGTGCCCGGCCTCGTGCTGATGGTGGCCGGCGGCTTCGGCGGCATGGCGGCGGCGGGCAGCACCTGGGCGGCGCCCGTGGCGGCCGTGGTCTTCGGGCTCGGGGCGGGGCTGGTGCTCGACGAGTTCGCGCTGATCCTCTACCTGCGGGACGTGTACTGGTCGCCGCAGGGGCGGGCGAGCGTGGAGGCCGTCGTCGTCACCACCGCCCTCGTCGTCATGCTGCTCACCGGCTTCGCGCCGGTGGGCGTGGAGGGCCTGGGCCCGGGGGAGGCCCTGGGGCGGGCCGGGCTGGTGGCCACCGTGCTGCTCAACCACGCGCTCGTCCTGGTCACGCTGCTGAAGGGCAAGCTTCAACTGGCCGTGCCCGCCACGCTGTTCCCGCCCCTGGCGCTCCTCGGCGCGGTCCGCCTGGCGCGGCCGGGCTCGCCGTGGGCCCGGCGCGCGTACCGCGACCGCGCGCGGGCGCGCGCCCGCGCGGAGGAGCGCGCCCACCGCCACGCCGCCCGCTGGGCGGCCACCCGCCACCGCCTCACGACCCTCCTGCGCCGCGCGTCCCGCCGCACCTGAACCCTGCCCGAACCGGGCGCAGCTGCACACGTATCGCACCTGGTCAGCGCCGGTACGACGGCGATGGCTGCAATCGGCTTCCCGTGCGAAGGTGACCCGTATGGCAGACACGCACGCCTCCGGCGGCCCGGCCACGGGCGGCGAGCCGCACGCCCACTCCGCGCACGGCGGTGCCGCCGGGCGCGACCCCGGCCGCGCTCACGGGCGCGCGCCGGGCCGCGACCACGGCCCGGTGCCCGGCCCTGGCCACGGGCAGGACCGCGGCGCCGACCGCGACACGGCCGATCACCCCCACGGGCACGGCCCTGCCCACCGGCACGGCGACGAGGACGGCCACGATCACGGCTCCGGTCGGGCACCGGCCGATCACGGCCCGGGCCACGCGCACGGTCCGGCCGGGGGCCGGTGGGCGCGGGTGCGGCATCGGGTCGGGCATGTGGTGACGCCGCACGCGCACGAGAGCGCCGCCAAGGTGGATCCGGCCATGGAGGCGTCCCGGGAGGGGATGCGCACGCTGTGGATCTCCCTGGTCGTGCTCGGGGTCACCACCCTCGTCCAGGCCGTCATCGTCGGCCTGTCCGGGTCGGTCGCGCTGCTGGGCGACACCGTCCACAACGCCACCGACGCGCTCACCGCCGTGCCGCTGGGCATCGCGTTCCTCCTCGGGCGGCGCGCGGCCAACCGCCGCTACACCTACGGCTACGGCCGCGCCGAGGACCTGGCCGGGATCTTCATCGTCGTGGCCATCGCGGCCTCCGCCGCCCTGGCCGCCTGGGCGGCCGTGGACCGGCTGCTCGACCCGCGCGAGGTCACCCACCTGTGGGCCGTGGCCGCCGCCGCGGCGGCGGGGTTCGCGGGCAACGAGTGGGTGGCGCGCTACCGCATCCGCACCGGCCGCCGCATCGGCTCCGCCGCCCTCGTCGCCGACGGGCTCCACGCCCGCACCGACGGGTTCACCTCGCTCGCCGTCCTCCTGGGCGCGGGCGGCGCCGCGCTCGGCCTGCGCTGGGCCGACCCGGTCGTCGGCCTGGCGATCACCGCCGCCATCCTCCTCGTGCTCAGGGACGCGGCCCGCGAGATCTTCCGCCGCCTGATGGACAGCGTCGACCCCGCCCTGGTCCAGGCCGCCGAGCGGGCCCTGGGCGAGGTGCCCGGCGTCCTGGGCGTGGGCCCGGTGCGGATGCGGTGGATCGGCCACGCCCTGCGCGCCGAGGCCGAGCTGGTCGTCGCCCCCCACCTGACCGTGGTCGCCGCCCACGAGGTGGCCGTCGCCGCCGAACACGCCCTCATCCACACCGTTCCGCGCCTGACCGCCGCCACCGTCCACATCGACCACACCGCCACCGGCCCCGACCCGCACGCCGCCCTGGCCCACCACGCGCACCGCGACCGCCACGCCCGCGCCGCCTGACGGCCCGGCGGACGGGACGGGTCAGCCGGGGAAGCGCCCGGCCCGCCGCAGCGACCAGCGGCGCTCGGCGTACGCCAGGTCGTCCCGCCACAGCCGCCCCGCCGCCGCCCGCATCAGCGGGCGCAGCAGCGGCGCGGCGGCCCGCGCGGCGGCGAAGCCCGGACGTGCGGAGGTGGCCACCACCGCCTCGGTCACGGCCGTCACCTGCCGCCGTTCGCCCCCCCGCGCCAGGGGCGTGGCGTGCGTCTCCACCACCGAGCCCGCGCCCTCGCCCCCGGTGATCTCCATGACCACCGTGCGCGGCCCGGGGGCCGTGAACTCCGCCCGCACCGGCACCACCGCCCGGCCCGCGAGCCGGAAGGACACGTCCACCACGAACCGGTCGTCCTCCCCGCCCTCCGGCGCGCGCACCACCGTCAGGTCCGCAAACGAGTACGGGTGGAACCAGGCCCCGTGCCACGGGTCGAGCCGGTTGGCCACCACGTCCGCCGGCTCGCAGCGGCCGGTCCCGGACCAGACGGCGGCCACGGAACGGCCCAAGTCCGGCCGGGCCGGCACGTGCGGGCGTTCGGCCGGCTCCTCGCCCCCGGCCGCGTCCAGGCGCACCCACAGCAGCACCCCGTCGTCGTGCGCCGGGAACGGCTCCCAGCCCGCGAACGGCCCGCCGGTCAGGGTTAGTCCGTGCCAGCGGCAGACCAGCGTTCCGCACGCGACCCGGCCCTCGCGCAGCGGCGCGCCCAGGTGCGGGCAGGCCCCGGGCCCGGCGTGCGGGCCGCCCGCCGCGTCCCGCCACAGCACCACCTCGGTGCCCGCGACCGTGCGGCCCAGCGGGCGATCGCGCGGCAGGTCCCGGGAGGCGCCCACGACGAACCAGTTCCCGGAGTGCCGGGCCTGAGCCCGCTTCAGGGCCCCGGCGATCAGCGCGGGGGAGGCCGCGCGCCACGTCGGCCGCTGGCGTTCCCAGGGCACGGGGCGTCGGCGCAGCCGCAGCGGGGAGCGGCCCGGCGGGCGCGCGGGGGCGCTCACCGCGCCTCCCCGTTCTCCCCGCCCGCGCTGCACAGTGCCCCCATCGCCCCCGTCTGCGGCACGGCAGCCGCGCGTGCGCCCCTCACCCGGCCTCCCCGGGCCGGGCCGGGCCCGCCACGGCACCGGGGAGCGGGCCGCGGCCGGGGCGCCGGGCCCGCAGCCGGGCCGCCGCCACGCCCGCCAGGCCCCCGGCCGCGACGGCGGCCCGCCGGGCGTTCGGCACCACCGCGCGCCGGTGCAGAGTGGCGTAGCCCTCGGCGGCGATCTCGGTGAGGATCGCGCGGTAGAGAGTGAACGCGGTGCGGATGCACGGCCGCGACAGCGGGTCCAGCAGCGCGATCCCGGGCTCGGCCTCCCGGTAGACGCCCAGGGTCAGCGCGGCGGCGGCGCGCAGGGCGGCGGTGATGCGCGGGTCGCGCGCCCCGGTCCGGCGGCTGCGCAGCAGCAGCTCGCGGTCCACGCCGTGCGCGGCGAGCAGGTCCGCCGGGAGGTAGACCCGGCCCCGGTCGAGGTCCTCGCCCACGTCCCGCAGGAAGTTCGTGAGCTGGAACGCCACGCCGAGCGCCGCCGCGTGCGGGGCCGCCTCCTCACGGGGACCTGCCGTGCCGAGCACAGGCAGCATCTGGAGCCCGATGACGGCGGCGGAGCCGTGCATGTAGCGGAGCAGATCCTCGTAGGTGGCGTAGCCGGCGACGTCCAGGTCCATCCGCATCGAGGCCAGGAAGTCCGTGAAATGGCGGCGGTCGATGCGGTAGGCGCGGGCGGTGTCGGCCAGGGCCCGGACGACGGGCTCGGCGCCGGGGCCTCCGTCCAGCGCGGCGTTCAGCCGGTGCTCGAGCGTGTCGAGGGCGGCGGCACGCCCGGCGGTCCCGGCGGCCCAGCCCGGCTCGTCCACGATCTCGTCCGCGCGCCGCGCGAACCCGTACAGGGCGTGCACGGCCGGGCGGCGGGCCGGGGGCAGCAGCCGCGTGGCCAGGAAGTACGTCTTGCCGTGCCGTGCGCTGAGGCGGCGGCAGCAGGCGTAGTCGGCGCGCAGGGCGGGGGAGGTGATCCCGGCGGCGTCCAGCTCGCGGGCGTTCACGCGGGGCTCCCCTCGGGGCGGCGCCGCCGCAGCGCGTCCGCCCCCGTGGCGGGGGCGCGCCGCGCGGTCGGGCGGGGGCGCGGCGGGGGACCGGTGACGCGGGCGGCGGCGAGCTTGCCCGAGAGCAGCACGGGCGGAACGCCCACGCCGGGCGTCGTCCCGGCGCCGGCCAGCACCGCGTTCTCGGTGCCTCGCACCAGGTTGCGCGGGCGGAAGGGGCCGGTCTGGGCGAGGGTGTGGGCGGCGGAGAACGGCGTTCCCGCCGCGTGCCCCCGGGCCGCCCAGTCCGCCGGGGTGACCAGGCACTCCTCCTCCACGGCCGACCCGAAGCCCTCCAGGCCTCGCCGCTCCAGCTCCGCCACCAGCGCGTCCCGGTAGCGCGGGCCCAGCTCCCGCCAGCGGAGCGGGCCGGGGCCGACGGCCGTGTTGGGGCAGGGCGCCAGGACGTAGTGCAGGTGGCGGCCGGGCGGGGCCAGACCGGGGTCGGTGGCGGTGGGGCGGGTGATCAGCAGCGAGGGGTCGGACATCGGCTCCCCGGTGCGGACCAGGCCCCGGAAGACGGACTCCCAGGCCGCCCCGAACGACAGCGTGTGGTGGCCGAGTCCGGGCCAGGTGCGGTCGGTGCCCGCGTGCAGGACCACGGCCGAGGGCGCGTGGCGCAGGGGCAGCGGGCGGCGCGGGCGCCGGCCCAGCAGCCCGTAGGCGGCGGGGAGCCCGCAGGCCAGGACGACCGCGTCGCAGGGGAGACGCTCCTCCCCGGCGCGCACGGCCGTGATCCGCCCGCCCGAGCGTTCCAGAGCGGTGACGGCCCGCCCGCAGCGCAGCTCCGCCCCGGCCTTGGCCGCCACCCGCGCCATGGCCTCGGGCAGCGCGTGCACCCCGCCACGCGGGAACCACACCCCGGCGACCGTGTCCATGTAGGCGATGACGGCGTAGGCGGCCAGCGCCCGCGAGGGCGCGACCCCCGCGTACAGCGCCTGGAAGGAGAAGACCCGGCGCAGCCGGGGGTCGCGCAGGTGGCGGCCGACCGCCGCGTCCAGCCGCCCGAAGCCGCCGAGCCCGGCCAGCCGCGCCAGGTCGGGGGTGAGCAGCTGCCAGGGGGAGTCGAAGTTGGCGTCGATGAAGGCACGCATCTGGACCGTGTACAGCCGCTCCAGCCAGGCCCGCAGGCGCCGGTAGCCCACCGCCTCGCGCGCCCCCGCGAAGCGCTCGACCTCTGCCGCCATCGCCTCCGCGCCGGTGTGAACGTCCAGCCGGCTGCCGTCCGCGAATCGGGCCCGGTAGGCGGGGTGCAGCGGGATCAGCTCGACGTGGTCGGCCAGGCGTTCGCCCACCGCCGCGAACGCCTCCTCGGCCAGGTGCGGCATCGTCAGCACGGTCGGCCCGGTGTCCATCCGCCAGCCGCCGCGCTCCAGGCGCCCGGCCAGGCCGCCGGGGGAGGGCTCGCGTTCCAGCAGGGTCACCCGGCGGCCCGCGCCCAGAAGGTGAAGGGCGGCGGACAGGCCCGCGAGGCCGGCGCCGACGACGACCACGTGATCGGTGGGCCCGGGCAGCGTGCGCACGGCCCGCCGGGGGCGGTGGCGCGGCGTTCCCGCGGGGCCCCGGCGGCCTCCCCCGGATCCGGCGGCGGGCGCGGGCCCGCGCGGCGGGCGCGGCGCGGGGCTCATCGGCGGCCTGCCCGGGGCCCGGCGGCGGATGCGGAGGGCCAGGGGGTCTGCGCGGTGGGGGGCATCGCGGGTCCTTTCGCCGTCGCGGGGCGGCTGCGTACTCCCGGCCGGGGGCGCCGCCCGGAGGCGGCGGGCGCGGGCCGCTCCCGCAGGAGTGGACCACGCCCGCCCGGCCCCGCCCCGGGACGGCTCGCGGCCGGGGCCCGCCGCATCCACCCCTGCGGGGGACGCGGACTGCGCCGTCGGCTGCCGAGCCGCTCGTCGCGTCGCGGCCCGGCCTGACCCCGGAGGGCGGACCACCACGGGCGGCGCTCCCCCGCGGGGACGGCTCGCGGCGTGGCCCGGCGAGGCCGGGTGCGGGGTCCCGCGCGGCTGAGCCGTGCGCGGCCTGGCCCCGTCGGTCGGCCGCCTGTGCTCCATGCCCCGGGAAAACGGCGTGGCGCGGCCCGTCCACGCCGTCCCGGGGCCCGCCGTGCGGTAGTACTCGGCAGCAGCGGCGCCGGGCGGCGCGGTGCGCGGGGCGGCGCCCCGGCCGGGGCCGCGAACCTCCCCGCCGCGCACCGGAGCCAGACCATGAGCGTGTCCGTCGTCCTGTTCACCTGTGACCTGCGGCTGCACGACCACCCGCCGCTGCACGCCGCGCTGGAGGGCTCGGAGGAGGTCGTGCCGCTGTTCGTGCGGGACCGGGACATCGAGGCCGCCGGGTTCGGCGTGCCCAACCGGGCCGCGTTCCTCGCCGACTGCCTCGCCGCGCTGGACGCCGGGCTGCGCGAGCGCGGCGGGCGGCTGGTGGTGCGTTCGGGCGACGTCGTCGCGCAGACCTGCGCGGTCGCCGCCGAGGCCGGGGCCGACCGCGTCCACCTGGCCGCCGGCTCCAGCGGCTACGCCTGCCGCCGGGAGCGGCGGCTGCGCCGGGCCCTGGAGGCGCAGGGGCGGCGGCTGGTCGTGCACGACGGCGTGTTCACGGCCGTTCCGCCCGGGGCCGTGACGCCCGGCTCCAAGGACCACTTCGCCGTCTTCGGCCCCTACTTCCGCCGCTGGTCCCAGGAGCGCGCCCGCGAGGTGCTGGCCGCGCCGCGCGCCGTACGGGTCCCCGAGGGAGTGGGCTCCGAGCCGCTGCCCTCCCGGTCCGGGCTCGCCGGGGTCTCGCGGGGGCTGGCCCGGGGCGGCGAGACGGAGGGCCGCAAGCGGCTCGCCGCCTGGCTGCGCGACGGCCTGGACGCGTACGCCGACCGCGGGGACGAACTCGGCGCGGACGGCACCTCCCGCCTCTCCGCGCACCTGCACTTCGGCACCCTCTCGCCCGTGGAGGTGATCCACGGCGCCCGCCGCCGGGGCGGGCCCGGCGCCGAGGCGTTCGTCCGCCAGCTCGCCTGGCGCGACTTCCACCAGCAGGTCCTGGCCGCCCGGCCCGACGCCTCCGCCGCCGACTACCGCACCCAGCGCGACCGCTGGCGCGGCGGGGCCGCCGCCGAGGAGGATGTCGCCGCCTGGAAGGAGGGCCGCACCGGATACCCCCTGGTGGACGCCGCGATGCGGCAGCTGCTGCACGAGGGCTGGATGCACAACCGCAGCCGCCTGGTGACCGCCTCCTTCCTCACCAAGACGCTGTACGTCGACTGGCGCGTCGGCGCGCGCCACTTCCTGGACCGGCTGGTGGACGGCGACCTCGCCAACAACCAGATGAACTGGCAGTGGATGGCCGGCACCGGCACCGACGCCCGCCGCAACCGGGTCCTCAACCCGCTCTCCCAGGCCCGGCGTTACGACCCGCAGGGAACGTACGTCCGCCGCTGGGTGCCCGAGCTGGCCGGGGTCGCGGGCCGGGCCGTCCACCAGCCGTGGAAGCTCCCGGACAAGGAGCGCGCCGGCCTGGGCTACCCCGACCCGGTGGCCGGCCTCGCCGAGGGGCAGGCCCGCTTCCGCCGGGCCCGCGGCCTGGACCGATGACCGGCGCCACGGGCGGAAGCACGCGCGTGGTCGAGGCGGACGTGGCCATCGTCGGCGCCGGGGCGGCCGGGCTGTCCCTCGCCCACCGCCTGAGCGACCCGGCGCCCGGCGGCGCACGGCCCTCCGTGGTGCTGCTGGAGGCGCCGCCCGGCCCGCTGCAGCCGCCGCCGCGCACCTGGTGCTCCTGGCAGGCCGGCCCCGGCCGCTGGGAGGAGGCCGTGGCCGCGTCCTGGCGGAGGCTGCGCGTGCGCGACCGGAACGGCTCCGCCACCGCCCTGGCCACCGGCCCCCTGCGGTACACGATGATCCGCTCCCGCGACTTCGAGGCCCTGGCCGGCCGCGACCTCGCCCGGCGCGGCGGGGTCCTGCGGCTGGAGGCGACCGTCGGGCAGGTGTGCGACGCGCCCGGCGGCGCCGAGGCGCGGGCCGTGACCCGCGACGGCGCGCCCCTGGCGGTGCGCGCCCGCTGGCTCTTCGACACCCGCCCGCCCCCGGCCCCGCCGCCCGCCCGCACCACCCTGCTCCAGCACTTCCACGGCTGGTTCCTCACCACCCGCGAGCCCGCCTTCGACCCGGCGACCGTCGAGCTGATGGACTTCCGCACCCCGCAGCCGCCGCGCGGCCTGTCCTTCGGCTACGTGCTGCCGACCGGGCCGCGCACCGCGCTCGTGGAGTACACCGAGTTCTCCGCCCGCCCGCTGGAGCCGCAGGCGTACGAGGCCGCGCTGCGCCACTACGCGGAGAACGTCCTGGGCCTGGGCGAGCGGCACATCACCGGCACCGAGACCGGCGCCATCCCCATGACCGACGGCCGCCTCGCCCCGCGCGCCGGGCGCTCCGTCTTCCGCCTCGGCACCGCGGGCGGCGCCACCCGGCCCGCTACCGGCTACACCTTCGCTGCCGTCCAGCGGCAGGCCGGGGCCGTCGCCGCCGCCCTGCGGGCCGGGCGCCGCCCGGTGCCGCCGCCCGCCTACCCGGCGCGCGCCCGCGCCATGGACGCCGTGCTGCTGCGCGCCCTGGCCACCGGCCGGGTGGAGGGCGCGGCGTTCTTCCCCCGGCTCTTCCGCGAGGTGCCCGCCGGGCGCCTGCTGCGCTTCCTCGACGGCCGCACCCGCCCCCACGAGGACCTGGCCGTCGGCCTGCGCACGCCCGTCGGCCCGATGCTGCGGACGGCGGCCGAACTGCCCCTGCTGCGGCGCCGGCCCGCCGCCGGCCCCTGGCCCCGCGCCTCCCGTCCCGCGCCGCCGCCCGCGCGGCCTCCCGCCGCGCCGGCCACTGCCCCGGCCGACCAGGCCGACCACGCCGCCACCGTCCCCACCGCCCCGTCCGACGAGGAGTGACCCATGACCGCCCTGCTGCGCGACGCCGACCTCGCCGCCGCCTTCGACCGCGGTGCCCGCGCCTACGACCGGCTGGTCGCCGTCAACCCCGGCTACCACGCCCACCTGCGCCGCTCCGCCCGCCGCCTGCGCCTGCCGCACGGCGGCGCCGGCCGCCACGTCCTCGACCTGGGCTGCGGCACGGGCGCCTCCACCGCCGCCCTGGCCTGGGCCCTGCCCGGCGCGCGGATCACCGCCGTGGACGCCTCGGCCGGCATGCTGCGCCGGGCCGAGGCCAAACGCTGGCCCGCGCGCGTGTCGTTCGTCCACGCCCCCGCCGAGGACCTGGCCCGGGCGGGGGTGCACGGGCCGTTCGACGCCGTGTTCGCCGCCTACCTCCTGCGGAACGTCACCGACCCGGACGGGGTGCTGCGCGCCGCGCGCGCGGCGCTGGCCCCGGGCGGCCGGCTCGCCGTGCACGACTACGCGCTCAGCGGCCACCCGCTGCACCGGGCCGTGTGGGCGGCCGTGTGCAAGGGCCTGGTGCTGCCGCTGGGCACGGCCCTCGGCGACGGGCCGCTGTACCGCCATCTGTGGCGCAGCGTCGAGGAGTTCGACTCCGCCCCGGTGCTCGCCCAACGCCTGCGGCGGGCCGGGTTCGCCCACGTGCGGGTGCTCCCGCTGCCGGGCTGGCAGACCGGCATCGCGCACACCGTCCTCGCCGCGCGGCCGGGGCGCGAGGCGGAGGAGGCCGCGGCCCCGCCGCAGGCCGCCGCGGCGGACCCGGCCGTGCCCGCCGCCGCGGCCCCCGGCCACCCCGTCGGCGGGTCCGCGTGAGGGCCGCGCCGGGCCGGGACCGGCTCGCCCGGACGCTCCCGGCCCGGCCCGGGCGGCGGAGGGCGGGCGAGGACCCGCCCTCCGCATCGCCGGCCTCGCCGCCGCCACCGTCCTCGCCGAGCGCGGCGTCCGCGTCACCCTCCACGAGCGCGAGCCCGCCCTCGGCGGGCGCCTGGCCGGATGGCCCGTCACCCTCGCCGACGGCAGCCGCGCCACCCTGACCCGCGGCTTCCACGCGTTCTTCCGCCAGTACTACAACCTGCGCGGCCTGCTGCGCCGGGCCGACCCCGCCCTGGACGCGCTCACCCCGCTGCCCGACTACCCCCTGCGGCACAGCGGCGGCCCGCGCGACAGCTTCCGCCACGTGCCCAGGACCCCGCCCTGGAGCGCCCTCGGCTTCGCCGCTCTCAGCCCCACCTTCACCGCCCGCGACCTGCTGCGGATGAACCCCGTCGCCGCGCTGCCGCTGCTCGACGTGCGCGTGCCCGAGGTGTACGAGCGCCTGGACGGGGTCAGCGCCCGGGACTTCCTCGCCGCCATCCGCTTCCCGCCCGCCGCGCACCACCTGGCGTTCGAGGTCTTCTCGCGCAGCTTCTTCGCGGACCCGGCGCGGCTGTCGGCCGCCGAGATGGTGCTGATGTTCCACATCTACTTCCTCGGCTCCAGCGAGGGGCTGCTCTTCGACGTCCCCAACGAGCCGTTCCCCGCCGCCCTGTGGGACCCGCTGGCCCGCACCCTCGCCGCGCACGGCGCCGAGGTGCGCGCCCCCTCGGCCGTTGAACGCGTGGAGCCGCTGCCCGGCGGCGGGTTCGCGGTCGAGGCGGCCGGCGGCGGCGGGCGTTACGACGCGGTGGTCCTGGCACTCGACACGGACGGGCTGCGGGCCCTGGTCGCCGCCTCGCCCGGCCTGGGCGGCCCCGCCTGGCGCGCGGCCGTCGCCGGGCTGCGCACCGCCCCGCCCTTCCTGGTCTCCCGGCTGTGGCTGGACCGGCCCCTCGCGCCCGGCCGCCCCGGCTTCCTGGGCACCAGCGGCTACGGCGGCCTCGACAACGTCAGCCTCCCGGCCCGCTGGGAGGGCGAGGCCTCCCGGTGGGCCGCGCGCACCGGCGGCGAGGTGGTCGAGCTCCACGCCTACGCCGTGCCCGAGGACGCCGACCGCCCCGCCGTCGAGCGGGGCCTGGCCGCGCAGCTCCACCGCCTCTACCCCGAGACCCGCGCCGCCCGCGTCGTGGACGCCCACCACCTGTGGCGCGCGGACTGCCCCCTGTTCGCGGTCGGCGGCCACTCCGCCCGGCCCGGGGTGCGCACCCCGCACCCCGGGCTGGTGCTCGCCGGGGATTTGGTGCGCACCGGCCTGCCCGTGGCGCTGATGGAGCGGGCGGCCACCTCCGGGTTCCTGGCGGCGAACGTCCTGCTGGAGCGGTGGGGCGTGCGCGGGCAGACGCTGTGGACGGTGCCCGGCCGAGGCCGCTCCGCCCCGCTGCGTGCCCTGGCGCGGCGTTTCGGCGGCCCCGGACGGGGCACCCGCGGCGTGTCCGCCTCGTCCGGAGACATCCGGTCGCGGCGGCCGGGCCGGAAGGAGGGCACACCATGGCCGGCAGGGCAGACCCCGAGCTGGACGAACTGTGGAACGAGTTCCACGCGGTCGTGAACATGACCTCGCGCGAGCTGAACGACTGGCTCCTGACGGACGCCGCCACCGACACCGCCGAGGAGGTCCCGGACCGGGCCGGGGCGCCCGACGGGCGCCGCGTGCTGGAGATCCTGGGCAAGCGCCGCACGGATCTCACCGACGGCGACCTCAGCGTGATGCGCGAGGTCGTCAGCACCGTGACCGCCGAGCGCGGCGAGGGCCTCGACGACCCGGAGGCCGGCACCGACCCCTGGCGTCACCGCCTGATGAACCTGGGGCACGACCCGCTGCGTCCGCTGGCCTCGGACGAGGGCGTCTCCCGCGTCCGCCAGCGCCACCACTGAGCCGCCCCAGGGCCGTCCCAGGCCGCCGCCGGGCCGCGCGCGGATCAGTGCGGCGGGTTCCTGCGCAGCTTGCGCCGCTCCCAGCGGCCGGGGTGGCGGACCACCACGCCCGCCATCCCGGCCGCGCCGACCACCCGCACCAGCGGCGCGCCCGGCGCGCGCTCCGGCGTGGTCCGGTCCCGCACGCCCCCCAGCCCCGGGTCGATGCCCGTGGTGTCGGCGGCCCAGCCGTCCGGCAGGACCAGCACGACCCCGGCCATCTCCCCGTAGGCCTCCACGACGATCTCCGTCGGCCGGGCCTCCACCCGCGTGAAGTCGAGCTTCACGCCGCCCATCCCGCCGTGCGCCGTGATGTGCGGCGGCACCGTCCAGCGGCCCTCCCGCGAGGCCCCGTGCAGGCCGCCCTTGAGCACCAGCGGTGGGGCCAACTCCGCAGGGGGCGGGGGCAGATCGGCGGTGAGCGAGTCCAGGTCGGCCCGGGTGGTCGCCGTCAGCGCCCGCTCCACGCGCTGCGTCAGCTCCTCCACCTCCAGCCGCCCCTCGGCGGCGGCGTCGCGCAGCCGCTCCACCACCGCCTCGCGCTCGGCGTGCGAGGCGCGGACGGAGGGCGGGGAGGCAGGCTCGGGAACTTCCGCTGCGGTCATGCGTCGATGCTAGGCCGCGCGCGGCGCGCCCGGGGAGGGGTCCTCCGCCTCCCGCCCGCGCTCCTCAGCCGGCGGGCGCGGGCTCGACCAGCGCGAACACCTGCGGCGGGGGCAGCGGCGTGAACACCGGCGCTGCGAGGCCGGCCGCCCGGCACAGCTCCTCGAAGTCCGCGCGGGTGCGCTCCCGGCCGCCGACGTTGAGGAGCATGTTCAGGCCGCTCCGGTGGGGCAGGCCGCCGTGGACCGGCCCCGCGCGCTCCGGCAGCAGCGGCTCGACGATCAGGACCCGGCCGTGCGGGGGCAGGTGCTCGGCGCAGCGGCGCAGCAGGCCGGCTCATTGATAAGGCGAGGCTGGCCTAACTTCTTTCGCTGCCGGGGTCGTTCGCCCGGCCGTTCCGCGCGCGGGACCGGCGACCGCCCGCGTTTCGGCCGGGAAACGCCCAGCGGCGTGCCCCCGCACGCGCCCCGGTGCGGGAGGATCTGCGGGAGACCGATCAACTTTTCGGAAGGGCGGGCGAGTTGCGCAACGCTGGACCGCGGCGGGCCCCGGCCCCGCCCCCGGCTCCCGGGGAGCCGGCGTGAACCCCTTCGAGGCCCTGGCCACGGCCGCGGCTGCCTGGGAGGAAATCCGCGCCCGCCTCGCGCCGGACGCCGAACTCCGCGCGCACCTGCGGGCGTTGCGGGAGGCCGAGGCGGGCAGCGAGGCCCGTGCCCACGCGGCGGCCCGGGCCGCGGGGGCGCTGGCGCGGCTGCTGCCCGAGCGGTTCGCCGCCCCGTCCGAGCCCCGCGGGGCCGCCACGGCCGAGGAGGTGCGCGTGGACGGCTTCGACGCGGCCGACCTCGCCGTGCTCCTCCTCGACGGCCACCGGATGGCCGGGCCCGTGCTCGGCGTGGTCCGCGAACGCCTGCTGGCCGTCCCGGCGTTGGGCGAGGAGGCCGTCCGCCGCCGCGGCGGCGACCCGGGCGCCCCCGGCCTGATCCGCCTGCCGGGACCCGGAGGTCTGGCCCGGCTGCCCGCCTTCCAGTTCGCGCCCGACGGCCTCCCCTGGTCCGTGGTCGTGGAGGTCAACGGCCTCCTGGGCGCCGAGGAGGACCCCTGGGGCAGCGCCGACTGGTGGCTGTCCGCCAATGCCTGGCTGGAGGGCGGCGGCGTGCCCGCTCGCCTCGTCGGCGCCGGCGCGGACGGGCTGCTGATCGCCGCCGCCGGCCAGCTCGGCGCGGGGGAGTGAGGCGCCCGTGCCCAAGTCCCGTCCTCCGCAGGCCCTTCCCCGGCGGCCCCGGCGCCAGGTGCTGACCGCCGGCACCCTGCTGTTCCGCATTCACGCCGCCGCCCGGGAGGCGACCGCCTTCAACCCCGTCCCCGCCGACTGCCTCTACGGCGGGGGCCGCTTCGACGCCACCCGCTGCGACCCCTACGGCTACCTGTACGCGGGCCTGAGTGTGGAGGCGGCCGTGTGCGAAACCCTCCTGCGCTCCGTCCCGTTCGAGCCTTCCGCCGCCCCGCGGCTGCTGCCCCGGCGGACCGTGCGCGGGCGGCGGCTGTCCGTGCTGCGGCTTGCCCGCGACGTCGAGGTCGTGCCGCTGGTCTCCGGCCGCGACCTGGCCGCCGTCGCCCAGGACGCCTGGCTGGTCCAGGCCGAAGCAGCCGACTACCCCTACACCCGCGACTGGGGGCACTGGATCCGTGCCAGGACCGGCCCTGCCGCGCAGGGCTTCCTGTGGCCCTCCAAGCGGGAGCCCGCCGACCGGGCGCTGGTGCTCTTCTCCGACCGCTGCCCCGCCGACGCGCTCCGGGACGCCGGGGTCCCGCCCCTCGACCTCGACACCCCCGAGGGCGAGAGCTGGCTCAACACCATCCTGGAGGGCTACCACGCCGCCGTCGCCCCCGCGCCCTAGAAGCCGCCCCGCAACCACCGACCACACGAGGGATTTTGACGTGAACGACCCCGCGGACGCCGACGGCCCCCCGGCCCCCGCCGCGGACGGCGGCCCCGCCGCCGAGGAGCCCGACGCCGGCGCGATCCGAGCCGAGCGCGACGGGCTGCTGGCGGCCCTTCGCCGCCCCGAGGCCCGCCCCGGGCGCGGGGCCGCCGCCGACTGGTGCGCCGTGGGCAAACTCAGCCTCGCCCTGTTCGAACACGAGGAGAACGAGGCCGATCTGCGGCGGGCCGAGCACGCCCTGGTCCGCGCCGCCGAACGCTCCCGCGACCCCGTCACGCGCGGCGAGGCGCTGGTGCTCCTGGGCCGGGTCCACGCCCTGCGCCACGACCGCGAGGAGGCCCCCGCCCTCGCGGACCTGGCCGAGCGGGAGCTGACCGACGGCCTCGCCGCGCTGGAGGGCCTGCCCGGCGGCGAGGAGCAGCGCCGCTACGGCCGCCTCCAGTTGGCGTTCGTCGCCGCCGCCCGCCACGAGAACGCCACCGACCCGGGCGAACGCGAGGCGCTGGCCGCCGAGGCCACGCGGCGCCTGACGGACGCGCTCGCCGACCGCGCCGACGAGCCCCTGGCCGCCGACCTGCGCCTGGCCCTCGCCGACCTCGCCCACGAACGCGGCTGCCGCACCGACGACCCCGAGGACTTCCGCGCCGCCGCCGCACACGTCCGCGCGGCCCTGGCCGAAGTGCCCCCGGGGCCCGACCGTGCGGCGCTGCGCTTCGGGCTGGCCAAGGCCCTGATGGGCCAGGGCGTCGCCGCCGCCGACGCCGGGCTCTTCGCCGAGGCCCGCGACGGCTTCGACCGGGCGCTGGAGGAGGCCCCGGCCGAAGGCGCCTGGTGGGTCCACGAGGCGCGGATGCGGCGGGCGTTCGTCCGCGGCGTGCTGGGCCAGGAGCGCCGCGACGGCCGCCAGGTCGCGCTCGCCGCCGCCGAGGCCACTCAACTCCTGGACGAGCCCGGCGCGTTGGAGGGCATCCCGCCCGTCTTCCTGCACCGGTTCGCCGAGTTCCTCTACGAACGCGCCTCCGCCCGCGAGGACGACCCGGGGCGCGAGCGCGCCCTGGCCATGATGCGCCACGCCGTGGCCGCCTGGGACCCCGCCCGGGACGGACCGGCTGCCTGGCGGGCCTCCCTGATGCTGGCCGCGCTCCAGCAGCGCCGCTACCTCGGCGACCGCGCCCCGGCCCGCCTGCGGGACGTCATCGACGGGTCGGCCCGCGTCCTGGCCGAGGAGGACGCCGGGGCGGACTTCCGCGACATCGCCCGCATGCTCCTGGCCTGGGCTCGCCACGAGGAGGGCGACGCGGCGCCGGAGGGGGAGCCCGCTCCCTCCCGGGAGGAGGTCCTGGACTCACTGCGTCGGCTGATGCAAGGGGTCGTCCAGGGGCGGGACTTCATCGACTTCGGCCCCGGGGAGGACGCCGGCGCCCTGATCGGGGAGCTGGCGCACGACTCCCTGCGCACCCCCGAGTCCCTCCTGGCCCACTACCGGGAATGGGAGGAGCGCGGCCCCGACGCCGAGGACCGCGCCGCCTCGGCCAGGAGCATCCTGACGTTCCTGCCGGTGCTCGACCCGCACGGCACGCACGTCACCCGCGAGCAGAAGCGGGCGCTGATCGACGCCGCCGTCGGCGACCCGGGCGCCGACCCCGCGACGCGGGCCCGCGCCCACGTCGTGGCCGCCCTCGTCCTGCTCAACGACGGCCTCGACGCCTCGGGCCGCACCCTGGATGAGCTGCGCCACCACGTGGAACAGGCCCGCGAACTCGGCGCCTCCGACCCCGTGTTCGCGCAGGTCGAGGCCCAGGTCACCGCCCTGCTCGGGCAGGTGCGCGGCGGCCGGGACGAGCGGGAGGCCGGGCAGCGGCTCGTGGACCGGCTGGCCGGCGAGGAGACGTTCACCTCCTACCAGCGCCTCCTCGCCCAGGCCGACAGCGCCACCGCGGCGGCCATAGCGGCGGCGCAGGCCAGGGACGTGGCCGGGCTCGACCGCGCCCTGGCCCGGCTGGCCGACGTGGCGGAACGGCTGTCCCCGGAGGACCCCGTCCGCGCCCAGGTGTGGGTCCGCCTGGACGGCCTGGCGCTGTTCCGCGACGACCTGGCCCGCACCGGCGGCCTCCCGCCCGCGCCCCCGCCCCGGCGGCGCCCCACCGACGCGGAGCTGCGCCGCACGGCCGCACGGCTGCCCCGCCGCGAACGGGGCCACCTCGTCGGCACCCTCGCCCACCTCCGCTGCACCGAGGCCCTGCGCGCCCAGGACCCGCGGGCCCTGGCCGCCGCCTGCGGCCTGCTGCGGGAGGCGATGGACCTCCAGGAGCCCGAATCCGCCGACTGGCACAGCAGCGCCTCCACCCTGGGGATGTCCCTGTGCGCGCTCGCCGAGGTGGAGCCCCGGCCCTCGCGCCGCGCCGAGCTGGTGGCCGAGAGCGTCGAACGGCTGGAGGTCTGCCGACGGCTCGCCGGCGGGCCCGCGCACCAGATGTGGGCCGACCTCAGCGTCTCCCTCGGCCGCGCCTACCGGCTGCGCGACGCTTCAGGCGACCGGGCCGCGGCGCGCCGCGCCGGCCTGGAGGGGCTGCGCGGCCACGCCTGGTCCACGCTTCTGCAGGCCGGGACCGCGCACGCCGCCGAAGCCGCGCGGGAGGCGACCTCCGGGGCCCTGGAGGTCGCCGCCTGGTGCCTGGCCGACGGCGCCTTCGACGAGGCCGTCCGCGCGCTCGACGCCTGCCGCGGCCTGGTGCTGCACGCCACGGTCACCGCCGCCGGCGTGCCCCGGTCCCTGGAGGCCGTCGGCCGCCCCGACCTGGCCCGCGCCTGGCGGGAGGCGGGCGGGGAGGAGACGGCCTCCCACGTGCCCGGAACGGCCCCCGCACGGGGGCCGGGCAGCGACCTGCGGCGCCGCGTGTTCGAGGCCCTCACCGCCTCGGACGCCGGGCGGCGGCGCGGCGCGGCCCTCCTGGACCCGCCCGAGCCCGCCGAGATCGCCGCCGCCCTGCGCGCCACGGGCGCCGACGCCCTCGCCTACCTGGTGCCCGCCCACGGCGGCGCCGGCGGCGCGGCCGTCATCGTCACCGCGGGCGGCCGGGTGGGCACCCTGCCCCTGCCCCGGCTCGCCGAGGACGCCGCCCCGCTGCGCGCCTACGCCCCGGCCGGGCGCGAGGCCCGCGACATGGGCCCGGCCTCGGCCGGGCCCGCCGGCGCGGCCCCGCCGCCCGCCCCGCGGCAGCAGCTGGACCGCCTGTGCGCGTGGGCCTGGTACGCCGCCATGGAGCCGCTGATCTCCGCCCTCGGCCCGGAGGATGACGACGCGGAACCCGGAAACGGCCCCGCGCCGCTGAAGCTGGTCCTGGTGCCGATGGGCGCGTTCGCGGTGGTCCCCTGGCACGCCGCCTGGGGACCGGCCGGCGGGGGCGCCCGGCTGCACGCGGTGGAGCGGGCCGAGATCTCCTACGCCGCCTCCGCCCGGCTGCTGTGCGAGGCCGCAGCCCGCGGCCCCGCCGCGCCCGGCGACGCCGCCCTGATCGTCGGCGACCCCACCGGCGACCTGCGGCACGCGGGGGAGGAGGCCGACGCGGTGCAGCGCGTCCTCTACCCGCGGGGCCGCTTCCTGGGCCGCCGCGCCACCGCCGCGGCCGACGGCGAGGGCACCCCGGCCGAAGTCCTGAGCTGGCTGCGCTCGTTGCCCGACGGCACGGGAACGCTGCACCTGGCCTGCCACGGAACGGTGGCCGAGCACGGCCTGCGGACCGCCCGGCTGTGGCTGGCCGGCGGCGACCTGGCGGCCGAGGAGCTGACGGAGGCCCACGGCGAGGGCGCCGCCGGTCCGGGCCTCGTGGTGCTGGCCGCCTGCCGCAGCCACGTCTCGGGACGGGGCTTCAACGAGGCGTACAGCCTCTCCACGGCCTTCCTCGTCGCCGGAGCCCGCTCCGTCATCGGCTCGCTGTGGCCGGTGCCGGACGACGCCACCTCGGTGCTGATGTTCATGACGCACTGGTTCCTGCGCCGCGAGAAGGCCGCCCCGGGCGAGGCGCTGCGCCGGGCGCAGCTGTGGATGCTCGACCCCGGCCGCGCCGCCCCCGAGGGCATGCCCGCCGCCCTCGCCGAGCGCGCCGCGCGGGTGGCCCCCCACGACCTCGCCGCCTGGGCGGGGTTCACCCATCTCGGCCGCTGAGGCCAGGGCCGGAGGGCCGCCGGCGCTCAGGACGGCACGACGGTGCGCAGCGCGAGGGTGTACGTCGTCCACTGGCCGGGGGAGGCGGGCCGCCCGGCGGCGGGGCCCGCGTCGCGGTCGGCCCGCGCCGGGGGTGCCAGGCGCAGCACGCCGTCCCCGGCCGCCGCGGCGGCCCCCCGGTGGCCCGGGGCGGCCGGGTCCCACGCGTCGAGGTGGAAGGGCAGCGTGTTCACCTCGCCCTCGGCCACCAGGAGCGTGAGCCAGTCGCGGACCTCGGCGCCGGGGCGCGGCTCCCGGGAGGCGGGCAGGGACAGCTCCACGGGGTCGCCGCCGAGGGCGTAGCCGGAACGGCCCGGCCCGATCCAGTCGCCGGGGAAGAGCAGGGAGTGGCTGCGGTAGCTGTCGGTGAGGTTGAGCAGGACGCACCACAGCCTGCGCGAGGACCGGTTGTGCAGCCGTACGGTGACCAGCGGCGGCAGCCAGCCCTCCGCGCCGCGGGCGTAGGCGCACACCAGCTCGCGGGAGCCGTCGCCCGGCAGCAGGCGGTCCTCGTGCCCGGCCACCGGGGTCACCTCCACCCGCACCGGGGAGCCGAGCGTTGCGGCCGGGTTCTCCAGGTCGCGGATCTGGTGCCAGCGCGCCAGGTGGACCAGGGCCTCCGCGACACGCCGGGCGTCCCCGGGCCCGCTCAGCGGCAGCGGCGCCAGGAACGGGGTGCCGTCGCGGCGCAGCACGTGGGCGCGTCCCCCGCGGGGGAGGACGCGCAGCAGCAGAAGCCCCTCCGGCTCGTGCCTCCCGCCGTCCCCGCAGAGCAGCGGGGAGGGCCCGCCACCGGGCCCCGCGGAGCGGACCGCCCCGCGCAGCCACTCCGCGGCCGGGTCCCCGGGCGCGGGCGGCTCGACGGACACGGCGGCCGGCGGCAGGGGCAGCGCCGACAGCGCCACGGGGTAGGTGCGTTCGGGATCGGGCGCCCAGCCACCGCCGGGCCGGACCAGGGCGCGCTCCGCCCGCACCTCGGTGACGCGCACGGAGCGGACCTCCCCGCCGCCGGGCCCCGCCCTGCCCTCCGGCCGCGCGGTCACGGTGAACTCCACACCTTCCGCGCGGGGTTGGGCGCCGCCGTCGCGCAGCCCGTGGGCGCCGCCGCAGTCCACCTCCCAGCCGTCGGGTCCGAACCGCAGCAGGTGCGGCGAGGGCCGGCGCACGCCCGCGGCCCCCAGGAAGGGCAGGTCCGCCGGGCCGCCCGGGTGGTCCGGGTGGAGCACCGGGTGCTGGCCCGCCGTGGCCCGCCGCACCCGGGCGTGGGCGGCGGCCAGCACCTCCCGGTAGGTGGCGCCCTCGTAGGCGCCGCTGCCCAGCACGCCCAGCAGGGCGTAGGTGAACAGCCCGTGCCGCCGCTCCCCGAAGGTGTCCTCCCACGCCTTCTCGTACAGGCGGCTGGCCGCCAGCAGCAGGTGCCGCGGCGCGGCCCTGCCGTCCCCGTCCGGCCCGGCGGCGTCCCGCGCTCCCGCCCCCGGCGCCTCCGGCAGCGCGCCGGCGAGCGCTCCCCAGGCCGGTGCGGGCGGCATGGACCGGGCCGTCAGCCGCTCCTCGCGGGTCCCGCCGCCCGCGAAGCAGCAGTCCAGCACGGCCACCACGTGCCCGCCGCGCGCCGCCGCCCCGTCCAGCAGGGCCCCCAGCTCCCGGTCCACCAGCGGCAGGTCGGCGCAGGCCAGCGCCTGGTAACGGCCGGTCGCCTCCCGGCGCTCGTCCCCCGCCTCCCGCACCTCGGACTCCGTGCCGTGCCCCGAGTACCACAGCAGCGCCGTGTCCCCGGCCCCCGCGGCGCCCAGGTGTTCGCGTATCCCCTCGGCGACCGCCGCCCTCGTGGCCTCGCCCTCCCGCAGCACACGCAGCCGCAGCCGCCCGCCGGCCCTGCGCCGCAACCAGCCCTCCACCGCGGCGATGTCGTTCAGGCAGCCGCCCAACCGCGGGCGGTCCAGGGCGGAATAGTCGTCGATGCCCACCAGCAGGGCGTGAACCGTGGCCATGCGCGCCAGTCTCGCAGCCGCTCCTCCGCCCGCGCGGGCCTCCGTCCGGGCGGAACACGGCCGATTTCCGGGCGTGATCCGGGCGCCGGGCCTCCGGGCCGCCCGAAGGGGCTCACTATCCGACGGATCGTCACTATGCTGCCGGACACAGGGCGTTGAGGCGCCTCCGGGGGCAAGGCTGGGAGCAGCAGCATGAGTCACAGCGACGGGCCGCGCCGCGTCGTGCGGCCCGAGGGGCCCGCCCGCGGCGCCGCGTTCGGCGCCCGGCCCGCGACCGGCGAGCGCCGGGCGGCGCGCCTCGCCCCGGCCGGGCGCGAGCAGGCCCGCCCGCCCGAGGTGCTGCGCGCGGTGCGCAGCCTCGACGCCGGGCTCGACGCGCCCGCCCGCGCCCAGCTCGCCGCCTGGCTGCGCGAGCACTACGAGAGCCGGAACGAGCCCCTGCCCCTGGGCTTCGTGGCCGCCTGCCACCTCGGTCCGCCCTACGTGGACCACCGGCTCAGCCTGATCGGCGCCATCCTGGAGCACTACGCGCCCGACGAGGCGATGCCCGAGCCGTTCTCCGGCGCCCGCATGCTCGTGCGCGCCGGCGCCTACGCCTACGTCGAGGTGTACGACAACGGCCTGCTGCTGCCCGTCCACGACGACGGCCGCATCGTCCGCACCCGCGGCGGCGCCCCGCAGTGACGCCGCCCGCTCCCCCCGCCCCGCACCGCACGGCCCCCCGCGACCGGACGCAGAACGGAGAGAACGCATGACCGAGGTGGACCACGTCCTCCGGGAGCAGGTCCGGCAGGTGAACGCCCTCGTGGTGCGGCTCGGCGAGCGCGTCAACGTGGTCTCCGGCCAGGTCTCCGCCGTCGACGCCCGCCAGGCCCAGACGCAGGACGACCTCAAGCAACTGCGCGACGACTTCCTGACCTTCGTCAACGAGGCCAGGCGCACCGCCCACGTCCAGCGCGCCGAGACCCGCGTCGGCGTCATCAGGGACGAGCTGGACCACGAGTTCGGGCACAACAAGGTCGTGCGCCGCACCGCCGTCGGCATGCTCCAGGCCTTCGACGTCGGCCTGGTCTCGGAGCAGACCGTGCGCTCCGTCAGCGAGGAGCTGATGCTCCAGACCCCGCGCTACTGGCTGGCCCCCGTGCTGGTCGCGCTGGCGGCCTGGTCCTCCGACGAGAGGGCCCTGTGCGAGCGCGCCGTCGAGGAGGGCTTCCGCCGCTCGCCCGGCCGCACCTCCCTGTTCTTCGCCCTCGTTCTGCGCCGCCAGGGCCGCCGGGAGGAGGCCACACGCTGGCTGCGGCACTTCCTCAACGCCCAGGACCCCTACCGCCTCGGCCGGGAGTTCGCCGTCATCCTGGAGTGCGTCTCCCAGGGCGCCTTCGGCGGCCCCGGGCGCGAGCTGCTGCGCGAGCGGATGGCGGACTGGCGCGAGAAGCTGCTGGCCGACGAGGCCGCCGCGGTGGCCCAGGTCGAGCGGTGGCGCGCCGAGATCGAGTCCCTGCGCGGCCCCACGGCCGCCGCCGGCTTCCCCCGCCTGGCCGCCCTCTCCCCGCAGTGGCAGCAGCTGGACGCGGTGCTGGGCGCCGCCGCCGCGCAGCGGCGTCTGCTGGACACTTACCGGGCCGTCGTGGAACGGGAGTTCACCCCCACCGGCAAGCTGGAGGACGCGGTCGACGACATCCTCGACCGGCTGGTGTCGGAGTACGACACCGAGGAGCTGCCGCTGCGCCGCGACCTGGCGTTCAACCAGGCCGTCATCGACTGCGACGGCGACCTGGACGCGGCGGCCCAGCGGGCCGACGCGCACGCCGCCGCCCTGGAGGAGACCCTCGACTACCTGACCGTGCAGACCGCCTCCGCGCTGGACCCGGAGTCCATCGGCGTCTCCCCGGCCACGCAGCGCCTGGCCGTGGTCGCCTGCCACCCGTGGCTCTCCCAGGCCCACGAGGAGTTCTCCCTGGCCTACCGCGCCGCCCTGCCGCCCGACGTGCAGGTCACGCTCTCCGCCACGCACAACACCGGGGCGCGGAACTTCTCGCTGCCGCCGTGGACGGGCTCCTTCACCCAGCCCCTGGAGGCCCTTCAGAACTCCCTGGCCCAGCACTGGGACCAGCACGGGCGCTGGTTCGTGGACTCGCTGGCCTACCCGTGGAAGGCGCGCGTGATCGCGCTGGCCGCCACGGCGCTCGCCGTCCTGGGGGTCGTGGGGTCCTTCGACACCGCCGTCGGCCTCGGCGCCGCGGCGGTCGTCTCCGCCGTCTGGGGCTTCGTGATCCACCGGCAGGTCGCCAAGGCCGCGGCGATGCAGGACCACGTCCGCCAGCTGCTCGCCAGGTCCCGCGAGGAATCGCTGCGACAGCTGAGCGAGGCCCGCGCCGAACTCACCGACTGGCAGAGCCGGTTCCAGGCCGCGGACGCCGTCTCGGCAGAGGTGCGGGCGTTCCTCGACGACCTGCCCACCGCCGGGAACGCCCGCACGCCCTTCGAGCAGCGGACCGTGCCCCCGGCCGGGGCTGCCGGACCCGCCGGGGCCTGAGAGCCGCGCCCGCGCAGACCGTGAACCAGCGCACCGCGAACCGCGTACCGAGGAGCAGCCCGTGAGCCAGCCGGTCCAGCCGCCGCCCCGACCCGCCGGGCCGCCGCCCGCCGCGGCGCCCGTCACCCCCCGGCGCCCCGGCGCCTCCGGCCGGTGGGCCTCGGCCCCCGCCACGGCCGGGGAGGCGCCCCCCGACCCCCTCACCGGGCGGCTGCGCCGCGTCGTCGAGGACCTGCCGGAGTGGTCCCCGCTTCCCCCGGGCGAACTGCTCGTCCGCCGTCCCGGCGCGGACGGCCCGTGACGCGGCTGTGGGGCGGGGGTGGCGCCTACGAGGCGTGGGCCGACCACCTGGAGCGGTGGGGCCGCGGCGAACGCCTCGACGCCTCCCGGCTGCCGCCCCTGGCGCCCGGCGACTTCTCCACCGGCACCTGGGAGCGTTTCTCCGCCCGGCTGACCGAGGCGTTCGACCGCAGGCTCCAGGCGTGGGCCGACACCCTCACCGCCGCGCTGCGGGCCGAGGGCGGCGACGAGTTCGCCTTCGGCCGGGCGCTCGCCCAGGCACGCGAGGGCCTGCGCTCCGCGCGGGAGCTGACGCGGCTCCCCGCCCTCCCGCCGGGTCTGGGCTCCCGGCTCGACGCGCTGCTGGCCGAGCAGGTCACCCGCGTCCAGCGCGAGCTGGAGGAGGACGCCCGCCGGGATGCCGAGACGGCCGGGGCCCCGGCCTCCGCCGAGGCGCGGCTGCGACCCCTGCGCGACAACCCGCTCACCGCCGCCCTCGCCGGGGACGGCGGCCCAGGGGAGCGGGCCGACGGCCCCGGCTGGTCCTACGATCCGGCCTCGCCCTCCCGCCGCCGCGTCATCGGCCCCTGACCCGGGGGCGCCGGGCCCCCGCCCCGGCCGTCCGGCCGCAGGCCCCGGAGCCACCGAACACCGCCGAACACCGCCGAGCACCGCCGATTCCACGACCCCGACGACCCCGACGACCCACCGAGGCGAACGAAGGCCGCCATGACGAACTACGCCGAGAGCCGCCGCGACCTGGACAGCTATCTCAACGCCCGCGTCCCGGTCATCGGCCTGCGCACCATCGAGCAGCAGCGCGCCATGCGGCTGGTCCGCGAGGTCGCCGCGCAGCCCCGCCGCAGCGCGATGCCCTTCTGGATCTACACCCGGGCCACAGGGCTGCGCGACCTGCGCACCAACGCCACGATGCAGGACGACCGTTCGCTCACCGGCGCCATGGAGTTCGCCGCCGCCCAGTTCACCAGCCGCCCGCAGGCCACGCTCGTGCTGGTGGACCCCGACGACCTCGACCTGGACACGCAGTTCACCCGCCACGTCGCCGAACTCGCCCGCCTGGCCGACGCCGGGGGCGGCAGCGTCGTCCTGATTACCGACAAGCCGATCTGGAGCGGCCTGCAGCGCCTGGGCATGAGCATCCGGCTCGACCTGCCCGACGTGGACGAGATGCACGCCACGGTCGCGTCCTTCCTCGACGACCACGAGGGCGTCGTCCCCATCAAGTGGGACGAGCAGGACCGGCGCCGCGCCGCCGAGTTCCTGCACGGCGTCAGCGAGGCCGAGGCGATCAACCTCATCGCCACCATCGTCTCCAAGGGCTCCGTCGAGAAGGAGGACGTCCTCACCGTCGCCCGGCAGAAGGACCGCATCTTCAACGACCTCGCCGGCCTGGAGCGCGTCACCCTCTCCGAGGAGGACTACCGGGTCGGCGGCCTGGCCAACCTCCGCGCCTGGCTGGCCCGCAAGCACGAGATGATGCACGCCGACCTGCGCGGCACCGGCCTGCGCCCGCCCCGCGGCGTGCTGCTCGTGGGCGTCCCGGGCTGCGGGAAGTCCCTCTCCGCCAAGGCCGTTGCCAGCGAGTGGGGTCTGCCCCTCTACCGACTGGACATGGCCAGCATCCACGGCAAGTACCTCGGCGAGTCCGAGGGCCGGATGCGGGAGGCGCTGGAGACCGCCGACCGGGTCGCGCCCTGCGTGCTGTGGATCGACGAGATCGAGAAGGGCCTCGCGGGCCGCGACGACATCAACGGCGTCGGGCAGCGCATCATCGGGCAATTCCTGTTCTGGCTCCAGGAGTCGCGCTCCCGGGCGTTCGTGGTCGCCACCGCCAACGAGGTCGCCAGCCTGCCGCCCGAGCTGCTGCGCAAGGGCCGCTTCGACGAGCTGTTCTTCGTGGACCTGCCCGACGAGGAGGACCGCAAGGAGATCATCGAGCTGTACTACCGGCGTTACGTCAAGAACGAGCCGGACCCCGAGCAGGTCGCGCGGCTGGTCGATCTCTCCGAGGGCTTCGCGGGCGCGGACATCGAGGCGGCCCTGCACGAGGTGGGCGCGGAGGTGCTGCTGAGCGGCGGCGCGGAGAGCCTGCGTCCCTCGTTCGTGGAGGACACCTTCGCCAACACCTCCCCGCTGAGCCGCACCAACCCCGAGCGCATCGAGGAGATCCGCTCCTGGGGCCGCGAGCGCGCCGTCCCCGCCGGGCGCGCCCCGGGCCGGCCCGGCACGGGCGGCGCGGCGCCGCGGACCCGGCGGGTGGTGTTCATGGGGGACTGACGGGCGTTGCCGGTGCGGTGAGGCCGGGGAGCCAGGCGAGGACGGCCGCGGCCGTGGTGGCCGCGTGTTCGTGGTGCATGGTGAAGTGGTTGCCCGGGACCTCCACCACGGCCGGTGCGCCGGGCCAGGCCGGCTCGGGGGCGGGCTCGCCCGGGGGCCGGGGAACCAGCGGCTCGGCGGCGCGGACGTGGAGCGTGGGCGTGGTCAGCGGCTTCGGGCGCCAGCCGTCGTAGAGGACCGCGTACCAGCCCATGGCCGTCAGGCGCGTGTCGTCCAGGGGCGCCGAGACGCTCTCCCTGGTCAGCATGCCGCCCAGCAGCGTCTGGGTCAGGCCCACCGTGCCGGCCAGGTCGGAGTCCATCAGCGTGTCCAGCAGTACGAGGCCGCGCGCCGGGGCGCCCGCGCGCTCCAGCTCGGCGGCCACGTCGTGGGCCAGGATGCCGCCGGAGGAGGCGCCGAGCAGCACCACGGGGGCGTCGTCCCCCGTCCAGGCGCGGACCGCCGCCGCGTACAGGGCCAGGAGCGCGCCCTTGGTGGCGGGCAGCGGCTCGCCGTCGCCGAAGCCCGGGACGGTGAGGGCCGCCACCTCGTGCCGGCCGCGGAACGGGACGGCCAGGCGCAGGTACTGGTGGACGCCGCCGATGGCCGCGAAGGAGGTGAACCACACCAGGCGCGGCTCCGCCTCCCCGGCGGCCAGCCGCAGCGGCACGGGCGGCCGGCCCCAGCCGGCCGGCCCCTCGAAGGTGGGCCGCAGGCTCGCGGCGAGCCGGGCCATCTCGATCCCGACCCCGAACTGCCGGGCGTCGGCGGCCCGCAGGAACAGCGCCCGCACGGGGTCGCCCTCGGCCGGTGTGCCGCCGTGGCGGGCGGCCGGGCCGGGGCGGGCCGGGGCCGGGCCGCCCTCGGGAGGGCGGGCGCCGTTCGAGGCGCCGTTCCCGCCGGGGCGGGCGAGTGCGGCCGGGGCCCGGGCCGCCTCCGGGGACCGGTGCGGCGCGGAGGCGGAGCCGGCAGCGGCAGATTCGTCGGCCGGCGGCCTGCCGGGTGGGAGGTCGCCGAGGTGGCCGGCCAGATGGGCGGCCAGGGCCAGGGGGGTCGGGTGGGCGAAGACGGTGGCCGGGGGGAGGCGCAGGCCCGTGGCGGTGGTGAGGGCGTTGCGCAGTTCCAGGGCCATCAGCGAGTCGAAGCCCAGCTCGGGAAAGCCCGCGTCCGGGGCGACGTCCTCGGTGTCCGCGTGCCCCATCACCCGCGCCGTCAGGTCCCGCACCAGCTCCGTCAGGACAGCGGCGCGCTCCGCGGGGTCGCGCCCCGCGAGGCGCGCGCGCAGGGTTCGCGCACGCCCCGGCGCGGCACGGCGCGCCGGGGGCGGCGCGATCAGCCCGCTCAGCACCGGCGGCGCCTCGGCCGCCGGGCCGAGGCGCATCGGCAGCAGCACGGGGTCGCCGGCCGCCAGCGCGGCGTCGAAGAGCGCCAGCCCCTCGGCCGTGGTCAGCCCTCCGCCGCCCGCCCTGGCCAGCCGGCGCCGGTCCGCCTCGGTCATCCCCGCCGTCATCGCGCTCGCCTCCGCCCACAGCCCCCAGGCCAGGGACACCGCCGGCAGCCCGGCCGCGCGCCGCCGCTCGGCCAGCGCGTCGAGGAAGGCGTTCGCCGCGGCGTACGCGCCCTGGCCGGCCGTCCCGAACGTCCCCGCCGCCGAGGAGAACAGCACCAGCCGCGCGGGCGAGGGCCCGGAGGTCAGCGCGTCCAGGTGCGCCGCCGCGTCCACCTTCGGCCGCAGGACCCGCGCCGCCCGCTCCGGCGTCAGCGAGGCGAGCAGGGCGTCGTCCAGCACGCCCGCCGCGTGGATCACCGCGGCCGGCGGGCGGGCGAGGGAGGCCAGCAGCCCGGCCAGCGCCTCCCGGTCCGCCGCGTCGCAGGCCGCGAGGGTGATCTCCGCGCCCAGGGCGGCGAGTTCGTCGCGCAGGGCGGCGGCCCCGGCCGCCGCGGGGCCGCGCCGCGAGAGCAGCACCAGCTCCCGCACCCCGTGCGCGGTCACCAGGTGCCGGGCCACCGCCGCCCCCAGCAGGCCGGTGCCGCCGGTGATCAGCACCGGCCCGGACAGCCCCGCGCCCGCGCGCAAGGGGGCGGCGCCCGCCCGGCGCGCGAGCCGGGGCACGTACGCCCGCGCGCCCCGCACCGCCACCTGCTCCTCGCCCGTGCGGGCCACGGCCCGCGCGACCGCCCAGGTGGTGGTGTCCTGGTCCGCGTCGGCCAGCACGAAACGCCCCGGGTGCTCCGTCTGCGCCGACCTCACCAGGCCCCAGACGGCGGCCTGCGCGGGGACCAGCCGCGCGGCCTCGCCGGGCCGGACCGCGACGCCGCCGCGGGTGACGACCACCAGGCGGCTGTCCGCGCACCGCTCCTCCGCCAGCCACTCCCGCAGCAGGGCCAGGGTGTCCGCGACGAGCGCGTGGGCCCCGGCCGCGCCCCCGCCCGCCTCGCCCCCGGCAGCCTCGCGGGGGGCCAGCAGCAGGGCGGGCGGCGCGGCGCCCCCGCGCAGCGCGGCGCGGAACGCCCCGAGGCTCCGGTGGGTCTCCGGCGGGATGTCGGGGAACGCCCCTTCCCCGCCGGGGCGTTGGACAACGGCCCACCGCGCCGCCGCCCCAGGGCCCCCGTCGTCCGGTCCCGCCGGCACCCACCCGAGGGCGAACAGGTTCCCGGGACCCGCCGAGGAGAGGGCGGCGAGGGGGCGGACCGTCAGCGCCCCCACGCGGATCACGGGCCGCCCGTCCGCGTCCTCGGCGGTCACCCGCACGGCGCCCGCGCCCTCCGGCGCCACCCGCACACGCAGCGTTCGCGCTCCGGTGGCGTGCAGCGCCACCTCGCTGAACGCGTAGGGAACGGAAGCGAGTCGGTCCGCCGTCCCGCCGTCCCCGTCCGGGACCGCGCCCAGCGCGGCCGGGTGCAGGGCCGCGTCGAGCAGGGCCGGGTGGATGCCGTACGCCTCGGCCTCCGCCGCGGCCGTTGCGGGCAGGGCGACTTCGGCGAAGACCTCCGCGCCCCGCCGCCAGGCCGCCGTCATCCCGCCGAAGGGCGGGCCGTAGCGCAGCCCGGCCGCGGCCAGGCCCTCGTACGCGGCCCCCGCGTCCACCGGCTCGGCCCCCTCCGGCGGCCAGGCCCCGGCCGTTCCCTCCCCCGGCCCGGCGTCCGGCGCGAGGGTGCCGCTCGCGTGGCAGCGCCAGCCGGCCTCCTCCGGGGGCCGGGCGTCCGGGAGTCCGCCGGGCGGCCCGGCGTGCACGGCCACCTCCCGGAGGCCCTCGGCGTCCGCCGCGCCCACGCTCATCCGCAGCAGCACCTCTTCCTCGGGCGGGAGCACCACGGCGGCGTGCAGGACGAGTTCGCGCACCGCCGGACAGCCGGTGACGCGGCCGGCGTGCAGGGCGAGTTCGAGGAGCGCGGCGCCCGGAAGCACCACCGCGCCCGCCACCGTGTGCCCGGCCAGCCAGGGCTGGGCGCGGCGGCTCAAGCGGCCGGTGAACACCGTGGCGCCCGCCCGGCCGGCCGCCGGTACCAGCGCGCCCAGCAGCGGGTGCCCGGCCGGGCGGAGCCCGGCGGCGGCCAGGTCCCCCGCGCCCGCCGCCGCGTCCTCCAGCCAGTACCGCCGCCGCCGGAACGGGTACGTCGGCAGCTCCACGCGCCGCGCCCCGGCGAACACCCGCTCCCAGTCCACCGGGAGGCCCGCCGCGTGCGCCCCGGCCAGCGAGGCCAGCAGCCGGCCGGGCCCTCCCTCACCGCGCCGCAGCGTCTCCAGCACCACGTGCTTGCCGGAGCCCGCCCGCCCCGCCTCCTCCAGCGTCTCGCGCAGCGGCAGGCCGAGCACCGGATGCGGGCCCACCTCCACGAACGCGGTGTGCCCCTCCGCCGCCAGGGCCCGCACCGCGTCCCGCAGGCGCACCGGCTCGCGCAGGTTGCGGAACCAGTACCGGCCGTCCAGCGCGGCCGGGTCGCGCGTGTCCACCGCCTCCCCGGTGACGGTGGAGCGCATCGGCACGCCCCCGGGCCGCGCCGCCACCCCCGCCAGCGCCTCCTTGACCGGCTCCCGCAGCGCCTGGACCTGCGGGCAGTGGGACGCGAAGTCCATCGCGACGCGCCGGGCCCCGATCCCCTCCGCGGCGCAGGCGGTCAGCAGCGCCTCGCACGCCTGGGCGTCCCCCGAAACCGCGACGGACCAGGGGCTGTTGACCGCCGCCACCGACAGCCGCCCCCGCCACGGGGCGCAGCGCCGCTCCGCCTCCTCCGCGGAGAGGGGCAGGGCCACCGTGCCGCCCCGCCCGGACAGCAGCCGCCGCACCAGGGCACTGCGCACGGCCACCACCCGCGCCGCGTCCTCCAGGCTCAGCGCCCCGGCCACGCAGGCGGCGGCCACCTCGCCCTGGGAGTGCCCGAGCACCGCGTCCGGGCGCACCCCGTGTGCCCTCCACTCCTCGGCGAGCCCGACCATCACCGCGAACAGCACCGGCTGGAGCACGTCGGTCCGCTCCGGATCGGGGGCGCCGGGCGCGCCGTTGAGCACGTCCGTGAGCGACCAGCCCACGTGCGGGGCGAGCGCGGCCTCGCAGTCCGCGACGGCGGAGCGGAACGCAGCCGCCGCCGGGGATTCCAGCAGCGCGCGGGCCATCCCGGGCCACTGCCCGCCCTGGCCGGGGAAGACGAACACCACGCGCGGCGGCGCGGCCGGGGCCGTTCCGCGCACCAGGCCGGGCGCGGCCCGCCCGGCGGCCAGGGCGTCGAGCCCGCCCAGCAGGCCGGCCCGGTCCGCCCCGACGACCACCGCCCGGTGCCGGAAGGCGGTGCGGCCGGCCAGGGTGCGGCCCACGTCCGCCGGGGCGGGCCGGCGGCCGGCCAGGTGCTCACGCAGGCGGGCCGCCTGCGCCCGCAGCGCCTCCTCGTCCCGCGCGGACAGCGGCCAGGCCACGGGCCGCGCCTCGCCCCCGGCGGCCCCCTCGTCGCCGCCGGGAGGAGGAGCCGAGGCCATCGACTCCTCGGGGAGTTCGAGAACGACGTGCGCGTTCGTGCCGCCGTAGCCGAAGGAGGAGACCCCGGCCCGCCGGGGCGCGCCCGTCCCCGGCCACGGCACGGGCGCGGTCACCACCCGGAGCGTGCCCGCGGACCAGTCCACGTGCGGAGACAGCGGCTCGGCGCGCAGGGTCGGCGGCAGCAGTCCGTGCCGCATCGCCAGCACCGTCTTGACGACGCCGCCGACGCCGGCCGCCGCCTGCGCGTGCCCGATGTTCGACTTGAGCGAGCCGAGGAACAACGGCCGCCCGCCCGGCCGTTCGCCCCCGAACACCGCCTCCAGCGCGCCCGCCTCGATCGGGTCGCCGAGCGCCGTGCCCGTGCCGTGCGCCTCCACGGCGTCCACCTCGGCCGGGCCGAGCCCCGCGTCGGCCAGCGCCGCGCGCAGGACCCGCTGCTGGGCCGGGCCGCTCGGTGCCGTCAGCCGGCTGCTCGCCCCGTCCTGGTTCACCGCCGAGCCGCGCACCACGGCCAGCACCGGGTGCCCCGCGCGGCGGGCGTCCGAGAGCCGTGCCAGCAGCAACAGGCCCACGCCCTCGGCCCAGTTGGTGCCGTCGGCCGCCGCCGAGAACGGCTTGCAGCGCCCGTCGGCGGCCAGCCCGCGCTGGCGGCCGAAGTCGGTGAACGGCGTGGGCCGGGCCATCACGCACGCCCCGCCCGCCAGGGCCAGCGCGCACTCCCCGCGCCGCAGCGCCTGCACGGCCAGGTGCAGGGCGACCAGCGAGGAGGAACAGGCCGTGTCCACCGTCACCGCGGGCCCCTGGAGGCCGAGGGTGTAGGCGAGGCGGCCCGAGGCGATGCTGCCGGCGTTCCCCGTGCCCAGGTAGCCCTCCGCGTCGTCCGGCGCCGCGCGCAGCCGGGAGCCGTAGTCCTGGTAGGAGATCCCGGCGAACACGCCCGTGTCCCCGCCGCGCAGGCCCGCCGGGTCGAGCCCGGCCCGCTCCACGGCCTCCCACGCGGTCTCCAGCAGCAGCCGCTGCACCGGGTCCATGGCCAGCGCCTCGCGGGGCGTGATCCCGAAGAAGCCGGGGTCGAACTCCGCGACGCCTTCGAGGAATCCGCCCTCGCGCACGTAGCAGCGCCCCGGCCGCCCCGGCTCCGGGTCGTAGAGGGCTTCCAGATCCCAGCCGCGGTCGGCGGGGAACGGCCCGACGGCGTCCGTTCCGGAGGAGACGAGCCGCCACAGGTCCTCGGGCGTCTCGACCCCGCCGGGGTAACGGCAGGCCATGCCCAGGATCGCGACCGGCTCGCGCGCCGCCTCCCGCGCCTCGCGCAGCCGCTCGCGGCCCGCGCGCACCTCGGCCAGCGCCCGCCGGAGGTAGTCGCGCAGCCTCTCCTCGCTCATCGCATCCGCTCCCTCCACGGCGCCGCGCTCCCGCGCGGGCCGTCAGCCGCCGCCCAGCTCCCGTTCGGCCAGGTCGAAGATCTCGTCGTCCTCGGCGGGCGGGCCGGCGCTCGCCGGCGCTTCCTCGCCCGAACGCCCGGCGCCCGAACGCCCGGCGTCCGCGCGCCCGGGGTCCGCGCGTGCCTCGTCCGCGCGTGCGTCGCCGGAACGGCCGTTGCCCGCGTGGACCTCGCCCGGACGCCCGGCCTCCCCGGGCCCGTCGGCCTCCCCGAGCGCCTCCCGCAGGCGGAGCGCGACGGCGCGCGGCGTCGGGTGGTCGAAGAGCAGCGTGGCGGGCAGGCGCAGGCCGGTGGCCGCCGCGAGCTGATTGCGCAGCTCCAGGGCCGCCAGCGAGTCGAACCCCAGGTCCAGGAAGCCGCGTTCGGGATCAAGCGAGCCCGGGTCGGCGCGCCCCAGGACGACCGCCGCATGCCCGCGGACGAGGTCGAGCAGCAACGCCTCGCGCGCCGCGCCGTCGCCGACCGCCAGCCGCCGCCGCAGCTCCCCGCCCGGGTCCCCTCCGGCCTCCGCGCCCGTCCTGGCCCGGGGCACGCGGCCCGGCGCGCCCGGCGAGGGCAGCAGCTCGCGCAGCAGCGGCGGCGGCTCCTCCCCGGCCGCAGCAGGCGTCAACTCCAGCCGCAGCGGCAGCACGTCGGTCGCGCCCCGGGCCAGTGCCGCGTCGAAGAGGCGCAGCGCCTCCGCGGTGGCCAGCGGCGCCAGGCCGCGCCGCGCGATCCGCCGCAGCGCGGAGGAATCCAGGCCGCCGGTCATCCCGCTGCGCTCCTCCCACAGCCCCCAGGCCAGGGACACGGCGGGCAGCCCCTCCGCGCGGCGGCGCCGGGCGAGCGCGTCCAGGTGGGCGTTGGCCGCCGCGTAGGCGGCCTGGCCCGAGCCGCCCAGCACCCCGGCGGCCGAGGAGAACAGCACGAAGGCCGACAGGCCCAGCGGGCGGGTCAGCTCGTCCAGGTGCGCGGCGGCCAGGGACTTGGCGGCCAGCACCCGGTCCAGCCGCCCGGGCGTCAGGGCGGCGACCACGCCGTCCTCCAGCACGCCCGCCGCGTGGACGACGGCCGTCAGCGGCCGGGAGGGCGGCACCGAGGCCAGAAGCCGCGCCAGCGCCACCCGGTCCCCTGCGTCGCAGGCGGCGACGGAGACCTCCGCGCCCAGGCCGTTCAGCTCCTCGCGCAGCCGCCCCGCGCCCGGCGCCCCGGGGCCGCGCCGCCCGGCCAGCAGCAGGTGCCGCACGCCGTGCGCGGCCACCAGGTGGCGCGCCAGCAGCCCGCCCAGCACGCCCGTCCCACCCGTGATCAGCACGGTGCCACCCGGCCGCCACATGGGGGCGGGCGCGGCGGCCGGGGCCGGGTCCAGGCGCGTCAGGCGGGGAACGAACGCCTCCTCGCCGCGCACGGCCACCTGCGGCTCGCCGGTGGCCAGGGCCCGCTCCACCGCCCCGGCCGCGCCGGACTCCGGCAGGTCCGGCGCGACGTCCACCAGCAGGAAGCGCCCGGGGTGCTCCTCCTGCGCGGTCCTGACCAGGCCCCAGACGGCCGCCGCGGGCGGCGAGGTCCGGGCCTCCTCGCCCGGCCGCGCGGCCACCGCGCCCCGGGTGACGAACGCCAGGGGCGCACCCGCCGGGCGGTCCCCGGCCAGCCGGCCCTGCACCAGCGTGAGCGCCCGGCGCGCCGCCTCCCGCACGGCGCCGGGACCCTCGCCCCCGCCGAACCAGGCCGTCGTCGGCCGCGGCCCGGAGGGGCCGGAGACGGCCGCCGCCGGGAGACCGCTCGACGCCCCGCCCGTTGCGGCCGATTCGCCGGACACAGGCGTCCCCGGCGCGGCGGGCACCCGCCGCCACGCCACCCGGTACAGCGCCCCGCGCGACCCGGCGGCCCGTGCCCCCGGCGCGGGCCGCAGCCGCAGCGCACCGGCCGTCACCACCGCGCGCCCCGCCGCGTCCCTCGCCTCGACCGCGACCGTCTCCGCCCCCGTGGGCGTCAGCCGGACCCGCAGCGCCGTGGCCCCGGTGCCGTGCACGGCCACCTCCGTCCAGGCGAACGGCAGGCACACGTCCTCGCGCAGGAACGCCACCGGGTGCAGCGCCGCGTCGAGCAGCGCCGGGTGCACGGCGTATCCGCCGGCCTCGCCCAGCAGCGCGGCCGGCAGCGCCACCTCCGCGAACACCTCCTCCCCGCGCCGCCACGCGGCCCGCAGCCCCCGGAACGCCGGGCCGTACGCGAAACCGCCCGCCTCGGCCAGCCGCTCGTACAGCCCCTCCACGGCCAGCGGCCCGGCGCCCCGCGGCGGCCACGGCCCGGTCTCCGGCCCCGGCGCTTCCCGCACCGGGGCGAGCGTGCCCCCGGCGTGCCGCACCCAGGGAGCGTCCGGCGCCCCCTCCGCCCGCGCGTACAGGATGAACGCCCGGCACCCCCGCGCGTCCGGCGGCCCGGCCGCCGCCCGCAGCGCGACCGCGCCCCGCCGCGGCACCGTCAGCGGCGCCTCCAGGCTCAGCTCGGCCGCGCCCGGCGCGCCGGCCAGCGCGCCCGCGCGCAGGGCGAGTTCGAGGATCGCGGTGCCCGGCAGCAGCACCTCCCCGCCCAGGGCGTGCCCGGCCAGCCACGGGTGGGTGCGCAGCGAGACCCGGCCGGTGAGGTGCAGCCCCTCCTCGCCCGGCAGGTCGACCGCGGCGGCCAGCAGCGGGTGCCCGGTGGGCCGCAGCCCGGCCTCCGTCACGTCCGCCCCGGCCGGGACCGGCAGAAGGTAGGGGCGCCGCCGGAAGGCGTAGGTGGGCAGCTCCACCCGGCGGGCGCCCCGCCCGGCGAAGACCGCCTCCCAGTCCACCTCCCGGCCGTGGGCGTGCACGGCGGCCAGGGCCGCCACAGCGGTGGCCGCCTCGGGCCGGCCGCGCCGCAGGGTGGCCACCAGGACCGGCCCGTCGGCGGCCGGGAGGCAGGCGCGGGCGGCGGCGGTCAGCGCCGCGTCCGGCCCGATCTCGACGTGCCCGGTCCCGCCCTGCTCCCGCAGCGCGCGCACCGCCGCCAGGAAGCGCACCGGCTCGCGGGCGTTGCGCGCCCAGTACTCCGGGTCGGCCGGCTCCCCGGCCCCGGCCCGGGTGCCCGTGACGGTGGAGAAGAACGGCATGCGCGGCGGGCCGAGGGCCAACTCCCGGGCCAGGGAACGCAGTCGGGGCAGCACCGCGTCCACGGCGGGGGAGTGGTAGGCGCGGGCGACCCGCAGCCGCCGGGTGCGGCGGCCCTCGGCGCACCACCGGCGCCCCAGCGCGGCCACGGCCTCCCCCTCGCCCGAAAGGACCACATCGCGCGGGCCGTTCACTGCGGCGATCACCACCCGGCCGCCGAACTCGGCCAGGTGCCCGGCAGCCTCCTCCTCGGTGGCCCGCACCGCGACCATCGCCCCGTCCTCCGGCAGCTCCCGCATCAGCCGGCCCCGGCGGGCCGCCAGCCGAAGGGCGTCGGCCAGGGAGAGGACCCCGGCCGCGTGCGCCGCCGCCACCTCGCCCACCGAGTGTCCCAGCACCGCGTCGGGCCGCACGCCCCAGCTCTCCCAAAGGCGGCACAGCGCCGTCTGGAACGCCACCAGGCCGGCCTGCGCGCAGGCCGGGTCCTCGTCGAGAAGGGCGGCCCCGGGCGTTCCCTCCGGGGCGAACAGCGCGTCCCGCAGCGGGCGTTCGAGGTGGGCGTCCGCGTGCTCGCAGGCGGCGTCCAGCGCCCGGGCGAAGGCCGGGTACGCCTCGTACAGCCCGCGGCCCAGGCCGGGCCGCAGCCCGCCCTGCCCGGCGAAGACGAAGGCGATGTGCGGAGGCCGCGCCGGGACGGTGCCGCGCACCAGGCCGGGGCCGGCCCGGCCCTCGGCCAGGGCGGTCAGGCCCGCGAGGAGGCCGTCCCGGCCCTCGGCGACCACGACGGCGCGGCGCTCGAACGCGGAGCGGGTGGTCGCCAGCGAGTAGCCGATGTCCTCGGGGCGCCAGGCGCCGGCGGAGCCCAGCCGGGTGAGCAACGCCCGGGCCTGGGCGCGCAGGGCCTCCGGCGAGCGGGCCGAGACCGGCCAGGGCAGGGGCGCGGCGGGGCGGTGCCCGGCGGGGGCCTCCGGCCTCGCCGCCGACCGGGGCCCGGGTGCCGTCGGCGGTACCAGGGCGGGGGCGGCGGCCGGGGGTTCCTCCAGGATCACGTGGGCGTTGGTGCCGCTGATGCCGAAGGAGGACACGCCCGCCCGGCGCGGGCGTTCCGCCGCCGGCCACGGCGCCTCCCGCTCCAGCAGCCGCAGCGCCCCCGAGGACCAGTCCACGTGCGGGGTGGGCCGCTCCACGTGCAGGGTGCGCGGCAGCAGGCCGTGCCGCAGCGCCAGCACCATCTTGATGACCCCGGCGACGCCCGAGGCGGCCTGGGTGTGCCCGAGGTTCGACTTCAGCGCGCCCAGCAACAGCGGGCGCCCGGCGGGCCGTTGGCGCCCGTAGGTCTCCAGCAGCGCCGCGGCCTCGATGGGGTCGCCCAGCGCGGTGCCCGTGCCGTGCGCCTCGACGGCGTCCACCTCCCCGGGCCCCAGGCCCGCGTCCGCGAGCGCGTCCCGGATGACCCGCCGCTGGGCCGGGCCGCTGGGCGCGGTCAGGCCGTTGCTCGCCCCGTCCTGCCCCGTGGCGCTGCCGCGGACCACGGCCAGCACCGGGTGCCCCTGGGCCAGCGCGTCGGGCAGCCGCTCCAGGAGCAGCACGCCGACGCCCTCGGCCCAGCCCGTGCCGTTGGCCTCCGCGGAGAACGCCCGGCAGCGGCCGTCGGGGGACAGCACGCCCTGGCGGGCGAACTCCACCAGCGTGTAGGGCGTCCACATGATCGTCACCCCGCCGGCCAGGGCCAGCGCGCACTCCCCGCGCCGCAGCGCCTGCACGGCCAGGTGCAGGGCGACCAGCGAGGAGGAGCAGGCGGTGTCCACGCTCAGGGCCGGGCCTTCGAGGCCGAGGGTGTAGGCGATGCGGCCGGAGGCCACGCTCGCCGCCCCGCCCGTCGCCAACTGGCCCTCGAAGCCCGGTGGAGCGGTGCGGAAGCGCGTGCCGTAGTCGGTGTAGCTGGCGCCGACGAACACGCCCGTGCGGCTGCCGCGCAGCGCGAGCGGGTCGATGGCCGCGCGCTCCACCGCCTCCCAGGCCGTCTCCAGCAGCAGCCGCTGCTGCGGATCCACGGCGGCGGCCTCGCGGGGCGAGATGCCGAAGAACTCCGGGTCGAACCCGGCCGTTTCGGCCAGGAAGCCGCCCCCGCCCGGGCCCCGCCCGCCGGGGCCCGGGCGGCCCAGGGCCTCCAGGTCCCAGCCCCGGTCGGCGGGCAGCGGGCCGACCGCGTCCCGCGCGGCGCGCAGCAGCTCCCACAGCTCCTCGGGGCTGTGCGCGCCGCCGGGCAGGCGGCAGCTCATGCCGACGATCGCCACCGGGCCGCCGCCCCCGCCCTCGGCGGGCGTCGTCCGGGACGGCGCGGGCCGGGGCGTGGCGGGCTCGGGCGCGGCGGGGGCCGCCCCTGCGAGGCGGGCGTGGAGTCGTCGGGCGAGCGCCGCGGCGGTGGGCTCGTCGAAGGCCAGCGTGACGGGCAGGCGCAGGCCGGTGGCGGCGGAGAGCCGGTCGCGCAGGGCCAGGGAGGTCAGGGAGTCGAACCCCAGGTCGCGGAAGGCCCGTTCGGGGGCGACCCGTTCGCCGTCCGCGTGCCCGAGGACGGCGGCGGCCTCGGAGCGCACCAGCTCCAGCATGCGGCGTTCGCCCTCGCGCCCGGCCGGGACGGCGAGGCGGCCGGGGGGCGCGGCCTTCGCCGGGTCGCGCGCCGGGTCGCCCGCCGCCTCGCGCCGGGGAGGGGCGGCCCCGGGCAGGGCCTCCAGCAGCCGGGCCGGGCGCGCGGCCCCCTGGGCGGCGGCCAGCCGCCCCCAGTCGATGTCGGCGACGGCCAGGCACGTGTCCCCGAAGGCCAACGCCCGCAGCAGCGCCGCCGCGGCGGCCTCGGGCGGCATGGGCCGCACGCCCTGCCTCGCCAGGCGGTCCGCCAGGCCCGGCGCGACCATGCCGCCCGCCCCCCAGGAGCCCCAGGCCACGGAGGTGGCGGGCAGGCCCAGGCCGCGCCGGTGGTGGGCGAGTGCGTCGAGGTACGCGCTGGCCGCCGCGTACCCGCCCTGCCCCGGGCGCGGCAGGGTGCCCGCCAGCGAGGAGCACAGGACGAACGCCGACAGCTCCAGGCCGCGGGTCGCCTCGTGCAGCGCCCACGCGGCGCCCGCCTTGGGCGCCAGGACGCCCGCCAGGCGGTCGGGGGTCAGCGCGTCCAGGAGTCCGTCGTCCAGCACGCCGGCGGCGTGGACGACGGCGGTCAGCGGGTGCTCGCGCGGCACGGCCGCGATCGCCGCCGCCAGCGCCGCCGGGTCGGTCACGTCGCAGGCCGTCACCGTCACCGCGGCGCCCCGCGCCTCCAGGTCCGCCGCCAGGTCCGCGGCGCCCGGCGCCTGAAGGCCGCGGCGGCCGAGGAGCAGCAGGTGCCGCGCCCCGGCCCCGGCCAGGGCGCG
Source organism: Streptomyces boetiae (assembly GCF_031845405.1). NCBI lineage: Bacteria > Bacillati > Actinomycetota > Actinomycetes > Kitasatosporales > Streptomycetaceae > Streptomyces > Streptomyces boetiae. The sequence goes on from NZ_JAVREN010000033.1 coordinate 59,586, forward strand.
CGCGACGTGCCCGCCCAGCGCGCCCGTGCCGCCCGTGATCAGGACGGTGCCGGAGGCGGACCACGGCGCGGGCGCGCCGTCGCCGGGCGGGGGCAGGGCGCGGGCCAGGCGGGCGCTCAGCACCCCCGAGGGGCGCAGCGCGAGCTGGTCCTCCCCGCCGGGGCGGGCCAGCGCCCCGGCCAGGCGGGCGGCGGCGCGGGCGTCCCGCTCCGGCGGCAGGTCGATCAACCCGCCCCAGCGGTCCGGTCGTTCGACCGCCGCCGCCCGGCCCAGGCCCCACAGCAGGGCCTGCGCCGGGTCGCGCACGGGGTCGGCCGGGGAGGTGGAGACGGCCCCGCGGGTCGCGCACCACAGCGGGGCGCTCACCCCGGCGTCGGCCAGGGCGCCGAGCCGGGCGACCGTGGCGAGCACCGCGCCGCCCTCCGGCGCGGCCCCCTCTCCGGGCAGCGCGAGGAGGGAGAGCACCCCGGAGGGCCGCTCCTCGGTCCCGGCCAGCGCGTCCCGCACCAGGGCGGCGAGCCGCCCCCGCGTCCGTTCGCCCCGCCCGGCCCGCACGAGGGGCCGTCCGCCGAGCGCCCCGGCCAGCGCTGCCGCCATGCCGTCGTCCGCCTCCCCGGCCACGACGAGCCATCCCCCACCCGCCATCGCGGCCCCCGGCTCCTGCCCCGTGCCCTCCGCGGAGGCGCCGTGCCCGGCGTCGGGCCCGCCGTCACAGCCGCC
>NZ_JAVREN010000034.1:0-55013 GCF_031845405.1 Streptomyces boetiae
ACCGCCCCCTCCTCTTCTTCGGCACCGACACCGACCACCTCTGGCTCTGGGACCCCACCCGCGACCAACCCCTCCGCCTCCGCCAGGAGGACGTCTCCCTGACGGCCTGCCCGGGGGAGTGACTCGAAGCCGTCAAGCGTGCTTGATCGAATTCGTAACCGGCGGGCTTCGCTCCGTAAGATTTCCGTCGTCCGGAATGCACGTTCGGTGGTCCCCGGTCGCTATCAGAGGTAGGGGGCACGAGGTTCCCCGCGAACGCCGACGCAGAGAGGACCCGGAGGTCCGTGAACGTTCCCCTTGCCGTGGTCGAGCGAGCGGCCGGCCTGGACGGTCCGAGACGCGCCGCGGGCGCGAAGGAGCCGCGCACATGACCGAGCCCGCGCCCCGGGGAGCCGCCGGTCCGGCGGGCGTTGCCCCGCTCGCGCCGCTGCCCGCGGACTTCCGCGCCTTCCACCAGCTCTACCGGCCCGCCTACGTCCGCTGGGCCGAGCTGTACCTGGGCGGGCGCGCCGACGCCGAGGAGGCGGTGGACCGTGCCTTCGAGCAACTGGCCGCCGACTGGGCCGAGGTGCTGCGCCTGGAGTGCCCCGCGGGCTACGCCTGGACGCTCCTCAAGCACCGCACCATCGACGCCGCCCGGGCCCGGGGCCGCCGCCCGGTGGCCATGGACACCGCCGCCTTCGAGACCCACGCGCTGCACACGGCCGTCGACCCGATAGGGGAGCTGGAGGAGAGCCTGAGCATCTACCAGGCCATCCGCGAGCTGCCCGAGCGGCAGCACGACGTCATCGTGCTGCGCTACTGCATGGGGTACAGCACCGTGGAGACGGCCGACATCCTGGGCATCAGCGTGCCGGGCGTCCGCTCCACCGCGCGCTACGCCCGGCACCGGCTGAAGGAGGCGCTGGGCCTGCGCGACCCGGGCGGAACGCCCCGCGGAGAGGAAGCCGAGGACGCGAAGGACGAGGCAGGCCACGAGAGGGGGCACCGGGACGATGACACGCTCGCTTGACGACGCCCTGGCGCGCGCGGTCCTCGCCGCGCGCCCCCACACCTACACCGACCAGGAGATCGCCGCCGCCGAGTCCCGCATCGCGGCCCGGATCGCCGCCCGCGACCCCGGCCACCGCTGCCCGCCGCGCTCCGGCTGCTGCGACGACGAGGCGGTCCGGCTGCTGGAAATTCTGTGCCGGACCGTGATCGGGCAGGGCGGCGCCCTGCGGCAGCTCTCTGCCTTCCTCGGAGGGCGCGTTCCACACCCCTTCGGCGCGCGCGTGCTCGGGTGCGCCCTCCAGCTCGCGGGGCGGGACGACGGCGCCCGCTTCTGGTGGCAGTTCGCGGCCGGCGCGGGCGACGGGGCGGCGGCTTACTGCCTCTACCTCCACCACCTCACGCTCGGCGAGGAGTGGGAGGCCGAGCTGTGGCACCGGCAGTCCCCGCCCGGGAAAGGGAACGGGAACGGGAACGGGAAGGGCAACGGCGACGGCGACGGCGACAGCGGCGCCCCCGGCACCCGGGAGGGAGCGACGCCCGGCGCCCCCGCCGACGAGTGCCCCCCCGGCCTCGTGCTGCGCGTCCTCACCGGCCTGCTCGGCGACCAGTCGGCACTTCCCGAGGCCGCCGCCGCGGTGGTGCACTACGTCCCGGACGCCGTCCGCTTCGTGGACGAGGTCGAACTTCCGCTGCCCGACGCCGACTTCGCGCAGCGCATCGAGGAGCTGACCACCGCCCGCTGAGTCACGCTCCGTCCCCCTTCGTCACCCGTCCGTGGGAAAGCTCGGGTATCGGGGGATTCGCCCCCGTCGCGTGGGCAACTCTGCTCTCGCGACGTCGCCTTCCCCCCAGCCGGGGCAGCCGGACCGGCTGCTCTTCCCCCACCGGATCCCCCGGATCCCCCACGACCTCATGCCACGGAGGATTGACATGGCACGCATCCGCACCGCCCGGGCCCTGGCCGCCCTCGCCGCGGTCCCCCTGCTCCTGGGCGCCGCGGCAGGCGCCGCCCAGGCCGCGGCCGGCCCGCTGAACTACACGGTGGCCAACACCCCGGTCGGCACCGTCGTCGGCGACCCCGCCCGGGTCGCCGCGAACAACCTCGGCACCACCGCAGCCGCCCAGCAGTCCGCCAACGGCCGCGGCGCGGCCAACGACAGCCGCATCGCCGGCATCGACGGCTCCCCCTTCGCCACGGTCAACCAGCCGGAAAACCACCCCGTCGTCACCTTCGTGGTGATCGACTGAGTGGCCCGGCCGGCGGCGCGCCCCGGGGGGTGCCGCCGGCCGCAGGGACAGGGTCGGGCCGCGCGGTCACTCCGTTCGCATCAGAGAACGGGTGGCCGCGCGGCCTTGTGCTGCGTGAGCGCCCGGGTTACGCCCCGCGCGCTTCGGTTACGCCTCTCGCGCCCCGGGCACGACCGGCGAACGCCCCGCGCGTGCCCCGCCGTCGCCCTCCTCCCACGCGCCCCCATGCGCCGCCCGCGCCCCTGCGCCGCCCGGATGAACGCTCCCGCGCGCAGGAGTGTCAGCGCCGCCCCGGACATTGAGCGCCCTTGACTCGTCCCCATGCCGAACCCCTCCCGACCCCGTGCGTCCCGCGCCCGCCGCCCCGCCCGCACCCCCCGCCGCCCCGCCCGCGCGCTGTTCGCCGCCCTCCCGGCCCTCCTCGCCGCCCTCGGCCTGGCCACGCCCCCGGCCGCCGCCGACCCCGCCCCGGACGCGGCCGCCCGTGCCGCCACCCCCCTCATGGACGAGGACCTCACGCCGCTGGGCGCCGAGATCTACCAGGGCCGGGCGTTCGACACCTGCGAGGCCCCCTCGCTGACCGCGATGCGCGACTGGCTGGCCTCCCCCTACCGGGGCGTCGGCGTCTACATCGGCGGCCACGGCCGGGCCTGCCCCGAGCAGGCGAACCTCACCCCCGCCTGGGCCCGCGACGTCACCGCCCTGGGCTGGCACCTGCTCCCCCTCTACGTCGGCTCGCAGTCCCCGTGCGTGCGCAACCGCGACAAGTCTGCCGTCCCCATCGACGCCTCCCGCCCCCGCCGCCAGGGCGAGGAGGAGGCCAAGGACGCCCTCGACGCCGCCCGCGCCCTGGGCATGACCGCCGGCAGCCCCGTCTACCTCGACATCGAGGACTACGACCACACCGACCAGCGCTGCGCCGCCACCACCCTTGCCTTCGTGCAGGGCTTCTCCCGCGCCGTCCGCGAGGCCGGCTGGATCCCCGGCGTCTACTCCTCAGCCGGCTCCGGCATCACCCACCTGGAGAGCGCGCGCCGCGCCGGGACGCCCGACCTGCCCGACGTCCTCTGGTACGCCCGGTGGAACGGCACGGTCTCCCCGGGCGTTGACTCGCTGAACGACGAGCCCTCCCTCGACCCCGCCGCCTGGCAGCCCCACCGCCGCATCCACCAGTACGCGGGCGACGTCCGCGAGACCCACGGCGGCCGGACGATCAGCATCGACCGCAACCTCGTCCACGCCCCCGTCGCCGTCCTCGCCCCGGCGGCCGAGGACGACGACGGACCGGCCGAGGACGACGACCGCAGCTCAGAGGGGTGAACCCCGGGGGGACACCCGGGGAATCCCTGACCGTCCCTGAGCCCCCCGGGCCGCCTCCTCCACCTCTGGGTGGTGGTGCCGGCCCCCCTTCTACTCCCTGGGGCGGATGCCGCATCACGACCTGTGGCCGATCCATGAAGGGGTTGCGGCGGCCTAATTTGTAAGGCATGACCACGCCCAGCACCGCCGAAACGGTGACGCCGCCCACCTTCACCTCGTACGTGAGGGCGCGCGGCGCGGTGCTGCTGCGCACGGCCCGCTCGCTCACGCCGAACCACAGCGACGCCGAGGACCTGCTGCAGACGGCACTCACCAAGACCTACCTGGCCTGGGAGCGCATCGAGGACCACCGGGCCCTGGACGGCTACGTCCGCCGCGCCCTGGTCAACACCCGCACCTCCCAGTGGCGCAAGCGCCGCGTCGACGAGTACGCCGTGGCGGAGCTTCCCGAGCCCGGCCCCGAGCCCGAGCCCGACCCGGCCGAGCAGCAGGCCATCCGCGACGCCATGTGGCGCGCCGTCGTCAAGCTGCCCGCCCGCCAGCGGGCCATGGTCGTCCTGAGGTACTACGAGGATCTGAGCGAGGCGTCCACCGCCGAGGTGCTCGGGGTCTCGGTCGGCACGGTCAAGAGCGCCGTCTCCCGCGCGCTGGCCAAGCTGCGCGAGGACGCCGAGCTGGCGGAGGTCGCCGCCCGCGATAACCAGGCCATGGCGGCCTGACCCCGGGCGTTGGCCCACACGGCGCGGCGCCCCGTCAAGGGCGCACCGACCCCTTAGGGGGTGGTCCGCGCCACCCCAAAAAGTGCCATCGAACGCTGGCGCAATCCCGCCCGCGCCCGACAGAATCACCGGAAACTCACTCGCGTAACGACGCGCGCACATGGGAGGCCCCGGTGCTCGGCACGATGCAGGACGTACCCCTTCTGGTCAGCCGCATCCTCAGACACGGCACGACGATCCATGCGAAGTCCCAGCTCATCACCTGGACCGGCGAGGGACCGCACACCCAGACGTTCGCCCGCACGGGCGAGCGCACGGCGCAGCTCGCGCACGCCCTCCGCGACGAGCTCGGCGTCCGGCCGGGCGAGGTCGTCGGCACCCTGATGTGGAACAACGCCGAGCACGTCGAGGCGTACTTCGCCCTCCCCTCGATGGGCTCCGTCCTCCACACCCTCAACCTCCGCCTGCCCCCCGAGCAGCTGAGCTGGATCATCAACCACGCCGCCGACCGCGTCATCCTGGTCAACGGCACCCTGCTCCCGCTGCTGGCCCCTCTGCTGCCGGGCCTGCCGCTCGTCGAGCACGTGGTCGTCGTCGGCCCCGGGGACACCTCCCTGCTGGAGGGCACCCGCCCGGCCGTCCACGAGTACGAGGCCCTGATCGCCGGCCGCCCCACCACCTACGACTGGCCCGAGCTGGACGAACGCACGGCCGCGGCCCTCTGTTACACCTCCGGCACCAGCGGGGACCCCAAGGGCGCCGTCTATACCCACCGCTCCATCTACCTGCACTCCATGCAGATCAGCTCGGCCGAGTCCATGGGCCTGACCGCGGCCGACATCTCGCTGCCCGTCGTGCCGATGTTCCACGTCAACGCCTGGGGCATCCCGCACGCGGCCCTGATGACCGGCACCAGCCTGCTGCTGCCCGACCGCTTCCTCCAGCCGGCCCCGCTCGCCGAGATGATCGCCACCATCCGGCCCACCCACTCCGCCGCCGTGCCCACCATCTGGCAGGGCCTCCTCGCCGAGCTGTCCGCCAACCCCCGCGACATCTCCTCCCTCAAGGCCGTCACCATCGGCGGCTCCGCCTGCCCGCCCGCGCTGATGCGCGCGTTCGAGGAGCAGCACGGCGTCCGCGTCATCCACGCCTGGGGCATGACCGAGACCTCTCCGCTGGGCTGCATGGCGCACCCCCCGGCCGGGGTCGCCCCCGAGGAGGAGTGGTCCTACCGCGTCACCCAGGGGCGTTTCCCGGCCGGGGTCGAGGCGCGGCTGGCGGGCCCGGACGGCTCGTTCCTGCCCTGGGACGGCGCCTCCGCGGGCGAGCTGGAGGTCCGCGGCCCGTGGATCGCCGGCGCCTACTACGGCGGGGCGGGGAACGACCCGCTGCGCCCCGAGGACCGGTTCAGCCCGGACGGCTGGCTGCGCACCGGCGACGTCGGCGTCATCTCCCCGGACGGGTACCTCACCCTGACCGACCGCGCCAAGGACGTCATCAAGTCCGGCGGCGAGTGGATCTCCTCCGTCGCCCTGGAGAACCACCTGATGGCCCACCCCCAGATCGCGGAGGCCGCCGTCGTCGCCGTCCCCGACGAGAAGTGGGGCGAACGCCCGCTGGCCGCCGTCGTTCCCAAGGGCGAGGGCTCGGACGTCACCTTCCAGGAGCTGCACGCCTTCCTCGGCGAGCGGATCGCGCGCTGGCAGCTCCCGGAGCGCTGGACGACGATCACGGCGGTGCCGAAGACCAGCGTCGGCAAGTTCGACAAGAAGGTGCTGCGCGCGCAGTACGCCAACGGCGAGCTGAAGGTCACCACCCTGGACCCGCGCCCGGCCTCCTGACCGGCGCCGCCTCCCTCTGAGGTCCGGCCGGATTCGCTCCCGGCCGGACCTCATTGCCGCACGCGGGACCTCATTGCCGCACGCGGGACCTCAGTGCGCGCCGATCTTCGTCAGCAGGTCCACGATCCGCCCCTGCACCTCGGGGTTGGTGGACCGCTCCGCGAGGAACAGCACCGTCTCGCCCGAGGCCAGCAGCGGCAGTTGCGCCGGGTCCATCTCGGCGGCGGTGTAGACGACGAACGGCGTGCGGTTCAGCAGGCCGTTCACCCGCAGCCAGTCGATGATGCCCGCGCGGCGGCGCCGGACCTGGTTGAGGTCCATCACCACCAGGTTCGGCCGGATCTGCGCGGCCAGCTCCATCGCCTCCGCGTCCGTCGCGGCGTGCGCGGCCTGCATCCCGCGGCGCTCCAGCGACAGCGCCAGCGCCTGCGCGATGGCCTCCTGCTCCTCCACCAGCAGCACCCGCGGCGGGTGCTGCTCGCTGTCCCGGGGCGCCAGCGCCTTCAGCAGCACGGCGGGGTCCGCGCCGTACGCGGCCTCCCGGCTCGCCTGCCCCAGACCCGCCGTCACCAGCACCGGCACCTCGGCCGCCACCGCCGCCGCCCGCAGCGACTGGAGGGCTGTCCGGGTGATCGGCCCGGTCAGCGGGTCAACGAACAGGGCCGCTGGGTAGGCGGCGATCTGCGCGTCCACCTCCTCGCGCGAGTGCACGATCACCGGCCGGTAGCCGCGGTCGGTCAGGGCCTGCTGCGTGGAAACGTCCGGCTCCGGCCAGACCAGCAGGCGGCGCGGGTTGTCCAGCGGCTCGGGCGGCAGCTCGTCGTCGGCGGCGGGGCCGCGGGCCCCGCCCGTGCCGTTGGCGGCGGCGGCCTCGGTCACGTCCACCGCGCCGTTCGGCCCGTCCAGCGGCTCGGGGCCCTCGGCCGTCCCGGCGGCGGGCGCGCTGATCGCGTACTGCCGGCCCCGGTCGCGCGGGTCGTCCGCGGGCGGGGTGGCCAGCTTCCGGCGCCGCGCCGGGGCCCCTGCCGTCGCGGGGGCCAGCGGCTGCGGGCCGAGCGACGGGGGTCCGAGCGGCTGCTGCCCCAGCGGCTGCGGCCCGATCGGCTGCGGGTGCGGACCCACGGGAACGCCCTGGCCCAGCGTCTGCACGCTCACCCCGGGCGCGCGGCCCTCGCCCTTGGCCCGGTCGCTCCCGGGCATCGGCAGCGCGCGGGGCTGCCGCGGCGTCGGCATCACGGGCCGGGTGCCGTCCAGGATCGGGCTGGCGGCGACCACGGAGTGCTCGACCACCGGGGGCTCGTCCGAGTCCTCCTCCGCCTGGGCCTCCGGGCCGGCGGCGGGCGCGGGCTGGGCGCCGGACGGGCGCGCGGGTTCGAGCGAGGCCGCGCCCAGGGCGTTGCGCTCCTGCTGCTGCGGGACTTGCGGCGCCGGCTGGCCCTGCTGCATTCCCTGGCCGGGCTGGATTCCCTGACCTTGCTGAAGTCCCTGGCCGGGCTGGGGCGCCTGGCCGGGCTGCGCCGGCTGGGGCGCCTGCGGCCTGCGCCGCCGCCCCGTCGGCTCCTCCGCCGGGCCGACCGGACCGGCCATGGCCTGCCCCGGGGGCGGCCCGGGGGGCGCGGCCTGCGGCGCTTCCACCGGCGCGAGCGCCCGGCGCCTGCGCCCGCTGCCGCCGTCCTGCTCCGCCTCGTGCCCGGCGTGCGCGCCCGGCGCGGGCTGCTGCCCCGCGTCCGCCGGAACCTCGCGCTCCCCGTCCGGGAGCTGCCGCCGACGCCGCCCCGTCGGCTCGACGCCGGTCCCGACCGGACCGCCCGCACCCTGACCGACCGGCCCCGCTACGGGCGTCGCACCGGGCCCGACCGCGGGCGTCGCCCCCGGCGTGGACCCCGCCCGCGCCTCCAGGGCGGGCGGCTCCGCGAGCGTTCCCCGCCGCGGCTGCGCCGGGACCGGCATCACCGTCGTGTCCCCGCTGGCGTCCCGCACGGCCGGAAGCTCGGCGCGCGGCGCCGTCCCCCCGGCCCCGGCGACCGGCACCTCCAGCACGAACGCGGAGGCCCCGCCCACCTCGTGGGTCTGCAGCACCCCGCCGTGCTGCCGCACGATCCCCGCCACGATCGGCTGGTGCACCGGATCGCCGCCCGGGAACGGCCCGCGCACCTCGATCCGCACCACCTCGCCGCGCTGGGCCGCCGCCACCACGATCGTCGAATCCCCGCTGGCCGGCGCGCCGCCCGCCGCCGCGCGCCCCGTGGCGTCCACCCCGGCGACATCCGCCACCAGGTGCGCCAGCGCCTGCGCCATCCGCTCCGGGTCCACCTCGGCCTCGATGGGCGGCGCGTGCACCGCGAACTGCGCCCGCCCCGGCCCGATCAGCTCCGTGGCCCCCTCCACGCCGGCCGAGACCACGGCGTCCAGGGGCACCCGCTTCAGGGCCAGCTTCTCCTTGCCCTCGTCCAGCCGCTGGTAGCTGAGGACGTTGTCCACCAGCGTCGTCATCCGGGCGTACCCGGCGGCCAGGTGGTGCAGCACCTGGTTCGCCTCCGGCCACAGCTGCCCGGCCGGGTCCGCCGCCAGCGCCGACAGCTCGCCGCGCAGCTCCTCCAGCGGCCCGCGCAGCCCCTCGCGCAGCACCGCGACCACCTGCTGGTGCCGCGCCCGCAGTGCGTCGTAGGCACGCCGGTCGGTGAACGCAAGCACCGCGCCCACCAGTTGGTCCCCGTCCCGCACGGGCGCGGTGGTCAGGTCCACCGGCACCGCGCGGCCGTCGCTGGTCCACAGCACCTGGCCGCGCACGCGGTGCTTGCGCCCCGAGGTGAGCGTGTCGTGCAGGGGGGTCTCCTCGAACGCCAGCGGCGTGCCGTCCGCGCGCGAGTGCTGCATCAGCGGATGCAGCTCCTGCCCGCCCAGGCGGCTCGCCCGGTGCCCGAGGATCTGCGCGGCGGCCGGGTTGACCAGGACGATCCGCCCGGCCGTGTCCACGCCGACCACGCCCTCGGAGGCGGCGCGCAGGATCATCTCCGTCTGCCGCTGCTGGCGGACCAGCTCCGCCTCCGTGTCCAGCGTCCCCGACAGGTCGCGCACGACCAGGACCAGCAGCTCCTCGCCGCCGTAGTCGTCCGCGAACGCCGCCTCGATCGCCGAGGCGTACGGCGTGCGGCTCGCGCTGAGGCCCGCGCTGGTCACCTCGACCGGCAACTCGGAGCCGTCGGTGCGCCGGGCGACCATCCGCGTCGGCTTCGTCCGGACGCTGGGGTCCTCCTCGGGACGGCGCATCGACCCGGGGATCCGCCTCGGGTCGAAATCGGGAACGATGTCGAGCAGCCCGCGGCCGACCAGGGGGGCGCCGGGCACCTCCAGCGTCTCCAGGGCGATGGCGTTCGCGTTGACGACGGTGCCGTTGCCGTTCACCAGCAACAGCGCGTCCGGCAGCGCGTCGAGTATGGCGGCGAGGCGAGCAGCGCCCCTCGCTGGCCTGCTGCTCACGACGTCGGATCCTCCCTTGACCCACGTGTCTCGGTGCACGTAACCCGTGCGTGTCTCAGGGGGAGTCTACGGGCAGGCGCAACGGGGGCGCCGGTGCCGTGCAAAGACCCAGCTCAGGCCGGGTCCTGTCCCTCTTGTCCCTCCTGCCCGTCGCCGTCCCCGAGATCGGGGAGCGCGGGCACCAGCGCGTCCCACCGCTCGATCTCGCAGCCGTTCTCCCGGCTGAACTCCGCCCGGACCTCCTCGCCCGCCCACGTCCCGGTCACCCGGGCGGTCGCGGCCCCTCCGTATACATAGGTGCACAGCGTCCCTTCGCTCACCGGCTCGAAGGGTGCCTCGGCCTCCTCGACCGCGCCGCAGGCCGCCGCCGGGTCGGGGTGCTCGCCCTCGGCCCCGGCCGGCGCGCAGCTCAGCCGGAACGTCCCGTCGGCCGAACCGCCCGTTCCGGCCACGGTGATCACCAGCTCGTTGACGTCCTCGGCCGCAGCCGGGTCGGCCGTCGGTCCAGCGGCCCCGGCCGCCCCGGCCGTTCCACCGACCAGCGTCAAAGCGACGGCAAGACTCCTGCCCAGCGTGTCCAGCATGCGGGTGCTCCCGTTGACTCGACGGGGGAACGCCCAGCGCGTCCCCGCTCCCACTGCTAACGCTCCGCGCCGCGCCACGTTGCGCAACTCGGCGCGGCGGCATCACCCCCGGGTGGCCGAATCCGATTGGCTGCGGCCGTTCGGGCTGTGGCATCATTTGCTGGCAACGCACGCGCCGTCGTGTGCGGGGAGGCTTCGCCTAGTCTGGTCTATGGCGCCGCACTGCTAATGCGGTTTGGGGTAACCCCCCATCCCGGGTTCAAATCCCGGAGCCTCCGCTCTCGCGTGACCCCCGGCAAGCCCTGGTCCCCCCGACCGGGGCTTCCGCCATTTCCGCAGGTCAGCACCCCTGCACCCAACTGATTTCACCCTCGGCCGCGCTTCCTGTAGTGTGGTCCCCGCACCGAGCGCTCGTAGCTTAACGGATAGAGCATCTGACTACGGATCAGAAGGTTGCAGGTTCGAATCCTGCCGAGCGCGCATCCGACAGCCCGAAGTGGCTGGTCATAGCGTTTCTTTCCCTGCCCGTGCGGATCTTGCCGCGCGGGCAGTACGCATTCTGTACACACCAGCCGGAACGATCACCCTCGCGCCCCCGCCTACCGGCCTATCCCGGCCGCCGTGCGCTGCGCGTCCAGCGCGTCGGCGACCTGGTCGAGCCGGTCCGGGAAAAGGTGCCCGTAGACGTCCAGCGTCATGGTCGCGGAGGCGTGGCCCAGCATCGTCTGCACGACCTTGACGTCCGCCCCCGCGCTGATCGCCAGCGACGCGGCCGTGTGCCGGAGCTTGTGCGGCGTGACGCCCCGGCCGCCGAGCCCCGCCGCCTTGACCGCCCTGGCGAACTCCCGTGACCGGAAGTTGTGCGCCCGCAGCGGCCCCTTGCGCGGTGCGCTGAACACCAGCTCGTCATCCTCGCGGCCGTCCAGCACCGGCTTCAACTCGGCGATCAGGAAGGCCGGGAGCGGGACCGCGCGCCGCTCGTGGTCCTTCGGGGTGTCCTCGTAGATCTCGCCGTTGTCCTCCGCGAACGCGGTTACGACGTGCGCGCGGCGGGCGTTCAGGTCCACGCGGCCGACGCGCAGCGCGGACGCTTCGCCCCACCGGAGCCCGGTGTAGGCGAGCAGCAGCACCAGCGGCCGGAACGTCCCGGCCGCCTGCGCGAGCCGTTCGACCTGGTCGTGGTCGAGATAGACGTGGTCCGACAGCCCCCGCTTGGGGAGCGGGACCCCGGCCGCCGGGTTGTCCGCGCGCCGGTTCGTGCGGACCGCCCACCCCAGCACCATGGAGAGCACCCGGTGCAGCCCGCGCACGACGGAAGGCCCCAGCGGCTTCCCGCCGCGCCCGCCGGCGGCGGACAACGCCCCAACCCACGCGGCGATCTCCTCATGCCGGATGCGGTCAACCGCCGTCGTTCCCCACCTCGGAAGGATGTGGTCGTTCAGCGCGCGGCGGTACCGGGAGCGGCTGGAACGCTTCAGGTGCGCCTGCGCCGCCAACCACTCCTCGGCCACCTTCTCCAGCAGTGTCCGCCCGGCCGAGGGGTCGCGGTACGACCCGTTCCCGAGGCGTTGCACCAACTCGTCGCGGTATGCCTCCGCCTGCGGCTTGCGCGGGAACGTCTTCGCCTTCGGCTTCCCGTCCGGCGCGTACCACCGCACCCGCCACCGGCCGGGCACCTGACGGCCGGACCCCTTGGCGTTCTCGACGGCCCGCCGGTAGTCGGCGTGGCTCTGCCGGTCCTCAATCCATACTCTCGCCATCGTCTCTCTGCCTGCCTCGCTGACCTCGTCTGTCCTGAACGGTCAGGAAGCCCCGGTCACGAGCACGCGTGATCCACCGGCTGGCCGTGGACTTCGGCAAGTCCAGCCCCGCGGCGACGGCCGGGATGGGCGGCTCTCCGAGGACCAGCGCCATCCGGTACAGACGGGCAACCCACTCCAGCGCCCGCGTGGTCGGCCCGCCTTCGGTGATGTCCTCCGGGATCGGTCCCGCGGCCAGCAGCGTGATCGACTGCAACGCCGACAGGACACCGTCACGCATCACCGTGGCGACCGGCACAGCTCGCAGCACCTCACCCGTGACCTCGCCGCCTTCCCTTGCGGTCACCGTGAGGGAGCGGCACTCGTACCGACCACTGGCCTCGTTGAACTCGGCGGTGATCCTGATGTCCTGCTCGCCGGCTCGCTGAGCCTCGCCCGTGATGTCCACTCGCCGAGGGACGACGAGGTCGCCGAGGTCGAGCATCGGGCTGTCGCCGCCCATCGGAGCCTTGCCCTTGATTCGCATGAGATCCATCGTGACGTGTTGAGACTTCCTTGTCGAAGCTTACTCAGGAGTGAGTCAATCTCGTCAAGTCTCATGCGCTACCATCGTCCGAATCAGATCCGTCAAGACTGATTCACAGGAGAGGCGATGGACCCGACGCGTGATCCACTCATGGACCCCCGCGAGCTCTCGGAGTACCTGGGCGTGCCCGTGCAGACGCTCGCCAACTGGCGTTGGCGCAACGAAGGTCCGAAGTTTCGGAGAGTGGGCAGACACGTCCGCTACCGGCCCGAAGACGTCGAAGCGTGGCTGAACGCTCAGGGCGCGGGGGGCTCGGCCGGATGAGCCCGGACAGGAAGCGCCCCCCGGCGCTGGACGGCCGGGGGACGCGGGATGACCGGCTGGGCTGCGGGTCGGGAACGAGCGTAACGCCGGGCGGTGACAGCGTCCGGGAGTCGCTGCGGCGACGGGTGGCCGCGCTGCGGTTGCCGGCGCTGAGCAGCGGAGTCCGCGACCCGTGGGCGGAGTGCCGTGCGCCCAGCGGTCCGAGCGACTTCGGGCTCTCTGCCGGGGAGCTGTGGGCCGAGGCCCACCGGTGCCGGCGGGCCGGCTGGCAGAACTGGGAGATCCGCCGGCGGTTCGCCGACCCGCGCACGGCGGCGTTGCCGGAAGGGTCGGGCCGGTGAGCGCCGAGGAGCACGCGAGCGGTCCCCGGCTGCTCCCGCCGCCGAGCAACCCCATGGCCGTGGCGCGGGCGTTGCTTGCCGTCTGGACGCGGAACGGCCGTCTGACGCTGCGGTACTGGCGCGGCGGATGGATGCGGTGGGAGGCCACCCACTGGCGTGAAGTGGACGACAAGGAAGTCCGGAGCTGGGCCTATCGGGAGCTGGAGCACGCCTCGTGCACCGTGGTGAACCGCAAGGGTGAAAAGCAGCGGCGCGCATGGGCTCCCACGAAGCGGAAGGTCGCCGACCTGATGGAAGCGACGGCGGCCATCGCGCACCTGCCGGCGGAGATCAACCCGCCCGCGTGGCTCTACCCGCCACCGGCCCCATCCCCGCGCGGGCCGGTGGTCGCGTGCCGGAACGGGCTTCTGGACGTGGCCGGGCGCCGCCTTCTCCCGCTCACCCCGGACTTCTTCACCCTCGTGTCGGTGCCGTTCGACTACGACCCGCACGCCACCGCGCCCGGCTGGCTGGCATTCCTCGCCCAGCTCTGGCCGGACGATCCTCAGTCCGTCCAAGCCCTACAGGAGTGGTTCGGCTACGTCGTCTCCGGGCGTACCGATCTCCAGAAGATCCTGCTGATCGTGGGGCCGACGCGTTCGGGGAAGGGCACGATCGCCCGTATCCTGACCGCCCTGGTCGGGAAGGGCAACGTGGCCGGCCCCACGCTGGCGAGCTTGGCAACGAACTTCGGCCTGTCCCCCTTGCTGGGCAAGCCGCTGGCGGTCATCTCCGACGCCCGCCTGTCCGGCCGGGACGGTCACCAGGTGGTCGAACGGCTGTTGACCATCTCCGGTGAGGACACCATCGACGTTGACCGCAAGTACCGGGACCCGTGGACCGGTCAGCTCCCGTCCCGGTTCCTGATCCTCTCGAACGAGCTGCCGAACTTCGGTGACGCGTCCGGCGTTATCGCCCGGCGGTTCGTCGTGCTGGCCACGATCGCCTCATGGCTCGGCAGGGAGGATACGGCGCTGACAGGCAAGCTGACCGCCGAACTCCCGGGCATCCTGAACTGGGCGCTGGAAGGGCTGGCGCGGCTGGAGACGAGCGGGCGTCTGTCCGAGCCTCCCGCGTCCGCCGAAGCGGTCACGACCATGCAGGAAACCGCCTCGCCCATGTCCGCGTTCGTGCGCGAGTGCTGCGAGACCGGCCCGGGACGGGAGGTCACCGTTGAGGAGCTGTGGGCCGCGTGGCGGTCGTGGACGGAGGACAACGGTATCCGGCGCGGTTCGCGGCAGATGTTCGGCCGCAACCTTCAGGCGGTCGTTCCCCCGGTACGGCGCACCCGGCCGCGCGGTCCGGACGGCCAACAGGTCCCCACCTACGCCGGCATCACCCTGACCGCCCCCGCTGCGCCCCACAAGGTCACGGGCCCCGACTCAGCCCGACTCAGCCCTGATGGACCGGCCGTGAGTCGCGCTGAGTCGCGCCCCATTCCCTTGCGGCCCCCACATCACGACACCGGTACCTGCGCCGCCTGCGGCGAGCCCATGACGGCGTTCGAACCCGGCCAGACGACTCATCCCGGCTGTGACACAGCGGACCGGACCGACTAACGCACGGCCTTTGTCGGCCCCCGGTCCCGCGCGGCCCTTCGCGGGAGGGGGCCGGGAAATCCCTCCGGCGGGGCGGAGCCCGAACGCAGGCGGGGGTGACGCGCACGCACCCGCGAGTTTCCGCCGGCTTTCTGAGTGTTGAGTAACGGCCTGGGCACCGTGCGCGCGTGCTGCTAGGGCAGAGCCGCACATCGCATTGCCGTGCGCCGTCGGCAGCCATGGCCTCAACACCTGCGGCACGCGTTGGCGGGGAGGGGGGTGACCCCCTGTACCCGGGGTGCTGGAACGCGGGGGAGCGTTCTCGGGGGACCGTCAGGTTCAAAGGGGACCCGCCGCCTCCCGGGTGGGTAGGGGGCCGCGCATCCCTGCCGGAAGGGGAGGCGGAACGCGGGGGTGACTGGACCCTCGCTCTGCCAAGTTTCGGGGACCGCCGTACCCGACACCAGCCGGCCACGGCCTCGCCCGGCCTCACGCGGCGGGCCGGGCCTCTCGGGTCCCTTCGCTGTCAGGTCTCTATCCGAGGTAGGGAGTTGAGCGATTGGCCAGGAAATGCTGAATCCGCAGCCGCTGCGTGTGGTGCATAGGCAGTCCGTCAATCTCGCTCGGGGCAATGAATCGCAGCTCCGTTGACTCATCCGAAATCGTCAGAGTCCCCCCGGTGATCCGCGCCGTAAAGCACACGTTGAACTGTCGCCTGACCTCGCCATTGCTGTAGGCGATGATGTGGCGCGGGTCCGTGTAGGTGCCGACAAGTCCTGTGACTTCCACGTCCAGTCCTGTCTCCTCCTTAACTTCGCGCACCGCTGTCCCGGGGAGGGAATCAGTCATATCCATTCCGCCCCCTGGCAGGGCCCACAGATCGTTATCGGTTCGCCTCTGTAGGAGGATGCGTCCCTCATCGTCCGTCACAACGGCCGATGCGGCGACTACCAGGCTGTTCGGCTCGGGAGCGCTGGGATCGTCGTAATACTCTGTGCGTGCCACTTATCGGCCTCCCTGCGCTGGCGTCGCAGTCTTCCATACGGCGTCGAAGCTCTCGGCGTAACGATCGAATATCCCGCCATCGCGTCGCCGCAGGTGCCAAACCGGGGCGCCGTAGGCGTTGACGCCCCAGACATGCGCGTTGACCAGCATCTGATCATCGGCGCGATAAATGCTGTTGTAGAGAGTCGTTTCGTGGGTCCGGAGTTCGATCCCTGGTGTTCCCGCCAACGGTCGATAATGCATGAGGGCGATGCGGCAGCGTGATTGAATCCCGTGGCCGAACCTCTCTTCCTGTCCTCGTTGTTCAACGTTCGGGCTGTCGGCGTCGCCGATGGCGATACGGATCGTGCAGCCTTCGGCCGCCCGCTCGCGCAGTAGGTCGTTGAGGCGCGGGTACGCCTCGTGGAGAAAAACAGCCGCATACACCAGGACGTCGATACGTTCCCGCGCTTGCGCAAAGAGGTCAACGAAGGCAGAGATAGGGAGGTCGGCGCGCTGGTCGTACAGCGCGACCAATTCCGGGCTGACTGCCCTTGCTGCGCGTGCCTGCCTTAGCGCCGGCCAGAGTGCGAACACGTCTTCCCCTATCACCTCGGCGGCACGCATGGCGGTCTCGCGGCGTGGCGTGCGCCCGAGGTTTACCCACCGTTCCACCGACTTGGGGTCCACTTCGGCCTTTGCCGCAAGGCTCGCGTAAGTCCAGCCGCCGGCCGCCATCGCGGCTCGCAGTCTCTCGTTCCCCATCAGTCTCTTCCCAGGACGACGGACGTTGGTAGGGACGTTTGCCCGGTGGCGGGACGTCCCCAAGTGCCCATTGTCCGTAGTTCCAGCGTCCCTTGGTAACCCGCGATGCTCCGGAGACGACAGACCCCCGCAGCCGTGGCGACGGCCCGGGGGCGTGGACCACCTGAGGAAAGGCAGGCAGCCGTGGGCGAGCCTACGTCAACCAGGGCCGATGAGGAGGCCCCGTCAGGGGGAACGCCGCGTGGGCCCGCCGGCGCCGGGACGGGGTCGCGGTTGCTGCCCTGGCCCGGGGCGGACGGCGCCCCGGCGTTCCTCGCTCCGGACGCGGCCGGGCGCCTGACTCAGCTCGCCGACGAGGTTGAGGCCGCGCAACTCGGCACCGCGACCGAGGTACTGCGGTACGCCCGCGCGCTGATCACCGAACCCGGCGTGACCGCACGAGAGTTGCAGTTCGCGGCCCTGCGCCTGGCCGAGTGCCTGACCGACGCACTGCGGATCGCGGAGAGCCGGGGCGCCCGCTTGGCGGACGGCGGCGCGCGGTGAGGCGCCCGGTCATCATCCGGGGCGCCGAATGGACCGTCGCCGGGGAACCGGACCCCGATGAGCCAGCCGGACGGATCGGGGTCGCGTGCACCACCTGCACTGACGCCTCCCCGTGGGAGAACGACCCCAAGCGGGTGGGCATGTGGGCCCTCGATCACACCCACCGCCACGGCCACGTCCACAGCCTCTTTCTCGTGACCGCGCAACGCCACTGGCGGGCCTACCCCACCCGCAGCGACGCCACCCCCGGGACCGCCGCACCGCGCACGCGTGCCCCACGGCCGCCCCGGGCCCACGCCCGCCCCCGCACCCGATGGCTGCGACGCTCGGGCCTCACCGCCGCACGCCTGGCCGGACACGCCTTCCTCGCCCTGTCCGCCCTCTGCCTGCCCAGCCTCAGCCCCCGCAACCGAACCCGACCCCTCCCATGGCCGCGCGGCCGGGAAGCACAGCGAGGATGAACGACCGCATCGCCATCGGCGTGACCGTGGACACCCGCACCATCAGACTCGGCGACCAACTGCTCATCGCCGGACAGGCGTTCACCGTCGCCGACATGACCGCGCTGCCCCACGGCGGCCGACGCCTGTACTTCACCACCGGCGAGACCTTCACCATGGCCGCCCACACCGTTCTCTACGCCACCCGCCTACAGACACCCGCCCGGCGGCAGGTACGCCCACGCTGAGAGCGGGAACGCCCCCCACGCGGGAACGTCGCCGGAGAGCACGACACGAACGTCCCGCCCGCGCGCCGCCCCCATCGGCATGCGGGCGGGCACCCGCGCACGCCAGGCCCGGACAATGGCCTCGGTCCGCGGCATCCGGCCCCGTTCTCCCGTACACATGCCGTACACACGGCACGCGGAAGGGCCGGGATTCCGGGGGATGCGGAGTGATCTCCGTCCCCTGGTCACCCGGCCCTACCGGACGTCCCGGCTGGTCAGAGCGGCGCCCGAGCAAAACAGAAGGTTGCAGGTTCGAATCCTGCCGAGCGCGCAGCCCCAGAGCCCCGTTCCCCTTCATGGGAACGGGGCTTTTGCGTACGTCCGCCTGGGCCGCCTCACCCTCGTTGCGCCGCCGCCTCGGCCAGATCGACGACGGAGAACGCCGCGAGCCGCACGATGAGCTGCCCGGCGCGGACCCACCGGACCATGGGGTCGTCGAGTGCCACGCCCACCGCCTCGCTCATGACGGGGAGGGGAAGCGCCGGGCGGTACAGCACACCGCGGACCCCCGCGGGTGCGAAGCGCCGGACCCGCAGGGCGACGTAGCCCTCCCGCAGATGGGGACATGCCCCCACGGACTTGGTCGCGCAGGGCAGGCACACCGGCGGGTGGCAGGTGAGCACGTCCGTCGGCCAGGTCTCCGGGTCGTTCCCGTCCTCGCCGAGCAGCCACAGCACGCCCTGCCGGTTGCGGTCGGCGGGCCCGGCGCAGATCTGGCAGAGCGCTCTCCTCATGGCCCGGCGCTGCCGCGGGCCGTGCACCTTGCCGAACTCCGGGCGCCCCTTGCCAGGCCGGTGGGAGACCCGGCCCCAGAGGATTCCGTTCCCGTCGCGGTCGTGGACCTGCTCATCGGCGTAGCCGATCCCACCGCCGTGCCGGGGGACGACGAGGGCGTCGAGGGAGCGCTCCTCGCTCCACCGCGTGATGTACGGCACGAGGCCGGGACGCGATCCGGCACCGAGCGGTGGACGTCGCCGCCGGTCGGCCGCGGCGGGATCGTTCGGACGAGCCTGCGTAGGACAGTTCCGCATTTCGCCTCTCATCCAGTGGGGGACAAGAGAGTGTTGGCCGTCGGGAGGCGCTCGCGGATGAGACCGAGGGGGATACCCCTCGTGGGTAGACTCGGGCGGCAGGGTCCGTGCTACTCCTTGATCAGCTCAATGCAGGGAAGCGACATGACCTACAGGTCGCCGGCGGCGCTGCCTTCCGGCGTGCTGGAGCGGGCCGACGTGCGGGCCGCTCGCCGCACACGACTTCGGCACGGCCTTCGCGCTGGCTCGTAAGTGGGGCGGAATCAGTTTCCTCAGAATCGCTGACGCTTGCGATATCGGCCCGGAACGGGTGGGGAAGCTGGCCCCTGGAGGGTTTCGACGACGCGCACGCCCGGGACAAGGCGCTGTACCTGTCCTGGCTCGCCCGCGCCTACCTCGACGCCGGAGAGATCGAACGCGCCGCCGCCGTCACCGGCCGGTCCCTCCAACTCGCCACCGGAGTGGGCTCGGTCCGACCCCGCGACCGCGCCCGGACACTTCTGGCACGGCTGGAACCACACCGCTCGATGCCCGAGGTGGCGGCAGTCGTCGAACAGGCCGAAGCCTGACTCAGCCCTCGGCGGTGGCCCGGCGCACCCAGTTCAGATAGCCGGCGGCCCCGGCACTGATCGGCACGGCCACGACCTCCGGGTTCTCCCAGGGATGCTGCTCCAGAAGGTAAGCCTCCAGCGCCGGGTACCGATCGACCGTGGTCCGCAGCACCAACTGCCATTCCTCACCGGTGCCGAACTCCCCCGGATGCCAGAACACGGACACCACCGGCCCGACGATCGCGGCCCCAGCAGCAAGCCGCCCCTCCACGGCCCCCCGCGCCAGCCGCTCGACAACTTCCCGACTCTCGGCCGCGGTGGACACCTGCGCAACCCTCGCCGCCCGAAACTGCCCCTACCCAGCCGACGTCACGTCGCCTCCGAGTCCGCAGCTGCTCCTTGGGGGCGTCCACGGTGCCACTGTCATCCAGGCCCCCCAAGGCCCCGGCATCCCGTCCGGCCATCCCGCCATACGCTGGATCATCGTCGGCCAGCTCTTCATGTGCCTCAATCGCTTTGCCCTAACGGACAACAGCCTTCTCGGCAACTTCAATGGGCTACGCATCCGCTGGCTCGGGTTATGGACGATTAACCCCTCTGCGGCTGGGAGGCCCTGATGATCGATCCCTGTCGAACTACGGATCGGAAGGTTGCATTCTCGAAAGCTGGTCTGCGGGCTCCCGCCCTGTTCTAGCACGCATGGGGCTTTTGCACCCTTATGCTCCCCGCTCAAGGCGCGTGAGGCGGTCCGGATGGCCGTTGAGGTCGAAGAGGAGCCATTCGAGCCAGGGCGCTGGGACGTCCAGAGCCGCGGACCAGATGCGCATGGCGGTGACGTAGGCGGCGTAGCGGGTGGGCCAGTGGCGGGTGGTCGCGGCTTCGTGGGTGGTCCAGGCGAGGGCGTTGAGGGTGGCGAGGACTCGGCTGTCGAGGATGAGTGCCTGATCGCTGAGGGCGGCGAACCACTTGGTGAAGAAGGGGAAGCCGACGCCGCGCACCGTGAACAGGGCGTAGGCCCGGCCCGGGTCGTCGGCCAGGACGGCCTCCCGGGTGGTGCGGAGGACGGGGATCAGGCGTTCGTCCCGCAGGGCGGCGGCCGTGTTGCGTGGGCCGCGGCCGTTGGTGGTGCCCGAGCCCCAGATCATGACGGCGACGAAGAGGGCGAGGAGTCCCTCGGTGTCGTCGTCGGCGGTGGGCCGCAGGGCGGTCAGGTTCTCGCGGCCGATCAGGCGGTCTCCCGGGCGGCGCGCGGCCGGGTCTTCGGTGCCCAGGTCGAGGACGTGGGCCAGCCCGTGGGGTTCGAGGCGCGGGAGCCAGGTGTCCGGCCGGAAGCGGACGCGTGGCTGGCGGCGTGCGCGGTTGGCCGCGACGAGCGGTCGCAGGCGTTCGACCATGTCTCCCGGGGCTGGCATGGGAGCAGTATGCCGATGCGGCGGCGCCTCAAGTCAGCGCCCGGCAGAGGGCGTTGAGGGCGCCCGGGAAGAGGTGGTCCGGTGGGGCCGCGTAGCCAAGGATGAGGGCGGGGTGGGGGGGTGGGGTGGGGGTGAGGGTGTGGAAGGTGAGGGGGGAGAGGGCCAGGCCCTCGCGGGTGGTGCGGGCCAGGGCCGTGGATTCGGAGACGCCGGGCGGGAGGTTCAGGAGGGCGTGGAGGCCGGCGGAGATGCCGGTGACGCGGTAGGCGGGGGCGCGGGTGGCCAGGGTGGTGACGAGGGCGTCGCGGCGGCGGCGGTAGCGGGTGCGCATCGCGCGGATGTGGCGGTCGTACGCGCCGGAGTGGACGAACTCGGCCAGGGCGAGCTGGTCGATGACGCTGGAGTGCGTCTCGGAGGCGCCCTTCGCGGCCAGCACCTCGGGCAGCAGGCGCTCCGGGACCACCATCCAGCCCAGGCGCAGGGCCGGGGACAGGCTCTTGCTGGCCGTGCCGAGGTAGACGACGTGGTCCGGGTCGAGGCCCTGGAGCGCGCCGACCGGCTGGCGGTCGTAGCGGAACTCCCCGTCGTAGTCGTCCTCCAGCAGCAGCCCCCCGGTCCGGCGCGCCCAGTCGATGGCGGCCTGGCGGCGCTCGGGCGTCAGGGGAACGCCCGTGGGGAACTGGTGCGAGGGCGTCAGGAGAACGGCGTGGGTGCGGGGGGTAAGACCCGTCGGGTCGGTGCCCTGGGCGTCGTACGGCAGGGTCGTGGTCTGGAGGCCGGCCGCGGTCAGCATGTCGCGGTGGTGGGGGAGCCCGTAGGACTCCATCGCGACCCGGCGCGCGCCCCGGGCGTGCAGGACGCGGGCCAGCAGGGTGAGCCCCTGGTGGAAGCCCGAGCACAGGACGACGCGCTCCGGCGTGACGTCCACGCCGCGGACGCGCGCCAGGTAGCCCGCCAGGGCGCGGCGCAACTCGACGCGTCCGTTGGCCAGTTGGTAGCCGAACGCCTCGCTCGGCGCCGCCGTCAGGGCGCGCCGGACGGCGGCGGCCCAGGCCGCGCGCGGGAACGTCGAGACGTCGGGCGTTCCCGGCATGAGGTTGTAGGTGACGCGGGGGTTCAGTGGGTGCGGCGGGAGGGGCGCGCGGCGGGCGGTGCGCGCCGCGCGCGGGGTGGCGCGCTGGGCGACCCGGGTGCCGGAGCCCTGGCGGGCGGACAGCCAGCCCTCGGCGACCAGCTCGGCGTAGACGTCGGCGACGGTGTTCCGCGCGACGCCGAGGTCGGCGGCCAGGGCGCGGGAGGAGGGCAGGCGGGTGCCCGGGGCCAGCCGGCCGGTGCGGATGGCCTCGCGCAACGCACGGGCCAGGGCCGCGCCGATGCCGCGGCTGCCGTGCGGCAGGTCGAGGTGCAGGTCGAGCGAGCGCCGCAGCGCGGAGGAACCCAGGGGGGTTGGGGAAGTGGCCCAGTTATCCGCCATGAGAGTGGACTATATGCCTGGGCCAGAGCGGGCCTAGCGTGAGGGGCATGACACAGCGACTGAACCTCACCAAGCTCGTCCCCCACGTCCACAAGGCGATGTTCGCCCTCGGCGACGCGGCCATGCGCGGCCTGGACCCGGCCCTCACCCACCTCGTCCTGCTGCGCGCCTCGCAGATCAACCGCTGCGCCTTCTGCATCGACATGCACACCAAGGACGCCCGCCACCTCGGCGAGAGCGAGGAGCGGATCTCCCTGGTCGCGGCGTTCGACGAGGCGCCCGGCTTTTTCTCCGAGAAGGAGCGCGCCGCCCTCGCGCTGACGGAGGCCGCGACCGTGCTGACGGACGGCTTCGTGCCGGACGCCGTGTACGAACGGGCCGCCGCGCACTTCGAGGAGCAGGAGCTGGCCCAGCTGATCGCCGTCATCGCCCTCATCAACGCGTGGAACCGGCTGAACGTCTCCGCGCGCACCGAGGGCGGTCACTACCGGCCCGGCATGTTCGCCCGGTGACGGCCGAAACGGCGGAGGGGCGCGCGGCGTCCTTCCGCGCCCTGCACCACGGCCGGGTGCCCGGTGACCCGCTGGTCCTGCCCGGCCCGTGGGACGCGGCCAGCGCCCGCGTCTGCGCGGAGGCCGGCTTCCCGGCCCTGGCCGTTCCCAGCGCCGCGGTCGCCGCCGCCCTCGGGTACGAGGACGGCGGCGGCACGCCGGCCGGCGAGATGTTCGCGGCGATCCGCCGCATCGCGCGGGCGGTGGACGTGCCCGTCTCGGCGGACGTCGAGGACGGCTACGGCCTGCCGCCGGCCGAGCTGGCCGGGCGGCTGCTGGAGGCGGGCGCGGTCGGCTGCAACCTGGAGGACTCCGTGCACCGCGAGGTAGTCCGCCTGCGCGACGCCGCCGAACAGGCGGACTACCTCGCCGCCGTCCGGGAGGCGGCGGGGGACGGGCTGTTCCTCAACGCCCGGACGGACACGTTCCTGCGGGGGAACGCCGGACCGGGCGCCGCCGCGGAGGAGGCGGTGGCGCGGGGGCGGAGGTACGCGGCGGCCGGGGCCGACGGGATCTACCCGATCATGGCCCCGCCCGACCGCCTGCCGCTGCTGGCCGACGAGATCGGCCTGCCGCTGAACGCCCTCGCGACGCCGGACGGACCCTCCCCGCGGGAGCTGGGCGCCCTCGGCGCCGGCCGCGTCACGTTCGGCCCCGGCGTGCAGCGCCGGGCACTGGCCGCGCTGCGGGAGATCGTGACGGGGCTGGGGTAGGGGCCGGGCCCGCGCGGCGGGGGCTCAGCCCAGGGCCGCCGCCTTGCGCAGCAGGACCGAGCGTTCGCGGGCGTTGCGGCACAGGCCGGCCGCGCGTTCCAGTTCGGTGCGGGCCTCGGCGGTGCGGCCGAGGCGGGTGAGGAGCTCGCCCCGCACGGTGGGGAGGAGGTGCGAGCCGGCCAGGCGGCCGTTCGCCGCAAGCCCGTCCACCAGGGCCAGCGCCGGGCCCGGCCCCCGGGCCATGGCGACGGCCACGGCCCGGTTCAGCTCCACGACCGGCGAGGGGGCGACGCGGCCCAGCGCCTCGTAGAGCAGCACGATCCGCTCCCAGTCGGTCTCCTCCACCGAGGCCGCCGCTGCGTGGCAGGCCGCGATCGCCGCCTGAAGCCCGTACGGCCCCAGGCCCAGGCCGAGCGAGGCGGCCCGGCCGATCGCGGCCCCGCCGCGACGGACCGCGGAACGGTCCCACAGCCGCCGGTCCTGATCCTCCAGCAGCACCGGCTCCCCGTCCGGCCCGACCCGGGCGGGGAACCGCGCGGCCGTCAGCTCGCACAGGGCCAGCAGCCCGTGCACCTCCGGCTCGTCGGGCAGCAGCGCGACCAGCATCCGGGCCAGCCGGATCGCCTCCTGGGCCAGGTCCGCGCGCAGCAGCCGGTCCCCGGACGTCGCCGTCGAGCCCTCCGTGAAGATCACGTAGAGCACGCTGAGGATGCCGCCCAGCCGCTCCCGCCGCGCTTCGGCGGGCGGCAGTTCGAACGGTACCCCCGCCGCCGCGATCGTCTTCTTCGCCCGGGTGATCCGGGCCTGGACGGTGGCCACGGGCACCAGGAACGCCCGCGCGATCTCCTCGCTGGACAGGCCGCCCACCACGCGCAGCGTCAGCGCCACGCGCGCCTCGGGCGAGAGCACCGGGTGGCAGGACACGAACATCAGCGCCAGGACGTCGTCGTCGATCCGGTCGGGGTCCCAGGGCAGGTCCGCCGCCCGCTCCGGCGGGGAGGGCGCGCCCGAATGCGCCTCGCCCTCGGCCAGTTCCCCGGCGAGCAGCGCGTACCGCTCGTCGAGGGCCGAGCGGCGGCGGAACCCGTCGATGGCCCGCCGCCGCGCGGTCGCCAGCAGCCAGCCCACCGGGTCCGCCGGCGCGCCGTCGCGCGGCCAGGAGACGAGGGCCTGGGCGACCGCCTCCTGCGCGACGTCCTCGGCCAGCGCGAAGTCCCGGGTGAACCGGGCCAGGGCGCCGACGATCCGCGCGGACTCGATGCGCCAGACGGCCTCGACGGCCCGCCGCGCGGACGCGGCGTCGGGCGTGGACCCGGCGGCCCGCCGAGCCGGCTCCGCGTCGGGCGGGCCGCCGCGCACCGCGGAGCCCATCAGAGCTGGCCGGTCCGCTCGCGCCACGCCCGCTCCTTGACGATCCACTCGTTGTCCTGCGGGAACTCGTCGATGCCGGGCACACGGCGGATCTCGCACTTCGTGCCGGGGAAGGAGGGGACGCGCTTGGCCCACTCCACGGCCTCCTCCTTGGAGGCCACGTCGAGCAGGTAGAAGCCGCCGAACAGCTCCTTGGTCTCACCGTACGGCCCGTCGGTGACGACCGGCGTCTCGCCGCCGTACTCGACCACCGCGCCCTGGGCCGGGTCGTCCAGGCCCTCGGCCGCGAGGAGCACGCCGGCGCGGATCAGCTCCTCGTTGAAGCGGCCCATCGTCTCCAGCATCTCCTCGAAGGGCGTGTCCATCATCTTGGCCAGGGACTCGTCCGAGCCACGCATGATCAGCATGTACTTCGCCATCGTCGGCCTCCTCGTTGACGGGGTCGCCTTCCGACCCTCTCACTCACAGGTCGAACGGCGCGGGCGCGGATCGACACGCGGCGGGAATTATTTCCTACCGCGTGCCGACCGCGTGCCGACCGCGTGCCGGGCGCGTGCCGAACCCCGGCGACGGCTCAGGGCTCGCAGGCGACGCCGTCCCCGTCCCGGTCCAGGCCGGCGCGGTAGCCGGGATCGCCCGCGTACAGGGGGGCCTGCCCGGCGGCCCGGACGGCGTCGCAGTTCTGGTAGTAGGCGGGCTCCGGCTCGGGCTCCGGCTCCGGCTCCGGCGAGGGCTCGGGCGTCGGCTCCAGGGCCGGCTCGGGCGTGGGCTCAGGCGTCGGGGTGGGCGAAGGCTCCGCGCCGAGCAGGGCGTTGTCGGACTCCGGGCAGGCCGTCCCCGGCCCGGTGAGCGACAGCACCGGCGCGGTCTCGGCCGGCTCGCGCACCTGCGCCCCCGCCGCCGGCCGCTGGAAGCAGACCGTCCACTCCGCCGGCCCGGCCCCCGGGATCTCGACGTCCGTGTAGGAGCTGCGGCCCTCGGGCGCGGCGAGCCCCGCCTCGTCCACCGCCGCGGACGCCTCCGCGAACGACAGCCCGACCACGTCCGGCATCCGCGTGTCCTCCTCGGCGGAGACGGCCGCCCCGCCCTCCTCGTCCGAGGCGCCCGAGGTACCCGAGGCCTCCTCGGCGTCCTCGGCGTCCGAGGGCATCGCCACGACCAGGATCATCCACAGCGCCGACAGCACGGTGGCCAGGATCTTGCGCGACCGCGGCCAGGCGCCCAGCCAGACCAGCGCGATGCCGGCCGGAGGGAAGACCACGAGCAGGCCGATGACCAGGGCGGGGTGCTGCCACGCCGGCCGCGGCGGCGCGGGCCAGGGCGGCGGCGGGGGCGCGGGCGGAGTGGGCGGCGGGTAGGCGGTGTGCACGGGTGGGCCCCCTCGGTACCGGACTGAACGCGGATCGTGACCGCGCACACTACCTGACGGATTATCACAGGATCACCACACGGGAGATGTCGAGAGGAATACGACATGCGAGCCCCGGAGCGCGCGCCTAGCGTGAGGTGCGGGGGGTGAGGCCCAGGAGGCGGTGCGCGTGAAGGTGCGGCTGGTGAGCGAGTCGGGCGGGCTGCGGACGTTCGCCGTGATCATGGACAAGGGCGACGAGGCCGTGGAGCGGCTCAACCACTTCGCCGCGCGCGAGGAGGTCAGCGGCGCCGGGCTCACCGCCGTCGGGGCCTGCCGCGAGGCGACGCTGGGCTACTTCGACCGGCAGGCCGGGGACTACCTGGACATCCCCGTCGGCGAGCAGAGCGAGGTGCTGTCCCTGGTCGGGGACATCGCCACGCACGAGGGCCGCCCGGCGCTGCACGCGCACGCCGTCCTCGGCCACCGGGACGGCTCGACCACCGGCGGGCACCTGAAGCGGCTGACCGTCTGGCCGACGCTGGAGGTGCTGGTCACCGAGACCCCGACGCGCCTGCGCAAGAAGGTGGACCCGGAGGTCGGGCTGGCCCTCATCGACCTGGACCAGGGGCCGTGAGGACCCGGCCGGACGGCTTCGAGGAGGGAACGCTGGCGGGGGCCCTGCGCCGCTACTGGGGCCTGCCGGTGTCCGGGGTGCGGTACGCGCCGGTCGGCTTCGGTGACTACCACTGGGAGGCGAACGGCGAGGGGGCCCGCTGGTTCGTCACGCTGACCGACCTCCTGCCGCGCCCGGACGAGGGGTTCGCGACGCTGCGGGCCGCGATGGAGACGGCCGCCGCGCTGGCCGGGGACGCGGGCCTGGACTTCGTCGTCGCGCCGCTGCCCACGCGGGACGGGCGGCGGGTGCTGCGGCTGGGGGAGCGGTACGCCCTCGCCGTCTTCCCCTTCGTCGAGGGCGAGGCCGGCACCTTCGGCGACCCCTTCCCGCCCGCCGAACGGGCCGAGGTGCTGCGCCTGCTCGACGCCCTCCACGGGTCGACGGCCGCGGTCGGCGGCGTGCCGGTGTGGACCCCGGCGCTGCCGGGGCGGCCGGCCTTCGAGGCGGCGCTGGAGGAGCTGGAACGCCCGTGGCCGGGCGGCGGCCCGTACGCCGAGCCCGCCCGCGCGCTGCTGGCCCGGCACGGCGCGGGGGCGCTGCGCGAGGTGCTCGCGGCGTACGACGCGCTGGTCGCGGAGGTCGCCGCGCGCGGGCACGCGCCCGTGGTCACGCACGGCGAGCCGCACCCGGGCAACGTCCTGCGCGCCCCCGGCGGGGGCCTGCTGCTGGTCGACTGGGACACGGTCGGGCTGGCGCCCCGCGAACGCGACCTGTGGCACCTCGGCGAGGAGGCGGCGGCCGAGGCGGGCGCGGACCCGGCGGCCCTGCGCATGTGCCGCCTGCGCTGGGACCTGGACGACGTCCTCATCTACCTCGGCGTCTTCCGCGCCCCCCACGCCCGCACCCCCGACACCGACCTCGCCTGGCAGGGCTTCACGACGGGCCTCGACACCCTCGTGGCGGACCTGACCGGAGGCTGACGGCGACGGCGCCCCGGCCTCCTGCCCCCGCCGCGCCCCACCCGGCGACGGGTGCGTGCGCCCGACCCGCGGGGCATCCACACCGGACGGCCCGCCGCCCGGGCGCACCCCGTCCGGACCGCCGACCGCGAGGCGCCACGCCGTCGGGGACGCGCCGCGCAGCGGCCACGCTGCGGGGCGCAGCCCTTCCGCGCCGTGCCCCCCGCCGAAAAGGGGCCGCCTGCCCAGGGCCGTTCGTCGCGGCGATGCGCAGCGGCCCGCCGCCCGCAGGGCGCTGCGCGAAGGCCGGGGCGCCGGCCAGCGCCTCCTCCGCCAGCGCACGGCGCCAGGGCCGGTGCGCCACGCCCCCCAGCGCGACGCGCGCCCGGCGCGCCACCCCGTCGCGCACCTCGAGTGCCGCCGCCACCGACACCAGCGCGAAGGCGAACGACGCGCGCTCCCGCACCTTCCGGTACCCCGACCGGGCGGCCATCGCGGGCGGCAGCGGCGGCAGGTCGACGGCCGTGATCAGCTCGCCGTGGGCCAGCACCGTGTCCGGGTCGGGCCTCTCCCCCGGCAGGCGTTGGAACTCGCCCACGGGGATGGCCCGTTCCCCGTCCGGGCCCAGCACGCGGACCGTGGCGTCCGGCGCCGTGAGCGCGACCGCCATGTCGGAGGGGTGGACGGCCACGCACCGCTCGGAGGCGCCCAGGATCGCGTGCCCGCGGTGGAAGCCCTCGAGGGCCGAGCAGCCGGTGCCGGGGCTGCGCTTGTTGCAGGGCGTGGTCAGGTCCTGGAAGTAGGGGCAGCGCGTGCGTTGCAGGAGGTTCCCGCCGGTGGTGGCGAGGTTGCGCAGCTGGCCCGATGCGCCGGCCAGCACCGCCCCGGCGAGCAGCGGATAGCGTTCGCGGATCAGCGGGTCGGCGGCCAGGTCGCTGTTGCGGACGGCGGCGCCGATCCGCACCCCGCCGTCCGGGCGGGCCGCGATCGTGTCGTGCGGCAGCCGGGAGACGTCCACCAGCAGCTCGGGGCGGGCCAGGCCCAGCCGCATGTGGTCCACGAGGTTGGTGCCGCCGCCGAGGAACGCCGCGCCCGGCCGTTCCGCCACCAGGGCGACGGCGGTCGCGGCGTCGGCGGCGCGCTCGTACGCGAAGGGCCTCACGGGGCGACCTCCCGGATCGCGGCGACGATGCTCGGATAGGCGCCGCAGCGGCAGAGGTTGGCGCTCATCCGCTCGCGGATCTCCTCGTCGGTCAGCTCGGGCGGCTTGCCGACGTCGGGGGAGGCGTGGCTGGGGTGGCCCTGCCGGGCCTCGGCCAGCATGCCGACCGCCGAGCAGATCTGGCCGGGCGTGCAGTAGCCGCACTGGAAGCCGTCCCGGTCCAGGAACGCCCGCTGCATCGGGTGCGGCTCCCCGTCCTCGCCGGTGAGCCCGGCGGCCGTGACCACCTCGCAGCCGTCGGCCTGGGCGGCCAGCAGCAGGCAGGTGGTGACGCGGCGGCCGTCGAGCAGCACGGTGCAGGCGCCGCACTGGCCGTGGTCGCAGCCCTTCTTCGGCGAGAAGTTGCCGAGGTGGTCGCGGAGCGCGTCCAGCAGCGTGGTTCTGGCGTCGAGGGTGAGGGAGTGCGGCCGTCCGTCCACGCGCAGGGTGATCGCTGCTTCCATGCGGTCCATGGTGGGCGGTGCACGGGCCCTCGGCATCCGGAGGCGGCGGGGCGCGGGCGCGCCGCGCCGCCGATGGGCCGTCAGGGCAGAACGGCGCGGGCGCGGCGGTTCAGCTCCGCGACCCGCGGGCTGAGCGATTCGCTCGCTGTGACGGGCGTGACGTCCTCGGGCCGGGCGGTCCACTCCTGGCCGCCGCCGGGCGGGCGCAGCCAGACGACGCCGAAGAGGTGGGCCATGACGCGGCCGATCTGGTCGCGGGACCGGTCGCGTGCCATCGAGCCGACCTCGGGCCAGAGGGCGGTGCCGGGCTGGTTCCGGCGGTTCAGGGCGGAAGGGTTGCCTGGGTTGCGTGTCATCGCCAGTTCCCCCGTGAGATGTCCTACCGAACGGAGCGGTGCACACGACCACGATGCCCGACGGGTGCGCTGCATCACCCCAACGGGGGATTCTCAGAGGGAAATTTGAGGTTCGCCGAGCACGCCCCGGAGCAGGCTCGCCCCGCCCGTGAACGCCCCTCCTGCCGCCGGGGAACGCCCTGACGTTCGCGTCCGCGCGGGGGCGCGGCACGGCGGCTCGCCGCGCGGCACGGGGTGCCGCCGACCCGGGGCACAACCCTGCCCCGAGTCTCTCGCGACGGCCGAACGACCGCAAGAGGACCGGCGGTTGAGCGCGCCGGGCCGCGCGGCACGGGAGGAAAGGTCTAGTCCCCCGTGCCCGTCAGGTCAAGGGCGCGCGCGAGGTCCGCGTACGCCTCCACCGGCAGGTCCCGCAGCGGCTCCTGGGTCACCACCTGGAAGGCCACGTGGTCCGCGCCCGCCTCCCGGAAGGCGCGGGCGCGCCCGGCGACGGAGGCCGCGTTCCCCAGAGCGAACACGGCGTCCACCAGGCGGTCGCTGCCGCCGTCCGCGAAGTCCTCGTCGCCGAAGCCGTAGCGGCGGAGGTTGTTCGTGTAGTTGGGCAGGGCCAGGTAGAAGGACAGGTAGTTCCGGGCGGTGGCGCGGGCGCGCTCCTCGTCCTCGTCCAGCACGACCTTCAGCTCGGGCGCCAGCACGGCCCCGGGGCCCAGCGCCGCGCGGGTGTGCGCGGTGTGCTCGACGGTGACCAGGTAGGGGTGGGCGCCGCCGGCGCGGTCCCGGGACAGCTCCACCATCCGCGGGCCGAGGGCGGCCAGCACCCGGCGTTCGGCCGGCACGGGTTGCGGCGCGGCGTCCAGGCCGTCGAGGAACTCCCGCATGGCCGAGTACGGCCGCCGGTACCGCTCGGTGAGGGCCGCGTGGCTGACCCCGAGCCCGAGTACGAACCGGCCGCCGTGCGCGGCCTGGACCCGGTGGTACTCCCCGGCGACCTCGGCCGGCTCCCAGTCCCAGATGGAGAGGATGCCGGTGGCCACGGTCAGCCGCGAGGTGGCCGCGAGCACCGGCTCGGCCCGGTCGACCCCGGGCCCGCCGCCCAGCCAGAGCGTCCCGTAGCCCAGCTTCTCCAGCTCCCTGCCCACCCCGGGCAGCAGCGCCACGCGCTCCGCGTCCTGCGAGAGCAGCACGCCCGTCCAGACCCCGTACGCCCCGAGATCACGCCCGAGCGCCGTCGTTTCAGCGTTTCCCATGCGCGCGGCAACGGCCGGGGCCCGCCGCGTTATTCCGCCGCGCGCCGTACTTCCCCCGAACGGGGGCGCGCGGCTCCTCGGCACGCGCCCCCGCTGAGCCGGGCGCCCTACCCCTCCACCACCACGATCTGCTGCCCCTCGATCCGGACCGGAACGGCCGGCAGGGGGCGGTCCGCCGGGCCCTCCAGGACCTCGCCGGTGGCCGCGTCGAACACGGAGTCGTGGCAGGGGCAGTGCAGCCGGTCCCCGTCCGGCTGGACCGCGCAGCCCTGGTGCGTGCAGACCGTCCCGAAGGCGGCCACCGTCGTCCCGTCGGCGCGGAAGACCAGCGCCCGGCTGCCGTCCGGGGCGGTGGCCTCCGTGGCCTGGCCGACCGGCACCTCGTCCAGTCCGATCAGCGCGCCGCCCGCCCCGGGCTGCTCCTCCTCGCGGCCGTCACCGCCCCCGCCGCCTTCGGCACCTTCCTGGCCCTCGCCGCCCTCCCGGCCCTCCGGGCCCTCGTCGCCCCCGCTCCCGCAGGCCGTCAGGGCGAGGGCGCCGGCGGAGGCGGCGGAGGCGGTCAGGAGCGTGCGGCGCGCGGGCCGTGGCATCGTCGTCATACCCGGGGAAACGAGACGACCGGCCGCCGGGTTCAACGTCCCGGTGAACCGCCGCGGCCCCCGCCCCGTGTTCCCGGGAGAGTCCTTCGCGCGCGAGGCGGCGCGCGGCGGTCCGAGGCGATGCGAGGCGAGGCGAGGGGGCGGTGGCCATGGAGGCAACGGCGGGCTGGGCGCTGCGGGCGGCGGCGGCCCTGGGGCTGCTCGGCTCGGCGTGGATCCACCTGGTGGTCTGGCAGGACTGGGCGCGCGACGAGCCGGTGGTCGGCGAGCTGTTCCTGGTCAACGCCGTGGCGGGCCCCGTGCTCGCGGCGGCGGTCCTGGCCTGGCGCGGGCACTGGCTGCCGGAGCTGGGAACGGCCGGGTTCGGGGCGGCGACGCTGCTCGCGTACGCGGCCTCGCTGACCACCGGATTCCTCGGCGTGCGCGAGCAGTTCAGGACCCCGGAGGAGACGTGGGGCGTGGTGACGGAGGCGGCCTGCCTGCTGGCCGGGGTCCTTCTCCTGCTGATCCGCCGCCGGGCCCGCCGGTGAGGCGCGGCGACGCCGAGGAGGAGCTGATGCGCGCGCTGCACGAGGAACACGCCGCCGCGCTGTGGTCGTTCGCCCTGCGGCTGACGGGCGGGGACCGGGCCAGGGCGGAGGACGTCGCCCAGGAGACCCTGCTGCGCGCCTGGCGCAACCCGGAGGTGCTCGACCAGTCCACGCGCTCCGCGCGCGCCTGGCTGTTCACCGTCGCGCGGCGCATCGTCATCGACACCTGGCGCTCGGCCGCCGCGCGCGCCGAGATCACCACCGACGCGCCCCCCGAGCACGCCGCCCCGGACGACACCGAACGCGCTCTCCAGGGCTGGCTGGTGGCCGAGGCGCTGGACGAACTCTCCGGCCGCCACCGGGAGGTGCTCCAGCTGTGCTACTTCCAGGGCCTCTCGGTCGCGGAGGCGGCCGGCCGGCTCGGCGTGGCCGAGGGCACGGTCAAGTCCCGCACGCACTACGCGCTGCGCGCCCTGCGCCTGGTGCTGGAGGAGAAGGGGGTGACCCCGTGACCGACCGGGACCACCCCTTCCGGCGGCTGGACGCGGCCTACGTCCTCGGCGCCCTCGCGCCGGCCGAGCGGGAGGCGTTCGCAGCCCACCTCGCCGGCTGCCCGGACTGCGCCCGCGCGGTCGCCGAACTGGCCACCCTGCCCGCCCTGTTGGACGGCGCCGGCGCCGCGGAGCCCGCGGCCGAGGCCGTTCCGCCGTCCCTGCTGCCCGGCCTGGCCTCCCGCGTGGCAGGGGAGCGGCGGAGGCGGCGCCGGCGGCTGACCGGCGCGGCGGCGGGGGTGGCCGCGCTCGCGGCCTGCCTGGCACTGGCGTTCGCCTTCGTGAACGACCCGGGCGGGAACGGAAGTGCGGGCGCGGCGATGACCGCGCTGGGGCCCTACCCGGTGCGGGCCAGCGTCGCCCTGGCCGACGCGGCGGGCGGGACGCGGGTGGAGATGGAGTGCCGCTACGACGGGGCGTACGGCGGCGACTACGTGCTGGTGGCGCTGGACCGCGAGGGCGCTGCGGCCGAACTCGCGCGCTGGCACGCCCTTCCGGGCGACACGGCTGAGCTGGCGGTGGGCACCCCCCTGCCCCGCGCGTCCATCGCGGCCCTGGAGGTCCGCACCCCGGACGGCACGGCGGTCCTGCGCCTCACCCCTTGAACGGAACGCTCCGCCCGGGAACGCGGCTGGAGCGGCGTGTGAGCAACGCCCCCGGGCCGGACGGCCGGACACTTGCCCCGGCCCCGGTACGCTCCCGGGCGGGCTGCGCTAGGGTCGGCAGGCATGGCGCACAACCCCCAGGCCCCCGGCCCGGATCAGGACCCGGCGGGCAGCACCCAGATGTTCCAGGCATTCGTCAACGACACGTCCGCCCCGCAGCGCTCCGAGCGCGGCGGCGGAAGCGGCGGCGTGCGGCCCGGCGTGATCCTCGGCGCCGTGCTCGCGGTGGCCGTGGTGATCGGCCTGGTCTGGCTCGCCCTCGGCTGACGGCCGGCTGCACGGGCCGGCCCGCCGCGGGCGTTTTCCCGGACCGGCGGGGCGCATGCCTCCCGCGCGGGAGGGCGGCGCGCCGGCCCGGGCCGGTCACTCCTCGGCGGTCAGGCCCTCGCGTAGCTGCGCGAGCGTGCGCGTCAGCAGCCGGGAGACGTGCATCTGCGAGATGCCGACCTCCTCGCCGATCTGCGACTGGGTCATGTTGCCGAAGAAGCGGAGCATGATGATCCGCCGCTCGCGGGCGGGCAGCCTGGCCAGCAGGGGCTTGAGGGACTCGCGGTACTCCACGCCCTCCAGGGCGCTGTCCTCGTACCCCAGGCGGTCGGCGAGCGAGCCCTCGCCGCCGTCCTCCTCGGGGGAGGGGGAGTCAAGGGAGCTGGCCGTGTAGGCGTTGCCCACGGCGAGGCCGTCCACGACCTCGTCCTCGGAGACGCCGAGGCAGGCGGCCAGCTCGGGAACGGTGGGGGAGCGGTCCAGTCGCTGGGACAGCTCGTCGCTGGCCTTCGTCAGGGCCAGGCGCAGCTCCTGGAGGCGGCGCGGCACCCGCACCGACCAGGAGGTGTCGCGGAAGAACCGCTTGATCTCGCCGACGACCGTCGGCATCGCGAACGTGGGGAACTCCACGCCCCGGTCGCAGTCGAACCGGTCGATCGCCTTGATCAGCCCGATCGTGCCGACCTGGACGATGTCCTCCATCGGCTCGTTCCGGCTGCGGAACCGGGCGGCGGCGTAGCGCACCAGCGGCAGGTTCAGCTCGATGAGAGTGTCCCGCACGTAGCCCCGCTCGGGGCTGTCCGCGTCCAGGGCCGCGAGCCGCTGGAAGAGGGAGCGCGAGAGGGTGCGGGTGTCGAGGCCGGCCGCCCCGGGGGCCGTGCCGGGGAGGGCCGGCGCCGCGTCCGGGGTGGCGGGGGCCGCGTCCGGGAGGGCGGGGACCGCGTCCGTCACCGGGCCGGGCTCGGCGGCGTCGTGCGGCAGTGAGGGTACGTGCTGCGCGGGAACGTGCGGCGTGCCGGTCGTGGTGAGCACCTTGGAGCTGCCCAGTTCTACGGACATGCCACCCCCTTAGGTCGTGGACGAATCGCGGCGGCGCGCTGTGGTGTGACGTCTGAGAGAAGCCGCCCTCTCGTGGATACCGGTCCTGCCGCCATGGCAAACGCGGCTCCGACAGAATGTCACAAGTCATCAACGCGACGTAGCTTCATGTCGATAAAACGGCACGGCTGATGTGGGAGTTCCCGGAGTTGGAGACTTTCTGGATCGCCCTTGAGGCTTAGGCGTCGAGCGGATTTGCGGAGCGCAGACGGGTGAAGCTGCGCGCCATGAGGCGCGACACGTGCATCTGCGAGACGCCGAGCTCCGCGCTGATCTGGGACTGCGTCAGGTCGCGGTAGTAGCGCATCAGCAGGATGCGCCGCTCCCGCTCGGGCAGTTGCACGAGCAAGTGCCGCACGAGGGCCCGGTGCTCGACGCCGGCCAGGCCCGGGTCCTCGTAGCCGACCCGGTCCACCAGCCCGGGGGCGCCCTCCTCGGGCTCGCGCGCCGCGTCCAGCGAGGACACCCGGTAGGCGCGCCCGGCGTCGAAGCTGGCCAGCACGTCCTCCTCGGGCACGGCCAGCCGCTCGGCGATCTCCGCGGGCGTGGGCGAACGTTCCAGCACCGCCGTCAGCTCCTCCGCGGCGGCCCGCACCCGCGCCCACAGCTCGTGCAGGCGGCGCGGGACGTGCAGCGTGCGGACGCTGTCGCGGAAGTGGCGGCGGATCTCCCCGAGGATGGTCGGCAGCGCGAAGGTGGGGAACTGCACGCCCCGGTCGCGGTCGAACCGGTCGATGGCGTGGATCAGCCCGATGGTCCCGACCTGGACGATGTCCTCCAGCGGCTCGTTCCGCCCGCTGAACCGGACGGCCACGTAGCGCACGAGCGGCAGGTTGGCCTCGATCAGCGCCCCCCGGACCCGGGCGTGCTCCGCGGTCCCGGGCTCGCAGGAGGCGAGACGCTCGAAGAGGGCCTGGGTGAGCGCCCGCGTCCTGGCGCCCCGGCTCCGCGTCGCCGCCACCCGCCGACCACCCCTTCACGGCTGTCCCAGAAGGCAAAAGCAGTCATAGCATCACAACACATGTCAGCCAGGTGCAAGCACCCGGAATTCCCGTGTTGTTCGCATTCCGGGGATAAGCAGGGGCAACGCCCGCGGCGGGCGCGCGGCGGAACGGCGGGCGCCCTGCCGGGCGCACAGCAAAGGGGCCCGGCCGCCGTGGGTGGCGGGCCGGGCCCGGAGAGCGGTAGCGGAGGGATTTGAACCCTCGGTGGAGTTGCCCCCACACTCGCTTTCGAGGCGAGCTCCTTAGGCCGCTCGGACACGCTACCGGGAGGAAGCCTATCCCACCCGGGGCCGTGCCCGGTCAGCGGGAGCGGAAGAAGGCGGTCAGCAGGCTGCCGCAGTCGGGGGCCAGGACGCCGCCGATCACCTCGGGGCGGTGGTTGAGGCGCCGGTCGCGGACCACGTCCCACAGGGAGCCCGCGGCGCCCGCCTTGAGGTCGTGCGCCCCGAAGACGATCCGGTCCACCCGGGCGAGCACGCTCGCGCCGGCGCACATGGTGCACGGCTCCAGCGTGACCACCAGCGTGCACCCCTCGAGCCGCCAGGCGCCCAGCTCGCGGGCGGCGGCGCGCAGGGCCAGCACCTCGGCGTGGGCGGTGGGGTCGCCGGACGCCTCGCGCTCGTTGCGGCCCGCCCCCAGGACGGGGCCCGCGGGTCCGCCGGGGCCCAGCACCAGGGCCCCGACGGGCACGTCCCCCGTCGCGCGGGCGGCGGTGGCCTCGGCCAGCGCGCGGCGCATCGCCGGCCGCCAGGGGTCGCGCAACGGATCCGGCGTGGCCGGCGCCGGATCCCTCGCCGTCACTACCGGACCGCCTCCAGAACGTCGGCTGCGCCCAGGGCCTCCGCGATCTCGCCGAGGGCGTCGTCCGGGGTCAGCTTCAGCACGGTGCTGGCGTCGATCCCCAGGTCGGCCAGCAGGTCGGCGTCGCCCAGCGGGCCGCTGGGCACCGCGTCTCCGCCGGCCCCGGGCCGGTCCTCGTCCTCCGCGATCTCCTCGACGGCGCCGTCCTCGGTCCCGTCCAGGTCGACGAGCCGGTCCAGGACGCCCGTGTCCTCCGGCTCCCTGCCCAGCAGGTCGTCGGTGAGCAGGATCTCCCCGTAGGCGCTGCGCATGGCACGCGCCGCGTCGGAGACGAAGATCCGCGGGTCGTCCTCGCCGTCCACGCGGACGAGCGCGAACCAGGCGCCTTCCTGCTCGATGCAGACGAGAACCGTCTCGTCGTCGGGGGCAGCCTCGCGGGCCAACTCGGCCAGCTCGTCGAGGCTCTCCACGTCATCGAGCTCTCTATCACTCGCTTCCCAACCGTCATCGGTCCGCGCGAGCAGTGCGGTGAAGTACACCGTGACTCTCCCCACTCGGTTCGGCAGTGCCACTTGGCATCGTGGCAGATAAGGGGTGCGCTGTCGGGTAACACGGCAGGTGACTCGGCAGCTGACCAACGCAAGGTCCGTGCGGCCTCCTCCCCGGCCCGGGGCCGGCGGTCGCCTCCGGCCTGCGGCGGGGATCCCGGGTCACGGATCCCGGTGTGCTCCGGGCGGCTCTACACGACGACCCCGGCACGGTGCGGCATATGCCTTCTCCTCCCTCCTCGCTCCACTCTCCACGCCGCCGCGGCCCTTTGTCCACCGGCTGTGGACAGCGACGCTCACGACGAAACCAGCCGGTCAGTCTAGGAGTGTCAGTCCTGTTCGATACTGTCGGCCCATGCGGATCCACGTCGTCGACCACCCGCTGGTCGCGCACAAGCTCACCACCCTGCGCGACGAGCGCACCGATTCCCCCACCTTCCGGCGGCTGGCCGACGAGTTGGTCACCCTTCTCGCCTACGAGGCGACCCGCGACGTCCGCACCGAGCTGGTCGACATCGCCACGCCCGTGGCTCCGACCACCGGGGTGCGGCTGTCCCACCCGCGCCCGCTGGTCGTGCCGATCATACGGGCGGGCCTGGGCATGCTCGACGGCATGGTGCGCCTGCTGCCCCCCGCCGAGGTGGGGTTCCTGGGGATGATCCGCGACGAGGCGACGCTGGCCGCCTCGACGTACGCCAACCGCATGCCCGAGGACCTGTCCGGCCGTCAGGTCTACGTCCTGGACCCCATGCTGGCCACCGGCGGCACGCTCGTGGCCGCGGTCAAGGAGCTGATCCGGCGGGGCGCCGACGACGTGACCGCGATCTGCCTGCTGGCCGCGCCCGAGGGCGTGGAGCGGCTGGAGGCGGAGCTGGCCGGCGCGCCGGTGACGGTGGTGACGGGCGCCCTGGACGAGCGGCTGAACGAACAGGGCTTCATCGTCCCGGGCCTGGGCGACGCCGGGGACCGGATGTACGGGACGGTGGGCTGAGCGGCCGTTCCGGGACGGTGGCCGAGCGGCCGTTCGGCGGCAGCCGCTCAGCAGGTGCCGGGCGAGGCGTCGGCCCCGGCCAGGGCGGCCAGGCGCCGCTCGGCCTCCCGCGCGGCGGCCAGCCCGCTGAAGTCCTCCCCGATCACCAGGTCCACGACCTCCGGACCCGGGTCCTCGCCGTTTCCGCGCTCGCGGGTCTGCGCGCCCTCCAGCTGCGCCCCGAGCACCGAGAGCGCCCCGGCCTCCCGGGCGGCGGCCGAGCCGAGCAGCAGGCCCGGCGCCTCCACACGCCCGTCCAGGTCCTCGGGCGCGTTGTCCACGTCCCCGATCGTGAAGCCGCGCTCCTCCAGGGCGTCGGCGGTCTCCTGGGCCAGGCCGGTGCGCTGGGTGGCGTTGTAGACGTTGACGGTGATGCTGCGGGGGGCGGGCAGGCGCGGCGGCTCCTGCCCTCCGTCGCGGGTTGGCGTGGTGCAGTCCCGCTCGTTCGCCGCGCGGGCCCCGGCCTGCGTGCGGGGAGCCCCGCCGCCCTCGCCGCCCGAGGAGAAGACGTCGACCAGCTGCACGGTGCCGTAGCCGAGCAGCCCGAGCACGGTGACGGAGGCGACGAGGGCGAGAACGATCCGGCCGCGGTGCCGGCGGCGGCGCATCCGGGGATACCGCCGGCCCGTCACGCGGAACTTCTTGCCGCCCATGCCGGGGGGCGTCAACATGCTCATGGGCGCAGCGTAGTCAGACGGAAGCCGGTCGCCTACTAAATGATCAACCGCACGGCCCGGCCGACCCGAACGGGGCAATCCGCGGCGCCCGTCGGGGCCGTTCGGGCTCAGTCCAGTTCGAGCACGCGTGCGTGCAGCACCTGCCGCTGCTGAAGCGCGGCGCGCACCGCGCGGTGCAGCCCGTCCTCCAGATAGAGGTCCCCCTGCCACTTGACGACGTGCGCGAAGAGGTCGCCGTAGAAGGTGGAGTCCTCCGCGAGCAGGGTCTCCAGGTCGAGCTGCTGCTTGGTCGTGATCAGCTGGTCCAGGCGCACCGGGCGCGGGGCCACGTCTGCCCACTGCCGGGTGTGCTCCCGGCCGTGGTCAGGGTACGGCCGTCCGTTGCCGATGCGCTTGAAGATCACACGGAGAGCCTACCGGGCGGGACGCTTCCGACGCAGCCTCGCGGCGGGCCGTGGAATCCGGGCAATCGGCGCCGAAGGTGTCAATCGCCGGGGCACTGGGCGCGCGCCGGGGGCGCGCGCGTGAGGGCCCCTCACGCCGGGGGTGATTCCCAGGCGTAACGGCCCACGGCGTGCGCGATGACCCGGACGTTGGCGTCCAGCGCGGCGGTGCTGACGTTCTCCAGGTCGTCGCAGGCGCGGTGGTAGCAGGGGTCGTACGCCTCCCCCGCGCTGCCGCCCCAACGCCCGGCCTCCTCCGGCGACTTCAGGCCCTCCGCGCCGGTGAACGTCCCCCCTGCCGGGATGCCCGCGGCTACGAACGGGCCGTAGTCGCTGCGGCCGTTGAACGGCGTGGGCGAGGTCTCCATGCCCCGCGCGCCCAGGAAGCCGCTCAGCTCCTCGCCCACCGGCGAGTCGTAGACGAACAGGCCGTAGTTCGGGGAGCCGATCATGTCGAAGTTGAGGTAGAGCGCGATGTCCTCCCGCTCGGACTCCTCCAGGCCGCCGACGTAGTGCTCCGAGCCCAGCAGCCCGGCCTCCTCGGCGGACCACAGGGCGAAGCGCACCCGGTGCGGGTGCCGCCCCGCCGGGTCCGCCCCGGCCAGCCGCAGCGCGGTCTCCAGCACCCCGGCCGCGCCCGAGCCGTTGTCGTTGATCCCGGGGCCGTCGGGGACGGAGTCCAGGTGGGCGCCGGCCATCACCACCCGCGAGGGATCGCCGCCGCGGGTCTCGGCCAGGACGTTGACGGTGCTGCGCTCCTCGGCCAGCTCCTCCAGCTCCAGGCGGACCGTCACCTCGCGGCCGGCGGCCAGCTCGGCGGCCAGCGCCCGGCCGTCCTCCTGGCTGACCCCGCCGGCCGGGATGGCGCCCTCCGCGCCCAGGGTGCCGCGCAGCTCGCCGGGAACGCTGTTGGCGAAGAGGGCGCCCACGGCCCCGGCCGCCGCGGCGTTCTCCAGCTTCTCCGCGAAGGTGCAGGTGCCGCGGGTGATCAGGGCGATCCGGCCGCGGTGCGCGGCGGGCGAGAAGTCCGCGGGGGAGCAGCCGGTGCCGGGGCCCGCCGCCGCGGCCAGCGCGGCGACCGTCCCGCCCGGCTCGGTGCGCGGCGAGTACGACAGCACCCGCACCTCCACCTCCCGGGAGTCCGGCCCCAGCACGGTCAGCCGCTCGGTCAGCGGCTCGCGGTAGGGGAAGTCGAAGCGCTGGTAGGTCACCCGGTACCCGGCGCGCTCCAGCAGCGCCCCGGCGTAGGCGGCGGAACGCTCGTGGCCGGGCGTGCCGGCGGCGCGGTTGCCCTCGCTGGCGTCCGCGATCCGCTGGAAGGCGGCGAGGTGGCGGCGGGCCCCCTCGCCCGTGGTGCGCGCGGCCAGGGAGGCGGCCAGCGCCTCGCCGCTCCCGGCGGGCCCCGGCGCGAACGAGGGCGGCGGGGCATCGGCAGGGGCGGGGGCGGCGAGGGCCAGGGGCGCGAGGGCGGCGACGGCGAAGGGGGCGGCGGCCAGGGCCAGCGGAAGGCGGGGCATGAAATCGGACGATATATGGAGTCATAGGAGTAATGGACGCATCGGGGGCGAGCCCGGCGTGTGGCCCCGCTGCGGGCGTGTCGCGACGCGCGGCCGGCGCCCGGCCCACGAGTCGGTCCTCCTGACCGCCCTCCTCCCCGTCGCGGCCCTCACCCCCACGGCGGCCCTGCTGGGCTGACGGCCCCCCGTCAGGCGCCCCCGCCCAAGGCCTGGAAGAGCGCGTAGACGACGGCGGGCAGCGCGCCGAACAGCACACCGAGCGCGACCAGCACCCGGGGCAGGCCCGGGGCGGCGCGGAGCACGGTGACGACATAGCCGAGGAGGGCGAAGAAGGCCAGGATGACGACCACCCCGGCCAGCAGCCCCAACGAGGAATTCGTGGGCATGCGGCCTGAACCTGCGCTTTCGTGAGATCTGCCTAGTCCGGTGGCGCATGCGCCGCGACGGCGCGTGTCGGCCGGTCCCCGCAAGGTGTGGTAGGGCGGGGACCGCACGGGCCACGAGGGGCAGGCGCTGAGCTGACGGTAGCTCAAGTAGGGCGGGCTCAGCCAGAGTTGCCGGCGCAGGGAGGGGGGCCGGAAAGGGGCAGGGCATGACGAGGACCCCGGGCTACCACACCCGGGGACCTTGTCTCGGCGCCGGACTAGGCAGGTCACGGCATGCCTGGGGGATCAGTGTTCCAGCCGTCCCTATACAAACGATGTACGCACCGGACGGCCGGTCCTGACAGGCCACTTAACGCGAACTGAACGCGGTGCTACGGTAACTCCCGTGCAGTTCCGCCTGCTTGGCCCGATCGAGGCCGTTGCCGGGGGCTTCCCCGTCTCGTTGCCGCCGCGCCCGCAGAGCCGCGCCGTGCTCGCGGTGCTGCTGCTCGCGGCCGGG
Organism: Streptomyces boetiae; assembly: GCF_031845405.1. NCBI lineage: Bacteria > Bacillati > Actinomycetota > Actinomycetes > Kitasatosporales > Streptomycetaceae > Streptomyces > Streptomyces boetiae. The sequence goes on from NZ_JAVREN010000034.1 coordinate 41,645, forward strand.
GAGGCCGTGACCACGGCGGCGCTGCGCGACCGGCTGTGGGGCACCGGGGCGGCCCCCGCCTCCGCCGTCTCCGCGATCCAAGGGCACGTCCACCACCTGCGGAAATGCCTGGACTCCGCGGGCGGGCCGCGCATCCGCACCCACCGCGCGGAGGACACCGACCAGGTCAGCTACGCCCTGCCGGCCGGGCGGGACGCAGTGGACTCCGCCCGCTTCCGGCGGCTGGTCGCGGCCGGCGAGACCGCGCAGGCCCGCGGCGACACGACCTCCGCCGTCCGCTGCTTCGACGCCGCGCTCACCCTGTGGCGCGGCGAGCCCGTCCCCGAGCTCCGCACCTCGCCCTACGCCGTCGCCACCCGCCATGCCCTGGCCGGCCTGCGGCAGGACGCCGCCAAGCGCCGCGCCGGCGGCCTCCTCGAACTCGGCGCCGTCTCCCGCGCCACCGCCGAGCTGCTCGTCCTCAACGCCCAGCAGCCGGGCGACGAGGGCACGGTGCTCCTGCTCGCGGACGCCCTGTGCCGCTCGGGCGGCCGGGCGCGCGCGCTGCACCTGCTCACCGAGGAAGCCGGTCGCTGGGAGCGGGACTTCGGCCTCGTCCCCGCCGGGCTGCGGCGCGAGCGGGAGCGGATCGCCGGTCGGAGGGACGGGGTATGAGGGCGGACGGCAGGGTCCTGGGCCCCGTCCGGCTGATCCTGGACGGCACGGATGTCACGCCCACCGCGCCGCGCGAACGCGTGCTGCTGGCGGCCCTGCTGGTGGCGGGCGGCCGGGAGGTGCCCGCGGCGACGCTCGTCACCCGGGTCTGGCACGACACCCCGCCGGCCAAGGCCGTGCCCGCCCTGCAGGCCCGCGTCAGCCGGCTCCGCCGGTCCCTGGCCGCCGCCGGCCCGGCGGCCCCCGGGCTGCTCCGGCACGGGCGGGGCGGATACCGGCTGGACATCCCAGAAAGCGCCCTGGACAGCTACCGGTTCGCCGCGCTGCTCGAACTCGCCTGGGCCGCCTGGCACGACGGCGACCACCGGCGCACGCTCCGCGAGCTGGACGCCGCGCTGGCCCTCTGGCACGGCCCGGCGTTCGCGGGCCTCGCCGGTCCGGCCGGCGGGTCTCCGTACGAGGAGCTGCGCTCCCTCCTGGAGGAGGAGCGCCTGGAGGCCCACGCCCTGCGCGTGGACGCCGCCCTGGCCACCGGGTGCCACGCCTCGGCCGTCGCCGAGCTGCGGGAGCTGCTCCACCGGCACCCGTGCGACGAACGCTTCCGGTACCGGCTCGCCGAGGCCCTGCGCGGCGCGGACGGCCCGGCGCAGGCGGCGTGGAGGGTGCCATGACCGTCGGCGACGGGATCACGGGCGAGGGGAGCACCGGGCGCCATGCCGCGCTGCGTTTCGCGGTGCTGGGACCGGTCCACGCCTGGCAGGGAGACCGGCCGCTCCCGTCGGGTTCCCCTCAGCAGCGCGCGCTGCTGGCGGCGTTGCTGCTGCGGCGCGGCCGGACGGCGACCGTCGATGAGCTGATCTCCGCGCTGTGGGGCGAGGACCCGCCGCCGCAGGCGCTTCCCGTGCTGCGCACCTACGCCTCCCGCATGCGCCGCGCGCTGGCCCCGCGCAACGACGTGCTGGTCACCGAGCCGGGCGGCTACGCGCTGCGGCTTGGGCCGCCCGACGAGCTGGACCTGGACACGGTGACCGAGCTGGCCGCCCGGGCGGAGCGGGCCGCGGCGGCAGGGCGCCCGGCGGCGGCGCACGTGCTCTACGGCGAGGCGCTGGAGCTGTGGGAGGGCGAGGCGCTGGGCGGGGTGCCGGGTCCGGAGGCGCAGGTGCAGCGGACCCGGCTGGCCGAGCAGCGCCTGGCGTTGCGGGAGCAGCGGCTGGAGGCCGGGCTGGAGGCGGGCCTGCACGCCGAGTCCGTCTCCGAGCTGACCGCGCTGACCACGCGTTACCCGCTGCGGGAGCGGCTGTGGGAGCTGCTGATGCTGGCGCTGTACCGCAGCGGGCGGCAGGCCGAGGCGCTGGCGGTGTACGCGGATGCCCGGCGGCTGCTGATCGAGGAGCTGGGCGTGGAGCCGCGCGCGGAGCTGTCGGAGCTGCACCAGCGCATCCTCACCGCCGACGCCTCGCTGACGCCGGTGGCGTCCGCGGCACCCGTTTTCCACTTCGTGCGGCCCGCCCAGCTCCCGGCCGCGGCCCCGGACTTCACCGGCCGGGCGTCGTTCGTCGCGGAGCTGGCCCGCCAACTGCCCACCGCCGGCGGCCAGGTGGTGGCCGTCTCGGCGGTGGCCGGGATCGGCGGGGTGGGCAAGACCACCCTCGCCGTGCAGGTGGCGCACGCCGCGCGCGAGCACTTTCCCGACGGCCAGCTCTACGTCGACCTCCAGGGCGCCGGCCCCGCCCCCGCGGATCCCCGGGCCGTGCTCGGCTCGTTCGTCCGGGCGCTGGGCGCCCCCGATGCCGCGGTGCCCGAATCCCTCGCGGACCGCGCCGCGCTGTACCGGTCGTTGCTGGACGGGCGGCGGGTGCTGGCGTTGCTGGACAACGCCCGGGACGCCGCCCAGGTCCGCCACCTGCTGCCCGGGACGCCCGGCTGCGCCACGCTGATCACCAGCCGGGTGCGGATGGTGGACCTGGCCGGGGCCCATCTGGTCGACCTGGACGTGATGAGCCCGGAAGAGGCACTGACCCTCTTCACCCGCATCGTGGGCGCCGACCGGGTCGGCGCCGAGCGCCAGGCCGCCATGGACGTGGTCGCCGCCTGCGGATTCCTGCCCCTGGCCATCCGCATCGCCGCCTCCCGCCTGGCCGCCCGCCGCACCTGGACCGTGGCCGCCCTGGCCCGCAAGCTCTCCGACGAACGCCGCCGCCTGGACGAACTCCAGGCCGGCGACCAGGCCGTCAAGGCCACCTTCGAACTCGGCTACGGCCAGCTCGAACCCGAACAGGCCCGCGCCTTCCGCCTGCTGGGCCTCACCGAGGGCCCCGACATCTCCGTCGCCGCCGCCGCGGCCCTCCTGGACCGCGACCCCGAGGACACCGAAGACCTCCTCGAATCCCTCGTCGACACCTCCCTGCTGGAATCCGCCGCCCCCGGCCGCTACCGCCTCCACGACCTCGTCCGCCTCTTCGCCCGCGCCTGCGCCGAACGCGACGAACAGCCCCCCAGCGAACGCGAGTCGGCCCGCTCCCGGCTCCTCGACCACTACCTGGGGTCGGCAACGGCCGCCTACCGCATCCAGCGCCCCGGCGACCGGACCGCCGACCACCTGGAGCCCACCGGACGCTCAGGCCTGGCGTTCGCCAGTCGGCGGGCGGCGCTGGAGTGGCTGTTCACCGAGGCCGAATGCCTGCTCGCCTGTGCCCGCGCGGCCGGGGCAGGCGGCCGGGACACGCTGCGGAAAGGTGTGGACGCGCTGCTGGCCGCGAGCGATGTCTCCGAGTCGGGCGCGTACTCCGTGCAGTACGAGGAGGTGGTGAGGACGCTGCTCAAGGCGGCCCGGCAGACGGGGGACGAGCGGGCGCAGGCCCGCGCGCACCTCCTGCTCGCGGCCGGCGCGGTACTGACCGGCCACTTCGGGGAGGGCGACGCCGAGGCCCAGCGCGCCCTGCTGCTGGGCACCGCAGCGGACGATCTGCTGACCATCGGCTCGGCGCTGAACCACCGCGGCGTCATCGCCCTCTACCGCGACCGCCTTTCGGAGGCCGGGGCGTACCTCAACCACGCCATCGACGCCTACCGCGAGGACGGCAACCGGCCGGGCGAGGCTGACGCGCTGTGCAGCCTCGCCCGCGTCCACCTGGCCACGGGCCGGCTGGAGAGCGCCATCGGCCTCGCCCGCCAGGGCATCGACCTCTACACGCGGGACGGGCCGGCGATGCGGCTGGCCAACGCCCGCTACACGCTGGGGCTCTGCCTCGCCGGGAGGGGGCGGACCGCCGACGCGCTGAGCGAGTTCGCCGCTGCCATGGAAGACTTCCGGGACAACCGGCAGCGGCTCTGGGAGGGCGTCACCCACTTCAGGATCGCCGAGGTTCACCTCGCCGACGGACGCCCCGCCGAGGCCGCCGCCCACGCCGAACAGGCCCTGGCCCTCAAGGGCATCGGCGGCGAATGGCGCCGCGGCACCGTCCTGCTGATCCTCGGCCGCGCCCTGCGCGACCTGGGGCAGGACGACCGGGCTCGCACCTGCTGGCGCGAGGCGCTGGCCATCTTCGAGGAGCTGGACAGCCGGGAGGCCGACGAGGCGCGGGCGTTGCTCGCCGCGGACAGCCAGGTGCCGCGCGGGTGAGGGGCGGGCTCCCCCTTCAGGGCCAGTGTGCCGCCGCCTGGCCGCAGGCCGCGATGGCGAGGGTGGTGACGGGGTAGAGGCTGGCGCGGTTGAAGAGGGCCATGGCATTGCACGGGTCGGGGGCGCGGAGCAGGCGCAGGCCCGGGGCCAGGAGGGCGTGGAGGCCGGCCAGGAGGGCCGCGGCAGCGCCGAGGAGGGCACCGCCGGGGAAGGGCCAGGCGGCTGCGGCCAGGGCCGCCCCGGCCGCGGCCGTCACCAGCAGGCAGGCCAGGGTGAGCAGGCCGCTGACCCGGTACCCGTAGACGACGGGGACCGTGCGCACGCCCAGGTGCACGTCCTCCTCCACGTCCGCCCAGTCGTTGACGATGTTCCGGCCGCCGATCTCCCAGGCCGCCAGCCACAGGCACAGCAGCCACAGCAGCGGCCGGTCCGCCTCCGGCGTCATCGCGAACCAGCCCAGGCAGCCCCCCAGCGCCACCATCACGCCGCTGACCAGGAACTTGAACGGCGTCACCCGCGCCAGCGCGCAGTACACCGCCTCCAGCAGCGCCGCCGCGGCCAGCAGCGCCGCGCACATCCAGGACAGCAGCGCCGCCAGCGCCAGCGCCAGCGCGCCCAGGCCGGCGACCCAGGCGACCGCCGCCGCCATCGGCAGCCGCCCGCGGGCCAGCGGATGCCGCCCGCCCGCGCTGTCGATGTCGAAGCACTGGTACGCGCGGAGGTAGGCGAAACGTTCCCTGTCCAGGCGCGCGTCGATCAGGTCGTTGGCCGCGAAGACCGCGAAGTACCCCGCCAGGCAGCACGCCGCGCACAGCCCGAGCCGACCCGGGGGAGGCGTGCCGCCGGTGGCCAGCATGGCGCCGAGCAGCGGCTGGGCCACGCTGAGCGTGGCCTGCGTCCCCCGGGAGAAGCCGTACAGCGCCCGGACCCGCGCCCGCACCCCGCGCAGCGCCCGCCGGCGCGCGTCGAGCAGCGGGCGCCCCCGGACGCGGCGCAGCGCCCTGGCCCGCGCGCGGCGCGGCGCGCGGGGCCGCTCATCGCGGACGGTCGTCGGCATCGGGCCTCCCGGCGTATTCGTGGGCGAAGGCGGCGGCCTCGGGTCCGGGCCCGGCCAGGCGCTCGAACGCGTGCAGCCGGCCGCGCAGCGCGGCGGGCCCCGCCTCCCCCGGCGGCAGGTGGAGCAGCCCGAGCAGCCGCTCGGAGAAGGCCGCGGCCCGTCGGATCCGGGGCAGCCGGCGGGCGCCGTAGGCGCCGGGCCGGCCGGTGAGCAGCGCGTCGGCGAGCGCGAGGGCGTCCGCGATGGCGAGGTTGGCGCCCTTGGCGCCCGAGGGGGTCAGCAGGTGCGCGGCGTCGCCCGCCAGCATCAGCCGGCCGAGCCGCAGCGGCTCGATCCGGCTGCTGCGCATCCGCAGGACCCGCACCTCGGGGAAGTCCTTCAGCAGCGGCAGGTCGCCCAGCCTGGCGGTCAGTTGGCGCGCGATCCGCTCCGCGGGCCAGTGCGCCGCCGTCTCGCCCGGGGCGCACTGGAGGTAGAAGCGCACGAGCGAGGGCGTGCGCGGCATCATCCCCGCGAAGCCCTCGGGGTGGACGGCGTAGACCACGCCCTCGGCGGGGCGGTCGGTCTCGGCCAGCACGGTCAGCCAGTCGTAGGCGTGGCGGCGGCGGCGCTCCAGGTGGGCTCCGGCCGGCAGCGCGGCCAGGGCCGTGCGGGCGGCCCCCCGGTACCCGTCGCACCCGGCCACCCAGTCGCAGGCGATCTCCAGGCCGCTCTCGCACAGAAGCAGCGCGCCCCCCCGGCCCGCGCCCGGCCCCTTCCCGGAGCTCTCCCCGGCGCCCTGGCCGAAGCCCTCGATCGCGCGCACCGCCTCCCCGAACAGCGGCTCCGCGCCCGGCGGCAGGGCCGTCAGCAGGTCGCCCACCAGGCGCTGCTGCGGGTACACCCAGTGCGCGCGCCCCCCGGCGTGCGCCGCGTAGTCCACGCGGACCGCGCGCCCCAGGCAGCGGAATTCGCACCAGCCGTGGCGCACGCCCTCGGCCAGCACGCCGCCGGCCAGCCCGTGGCGGCGCAGCGCGCGCACGGTGCGGTCCTCCAGCAGCCCGGCGCGGGCGCGGGCCAGGACGTGCGCGCGGGAGGCGCGTTCCACCACCAGGCAGTCCACGCCGGCGCGCGTGAGGACGTTCGCCAGCACCAGTCCCGCCGGTCCCGCGCCGATGATGCCGACCCGGGTCCGCAGCCGCCGCGGGGCCGCGGCCAGGGGCCGGTGCTCCGCGCGGCTCATCCGGCGGGCACGGCTGCGGGGTTGAACAGCTCGTTGATCAACGCCAGGGGCTCCTCGCCGTGCCAGAGCAGGTAGGTCTTGTAGCAGGCGGGCCGGGCGTGGCCGCCGTCGCTCTGCCAGCTCCGGCGGCCGACGTCGAGCAGGGTCCTGCGGTGCCCGGTGCCCGCCGCGTGCAGGGCCGGGCCCAGCGGGATGGAGGTGCTGGTCAGGCACTCCTCCAGGCCCGGCGCGACGCCGAGCCTGGCCACCACGTGGTTGACCGACAGCGCCCGGCCGTCCGAGACGGTGGCCGCCGAGTACCGCAGCAGGACCGGTCCGCCCTCGCCGGTGCGCAGCAGCCCGGGAACGCCCGGCCCCGCGTCCCGGGCGGTGGCTCGTAACTGGGCCAGGCACTGGAGGTGCAACGGTTCTCCAGCCAGGGATTCGAGCAGCGTCGTGGTCAGGCCGTCGCTGGCGAGCAGCATCCGGGTGACGGGGGAGACGAAGCGGCGGATGCGGTGGCGCGGGTTGGCGGTGCCGGCGAGCGCGGCGCCGAGCACCGCGTCCAGGGGCACGTCGAGGGGTGCGTCCAGCGGAAAATCGAGGGGGAAGTCCGCCGAGAACGGGGCATACCGGGTCGGGACAGGCATCTGATACTCCTTTTCGCCAGGAATCCTCAATGGCCAACGCGCGGCCCGCCCTCAGGTCACGGCCCCGCTCCATGTGGCGTCGGCGACACGGGGGAGAATCCACTCCATGGCCGCCCCTCCCCCGCACCCCCCGCCGGACGGCTCGTCCGGAGCGCCGCGCGCCCCCCGGACGTTCGACGAGCTGCTCGCCCTGCTCCAGCGCCGCCGCTCCGAGCTGACCCGCTCGCAGCGGCTGCTGGCCGACCGCGTCCTGGCCGACCCGGAGGGCGTGGCCTTCATGACCGTCTCGGAGCTGGCCTCGGCCGTGGGCGTCAACGAGGCCACCGTCGTCCGCTTCGCCTCCGGGCTCGGCCTGGAGGGCTACCCGGGCCTGACCCGCCTGTGCCGGGAGCGCCTGCGCGAACAGGCCCAGTTGCTGCGCCGGTACAGCACCCTCGAACAGCTCGGCGACGAGGAGGGCGCGGGCGTGCTGGACCGCACCCTCGCGCTGGACCGCGCCAACCTCACCCGCACCTTCGCCCGGATCGACCCCGCCACCTGGGAGGAGGCGGTGCGCGCGCTGGCGGAGGCGCCCCGGGTGCACGTCCTGGGCCTGCGCAAGTGCCACGCGCCGGCCTACCTCCTGGGCTACCTGCTGGGCATGCTGCGCGAGGACGTGGCCACGCTGAACGCCGGGGCGGGCATGCTCACGGACGAGCTGCGGCGCGTGCGCCCCGGCGACTGCTTCGTCTCCTTCGCCATCCACCGGTACTCGGCGGACACCGTGCGGGCGGCGGCCTGGGCGCGGGAGCGCGGCGCGCGCTGCGTGGCGCTGACGGACAACCCGGCCTCGCCGCTCGCGGCCTCCGCCGGGCAGGTGTTCTACGTGGACGCCTCCGGGCCCTCGGTGCTGCGCTCGCTGACGGCGTTCACGGCGCTCGTGCAGGCGCTCGCGGCGGACGTCGCGCGGGCGCGCGGGCACCGGGCGCGCTCGGAGCTGCTGCGCGAGGAGGAGCTGCTGGGGACGTTCCGCGTGTACGACACGGACAACGGCCGCCCCGCGTAGGCGCGGCCGAGCGGGCGTCCGGGCGACAGGCGTTCGGCGGCGGGCGCTCAGGCCCGGCCGGTCACCTCCGCGAGGGCCGCGCGCAGGCGGGTCAGCGCGCCGGAGATCCACGGCAGGGCGAGGGGGTCCGCGCTGCCCAGCGCCAGCCGCCGCTCCGCCTCGGTCTCGCCGTAGAGCAGGCTGGTCGCCGCCCGGAACCGCAGCGCCGCCGGGTCGTCCCCGAACTCCGCGCCCGCCAGCACCCCCACCCCGTGCCGCTCCAGCAGCGCCGCCGCCAGCTCCGCGCCCGTGCTCACCCCGGTCCGCTCCGCCAGCTCCGCGCGCAGCGGCCCGAAGTCGGGATAGAGGTAGAACCCCGCCGCCGGCGGCCGGCACAGCGCCCCGGCGGCCGTGAACTCCGCGTGCACCGCCCGCGCCACGGCCGCGTGCAGCCGCCGGGAGGCCCCCACGTGGTCGCGCACCTCGGGCGGGTCGCCCAGCACCCAGGCCGCCGCGGCCTGCATCGGCGCGGCCAGGGCGGACCATATCTCGCTGGCCACGCCGGTCAGTTCTTCCAGCACCGCGTCGCCCCACGGCCCCTCGGGCACCCGCGCGAAGCCGACGCGCCAGCCGCCCAGGGCCGTCGCCTTGCTCAGCCCGGTGGTCACCACGGTCCGCTCGGGCAGCAGCGCCGCGGCGGAGGGCGTGCCCTCCGTGCCGCGCGCCCCCGGCGCCTCCCCGGCGCGCGAGGGCCCGTCGGGGTGCAGCAGGTCCGCGTAGATCTCGTCCGCGACGACGGCCAGCCCGTGGCGTTCCGCCAGCGCGCAGACCTCGGCCAGCACCTCGCGCCCGGCGACGGTGCCCGTGGGGTTGTCCGGGACGGTCAGCACGAGGACCCCGGGCCGCTCCCGGGCCAGCAGCGCCGCCAGGGCCTCCGGGTCGGGAATGCCCCCGGCCGCGTCCGGGACGGGCACCCGGTGCACGCGCTTCCCGGCCAGCGCGCTCTGCGCGGCATAGGAGACCCAGGAGGGGCGGGGCAGCACCACGTCCCCGGGCAGCGCGGCGATCAGCGCGTACAGCAGGGGCTTGCTCCCGGGCGCGAACACCACGCGCCCCGCGTCCGTGGGCAGCCCGCGCCGCCCGAACCAGCCGGCCGCCGCCTCCCGCGCCTCCGCGGAACCCGCCACCGGGCCGTAGCCGTTGAGCCGGGCGGCGGCGCGCAGCCGCTCCGCGACCGCCTCGGGCACCGGCAGCCCGGCCTCCCCGAACGCCAGGTGCAGCACGTCCTCCCCGGCCGCGCGCCGGGCGCGCAGCGCCGCGTCCACGGCCAGCGTCGCCGACTGGCGCGTCCGCACGGCCGGGACCGGCGGCGCCCCGGACGGCGCGGCCGTCGGCTCTCGCGTCGGCTCCCGCGTCGGCATGGTGACCCCCCTGTGAACGTGGTGCAATCCGTCTTGCAGCGTAACTCGCCGGTGCAAACACTCGCGCAAGGGGGCGCGAACCCGGGAGCGCGCCCGCCCCGCGCGCCGCCGTAGACCTCCGTGCTCACTTGGTGCGCATGCGGCGCCCGCGCCTTGAGAGGAAACGACGGTTCCCCGCATGCGGGTGTTGACCCGCCTCCGGCGGACGAGCAGTCTCCAGGCAGTTCCGACCGGGAGGATCCGCTCGTGTTTCACAGGATGCGGCGCAGTGCCGTGGCCGCCCTGACCTCCGTGGTGGTCGCCGCGGGCGCCGTGGTCGCGCTCGCGGCCGGCGGACCCGCCTCCGGGGCCGAGGGCTTCTACCAGCCGCCCGCGCCGCTGCCCGCGGGCCGCGACGGCGACGTGATCCGCTCCGAGCCGGTGGAGTACCTGGACGGCGGCGCCACGGCCACCCGGATCATGTATCTCTCCCGCAACATCCGGGGCGAGCAGATCCCCGTCACCGGCCTGCTGCTGGTCCCCGACCAGCCCTGGACCGGCCGGGGCCCGCGCCCGCTGGTCGCCTACGGCTCGGCCACGGTCGGCGCGGGCGACGAGTGCGCGCTCTCGCGCACGATGGCCGGCGAGGGCCGCCCCGACTCCCTCTCCGACCAGATCGGCATCTTCATCAACCCGCTGCTGGAGCGCGGGATGGCCGTGGTCGTCACCGACTACGAGGGCATGGGCACCCCGGGCGAGCACACGTTCATGATCCGCGAGCCGCAGGGGTACGCGGTCCTCGACGCCCTGCGCGCCGCCCAGCGGCTGCGCGGCACCGGCCTCGACCCGCGCGGCCCCGTGGCCATCACCGGCTACTCGCAGGGCGCCGCCGCCGCGGCCTCGGCGGCCGAACTCGCCGCCGACCACGCCCCCGACCTCAACCTCCTGGGCGTCTACGCGGGCGCCACGCCCACCGACATCGCCGCCGTCGCCCGCCAGGCGGACCGCGGCTACGCGGGCGGGGTCGTCGGCCTCGCGGTGCTGGCCGCGAACGCCGCCTACCCGGAGCTGGAGGTCACCCGGGCCCTCAACTCCCGCGGCCTGGAGATGCTGGAGACCATCCGCGACCTGTGCACGATGGAGATCGGCGGCGAGTACCTCTTCCTCGACTCCCGCACGGTCACCCGCGACGGCCGCTCCCTGGCCGACCACCTGGCACGCGCCCCCTACGACCGGATCGCCCGCGAGCAGGAGATCGGCCACACCGCCCCGGCCGTTCCCGTCCTGGTCGAGCACCCGCTCACCGACGACCTGGTGCCCTACCGGCTGGGCCGCGAGCTGGCCTCCGACTGGTGCGAGGGCGGCGCGACCGTGGAGTTCCGCACGATCCACAACCTGCTGCCGTTCCTCTTCTCCCACGTCGGGGCGACCGAGACGGCGGCCGGGCACTCCGCCGAGTGGCTGACGGGCCGCTTCAACGGCCGCCCGGCGCGCAGCACGTGCGGGAGCTGGTTCTAGGGCCCGGCGCCTCCGGGCGGCGACGCCGGCCGGGCTCCTGCCCGGCCGGCGCCGAAGTCCTCGCGGGGCGACCGGCGTTCAGTCCCCGCCGCCTCCGCCTCCGCCGCCGTCCCCGCCACCCCCGCCGCCGTCCCCGGAGCCGCCACCCCCGCCGCTGCCGCCGTCGCCCCCTCCGCCGTCCCCGCTGCCCCAGCCGTCCCCGCCGCCACCGGGCCCGGAGTCGGAGGAGTCCGAGCCCAGGCCGGTGAACCACGGCATCTCCCAGGTCACTTCCTCGTCCGGCTCGGGCAACGGCCGCACCACGCCGAAGCGCAGCGTGCCCGTCTCGTCCCCCAGCCCGCACACCGTGCCGAAGAAGTGGGCCATCACCGCGTCCAGCGCCTCGGGAGACTCGTGCCGCACCCCGGCCAGCGGCAGCAGCGTCGCGTTCCGCGGCGTCCGCGGGTCCGGGCGCGTGATCAGCGCCACCGGCCGCTCCTCCCGCAGGAGCCGCGAGGAACGCCCGTCCTGGCGCCGCAGCACCCACGTCCCGAGCAAGGACTCGACCACGACGGCCCGTTGGGAGCGGCGCCAGCCGCGCTGGACCACCAGCCGGGCCGGCCGCTCCCCGACGGTCACCGTCAGCGGCGGCTCGTTGGAGGCGCGCAGCGCGCGCACGGTCAGCCCGTAGGGCCCGCGCAGCCGCGCCGCCGTCACCCGGCCGTCCGGGCCCGTCGCCCACACGTCCGCCCGCACCAGCCGCCGGTCCACGGCCACCAGCACGGGCCCGGGCGCGGCCCGCCGCGCCATCCACAGGGGAACGCCCTCGGCCTCCGCCTGCCGCGCCGCCTCGGCCACCGCCTGCGGCCCGCCGGAGACGTGCACCGCCAAGTCGCCGTAGGCGCGGGCGAATTCGTCCGCGCGGCGAGTCTTCACCGGGCGCACCGAGCCGGATATCCGTATCACCGGCACCACGCCCCGGCCGTCCCGGCCACGCCCCAGGGCGGCCAGCGGCCGTTCCGCCCCGCCCCCGCCGAGCCACCGGCCGCGCAGGTAGGCCTCCGCGGTGGCCACGAGGTTCAGCTCCGCCAGCGGCATCGTCCGCCCGCCCGCCGTCAGCGCCCGGTCGGTCAGCCGCACGGCCGCCCGCCCGCTCCACGACCGGTCGGCGTACAACTCCCTCTCCGTCACCGGCTTTCCCCCTCGCCCGCCGATATGCCCATGAATTCGCCCGCTGAGATCGCCCGCGACGACGCGCACCACGCGACGGCGGTTCCGCGGCCCGCGCCTGCCGGCCCGCCGGGAACCGCCCTCGTCACGGGCAGGGGCCAGAGCCTAGCCGTGCCCCCCGAGCCCGTCGCGGGCAGGCGGCCCCAGGGCGGGGGTGAGGGGGCGCGAGCGCGGGCGCGAGGGGGCGCGCGGGGTCGGCGCCAGGTCAGCCGGACGCGGCGCCAAGCAGGGCGGCCAGGCGTCGGCCCGCCGGGGCGTCCAGCGGCGGGCGCCCCAGGAGCAGGCGGTGCCAGAGCAGGCCGTGCAGGAGCTCGGCCAGCAGGTCGCGGTCGGCCTCCCCGGCGATCTCGCCGCGCGCCGCCGCCCGCTCGAGGAGGCCGGCCAGCGCCGCCTGCCGGGGGAGGAGGAAGCGCTCGCGGAAGACGTCCGCGAACCCGGGGTCGAGCAGCGCCTGGGCCAGCAGCCCGGCCAGCCCCTCCCGTTGCCCCCGCCCCCGCACGGCGCCCCCCAGAAAGGCGGCGAGCCCGGCGGGAAACGCCTCCGGCTCGGCCGGCTCAGGAACGCCCGCGGCGGGCATGGGGCGAGCGTGCGCGCCGGCCCCGGCGGCAACGGCCTGCGCGGCCCCGGCGGGAACGCTCCCGCCTGGGCCCGGCGGCCCGAGCAGCGCGTCGAGGACCACCTCGGCCTTCGAGGGCCACCAGCGGTAGATCGTCTGCTTCCCGGCCCCGGCCGTGGCGGCGATGCCCTCCACGGTGAGCGCCGCGTAACCCTTCCGGTCCAGCTCGGCCAGGGCCGCCTCCAGGATGGCGCGCCGCACGGCCTCGCTGCGGGGCCGTCCGGGGCGGCCCGGCCCGGCGGGGGCGGGCCCCGGGGGCCCGGTGTGCGTCGCCCGCGCGGTCCTGGCCGGTCCGGAGGCGCGGGCCTCGGGTCTCTCCGTCATGGGCTCACCATACCCGCGTTCCAAGACGCGGAGTCTCGTTATCCGGAACGCCACCCGCTCGCCACCCGGTCCCCACCCCCCCCAAGCCCCCCCC
>NZ_JAVREN010000035.1:0-53711 GCF_031845405.1 Streptomyces boetiae
TAGGTGGGGAGGGGGACGGGGGCCGGGTCCCAGCTGTCGGGCTCGTCCTCGGGGGCCGGGGTGCGGCGGCGCTGCTGGTCGACCCACTCCGCGTGGTCGGTCTGCTCGACCACGGCGCGCGCGGGCTGCTCGGGAACGGGCGCGGGGCTCGGGCGCGGGCGCTCGCGCAGGCGGCGGGCGGCCTCCTCGGCGCGGCGGCGGTCCAGGGCGACGGCGTAGCGGCGGTTCTCCTGGCGGCGGACGTGCGCGAGGTAGGCGATGAGCAGGAGGGCCGGGACGGCCGGGACCCACAGGCGGGATGGGCCGCCCGCGACGGCGAAGATCCCGCCGAGGGTGAAGGCGACGAAGAGCGCCATGGAGGTGCGCCGGCGGCGCGCGAGGACGCGCGCGCGGGCGGCGTTCCGCTGCGGGGAGGAGGGTGAGGGAGAAGCGGGCGAGGGGGTGGGCGAAGAGGAGGCCGCCGTGACGGGCTCGGCGAACGACCGCACGTCCGCCGCCGGAACGGAAGCGGCGGAGGGCACGGCTGCCTCGTCAGCGGGCCCGGGGTCCTGCTGGGCTGCCGCCGGCTCGTCGGCGGCCTGCGCGCGTCTGCGCGTCAGCAGCCGGAGGGCCGTGCTGAAGCGTTCCGTCGGCCGCGACTCGTTGAGCTCGTCCTGCCGGCGGAGCCACATCGGCACCAGGTAGGCGGCCCAGGCCCCGACGATCACTGCGAAGATGAGGCCACTGCTGCTCACGCTCACACCGTAGAGGGGTTTGCGTGAGTCCATCTGCCAAATTGCGCGGTGTGTCGCACGATCGGGCCCCCATCCCAGGTATTTCTTCGTATTGTTATCAATATTCGAATGTGTGTGTTATTTCTGGGCGGCGCGCTGCTCCCGCCACCGCGCGAGGAGGCCGCCGGGGACCTCCTCGGGCGTGAGCGCGTACACGAGATGGTCCCGCCACGCTCCGTCGATGTGAAGGAAGCGGGGGCGCAGGCCCTCCTCCCGGAAGCCGAGCTTTTCCACCACGCGCCGGCTCGGGCCGTTCTCCGGCCGGATGCAGATCTCCACGCGGTGCAGGCCCAGCGTCCGGAAGCAGTGGTCCGTGGCCAGGGCCACGGCCGTCGGCATCACGCCCCGGCCGGCGACCGCGCGGTCCACCCAGTACCCGATGTGCGCCGAGCACATCGAGCCCCAGGTGATCCCGGCCACCGTCAACTGCCCGGCCAGGCGCCCCCGGTAACAGACCACGAACGGCACCATCCGCCCGGCCTGCGCCTCCGCCCGCAGGTGGCGCACCATCTGGCGGTACGTCGGCCGCCGCGCCGCCAGGCGCCCGGGCGGGGCGGGCGGGATGGTGGCCTCCCAGGGGCGCAGCCAGTCGCGGTTGCGCTGGTTGACCTCGCGCCAGGCGCGGTGGTCGCGCTGCTTGATGGGGCGCAGGGAGATGTCGCCGTCCGCGAGTTCGACCAGCCAGGATCGTTCGTTCACGGCCGGTGGTCGCCGCCGCGGAGCTGGTCCACCGCGTGGTGCAGGAGGGGGCGCAGCACGGCCAGCCCGTCCTTCACCCCGCCCGCGGAGCCGGGGAGGTTGACGATCAGCGTGGCGCCCTCGGGGCCGCCGGCCACGCCGGCCGTTCCGCGGGAGAGCGCGGCCGTGGGCACCTTGGCCAGCCCGGCGGCGCGGATCGCCTCGGGGATGCCGGGGACCTCGTAGTCCAGGACCCGGCGGGTCATCTCGGGGGTGCGGTCGGTCGGCGAGATGCCGGTGCCACCGCTGGTGAGGACGACGTCGTAGCCGGCGGCGACGGCGCCGCGCAGGGCGCGTTCCACCGGCTCGCCGTCGGGGACGACCTGCGGGCCGTCCGTGGCGAAGCCCAGCTCGGCGAGGGCGGCCACGAGCAGCGGGCCGGTGGTGTCGGCGTAGACGCCGGCCGCGGCGCGGTTGGAGGCGGTGATGGCCAGCGCGCGCGGCGCGGGCGGCTCGACGGGAGCGGCCGGGCCCGGAGAAGAAGCCGAGGAAGCGGGAGGAACGGCCGAGGCCGGCGGCGGTCCCGCCGGGGGTCGGCTCACGCGCGTCTCCACTCGCCCGAGGCCCCGCCCGTCTTCTCCTCCACCCGGATGTCGGAGATGACCGCGCTCTTGTCCACGGCCTTGACCATGTCCACCAGGGTCAGCGCGGCCACGCCGACCGCCGTCAGCGCCTCCATCTCCACGCCCGTCCGGTCGGCCGTCCGCACCGTGGCCGTGATCTCCACGGCGTCGTCGGCGACGGTCAGCTCGACGGCGACCCCGGACAGCGCGATCGGGTGGCACAGCGGGATCAGCTCGGGCGTGCGCTTGGCGCCCATGATCCCGGCGATGCGGGCGGTGGCCAGCGCGTCGCCCTTGGGAACGCCCTCGCCCCGCAGCAGTTCGATCACCCGCGGGGCGACGAGCACCCGGCCGGTGGCGCGGGCGGTGCGCGCGGTGACCTCCTTGCCGGAGACGTCGACCATCCGGGCCGCGCCCGAGGCGTCGAGGTGCGTGAGCCCTGCGGGCCGCGCGGCGTGCGGGGTGTTCATGAGCAGCTACGGTACCGCCGCCCGGTCAGCCGAGCAGCACCACCGTCAGCTCCGAGCCCGGCGCCACCTCGGTGACGTGCTCGGGGACCTCGATGAGCGCGTCCGCCCGGGCCAGGGCCGCCACCAGGTGCGAGCCCGAGCCGCCCACAGGGCTGACCGTCCCCTCGCCCGGGCTGAACGACCCGCGCAGGTACTGGCGTTTCCCCGCGGGGGAGGGCAGCGGCGCGTCGGAGGCCAGGCACGCCAGGGCGCGCGGGCGGTGCAACGCGCCCCCGGCGTGCCCCGCCATCAGGCGCAGCGCGGGGCGCACGAACAGCTCGAAGGACACGTAGGCGCTCACGGGGTTGCCGGGGAGCGCGAACAGGGGCGTCCGCGCCGCCCCGAGCAGGCCGAAGCCCTGCGGCTTCCCGGGCTGCATGGCCAGCCGCCGGAAGTCCACCTCGCCGCGCAGCGCCTCCTTGACGACATCGTGCGCGCCGACGCTGACGCCGCCGGTGGTCACGACGAGGTCGGCACGGCTGAGCTGGTCCTCCAGCGCGGCGCGGAAGGTCTCCGGCTCGTCGGCGACGGCGGCCGTGCGGTAGGCGTCGGCACCGGCCTGCCGGGCGGCGGCGGTGAGCATGTAGCTGTTGGAGTCGTGGATCTGGCCGGGTCCCAGCGGCTCGCCCGGCGGGGCCAGCTCGCTGCCGGTGGAGAGCACGACGACGCGCGGCCGGGGCGTGACGGGGACGGTGGAGCGCCCCACGGCGGCGAGCAGGCCGAGCTGCGGCGGCCCGAGGACCGCGCCGGCGGGCAGGGCAACGGCCCCGGCGGGCGCGTCGCTGCCGCGCGTGCGGACGTGCGCGCCCTCGGCCGCGGGCCGGAAGACCCGCACCCACTGCTCCCGCGCAGGGGTCATGGCGGTGGCCGGGCCGCCCCCGGCGCCGCCGTCGGTCCACTCGACGGGAACGACGGCCTGGGCGCCGGGCGGCAGCGGCGCGCCGGTCATGACGCGGACCGCCTGCCCGGGGAAGACGGTGGGCAGCTCCGCCCCGCCCGCGGCGACCTCACCGGCCACGGTCAGGTGCGCGGGGAACTCCTCGCTGGCCGACTCCACGTCGGCCACCCGGACGGCGTACCCGTCCATCGCGCTGTTGTCGAACGGCGGCAGCGGGGCGGGCACCAGCACGTCCTCGACCAGCACGCATCCGGCCGCGTCCAGCAGCGGCAGGTCGATGGGGTCCAGCGGGCGCACGGAGGCGAGCACGGCGTCCAGGTGCTGATCTACCGACCAGGCGTCAGTCAAGGCGCGGCATCTCCTCGCTGACGTACTGCCGCAGCCAGGTGCGGAACTCCGGGCCCAGGTCCGGGCGTTCGCAGGCGAGGCGAACGATGGACCGCAGGTAGTCGCCGCGGTCGCCGGTGTCGTAGCGGCGGCCCTTGAAGACCACGCCGTAGACCGGGCCGCCGGTGCCCGAGTCCTGCGCCATCGTCTGGAGCGCGTCGGTGAGCTGGAGTTCGCCGCCGCGGCCGGGCGGGGTCTTGCCGAGCACCTCGAAGACGCCGGGGTCCAGGACGTAGCGGCCGATGATGGCCAGGTTGCTGGGCGCGTCGGCCGGGTCGGGCTTCTCCACCAGGCCGCTGACCCGGAAGACGCCGTCCGAGACCGGGGCGACGGAGGCGGCGCCGTAGAGGTGGATCTGCTGCGGGTCGACCTCCATGAGGGCGATGACGCTGCCGCCCAGCTCGGCCTGGACGTCGATCATCTTCGTCAGCAGCGGGTCGCGCGGGTCGATCAGGTCGTCGCCCAGCAGGACGGCGAACGCCTGGTCGCCGACGTGGGGGGCGGCACAGAGCACCGCGTGGCCCAGGCCCTTGGGGTCGCCCTGGCGGACGTAGTGCATGGTGCACAGGGCGGTGGACTGCTGGACGCGGGAGAGGCGCTCGTCGTCCCCCTTGCGGCGGAGCGCGTCCTCCAGCTCGTAGTTCCGGTCGAAGTGGTCCTCCAGCGGGCGCTTATTGCGCCCGGTGATCATCAGTACGTCCGTGAGCCCGGCGGCCGTGGCCTCCTCGACCACATACTGGATCGCGGGCTGGTCGACGACCGGCAGCATCTCCTTGGGGGTGGCCTTGGTGGCGGGAAGGAACCGTGTGCCGAGCCCGGCCGCGGGAATGACGGCCTTGCTGATCCGGGGGCGTGGTGACGTCATGCCGGTCACTTTATCCATCTAGTGTGCGGCCACCGAGCACTTTGCAGATGTACGTCGCGTTATGAGCGGGTTTGAATCGTCATGAGAGTGTGTCGATGTGAAGGGTGCGGGCGGGGAGTATGAGCGCGGACCAGGGCCGGGCGGCGGCACGGAAACGCGAGGTCAGACGGGATCTGATGGCCGTGCGGGCGGCCATGGCGGACGAGGAGGTGAAGGCGGCGGCCGAGGCGCTGGCCCGGCGCGCCCTGGAGCTTCCGGAGCTGGTGGGGCCGGGGGAGCCCGGCAGCCCGGGCGAGTCCGCGCGCACGGTCGCCGCGTACGTCTCGGTGGGCCGCGAGCCGGGAACGCTCCCGCTGCTCAACGCCCTGCGCGGGCGTGGCGTTCGCCTGCTGCTGCCGGTGCTGCTGCCGGACGACGACCTGGACTGGGCCGCGTACGAGGGGCCCGGCCGTCTGGTGGAGTCCGAGCGCGGCGGCCGGACCCGGCTGCTGGAGCCGGGCGGGCCGCGCCTGGGGCCCGGGGCGGTGACCGGGGCGGACGTGGTGCTGCTGCCGGGCCTGGCGGTGGACCGGCGTGGGGTGCGCCTGGGGCGGGGCGGCGGGTCGTACGACCGGGCGCTGGCCCGTCTTGAGGCGGCGGGGGCTGAGCCGGCGCTGGTCGCGGTGGTCTACGGGCACGAGGTCGTGGACGCCGACCTGCCCCGTCAGCCGCACGACCGGCCGGTGCACGCGGCGCTGACGCCGGAGGGCGTTCACCGCTTCCCTGCGGTGGCGGAACGTCGGCGCGGGGCGGACTGAGGTCCCCGTCCCGCTCGCGGGCCCGGACGGGGTCCCCGGTCCGGGCGCGATGCGGCCGGCCCCGGGCGTTGACCCTTCCGGGGCCGCGGCCGGGGCCGGGGCCGGGGCCGGGGCGCGGGCGTTGCCGGTGCCGGTCAATCCGCCGGTGCCTGGCGCGGCGTCAGGGTGAGCGTGTTCCGCCCCCGCTCCTCCACCGCCTCGCGGCCGTAGGCCCACGGCAGGTACTCGCCGTTCGCCCACAGGCTGGTCTGGTCGGTGTAGTGGGCGTGGTACGCGTGGCCCGAGGCGCCGGTGAGGTTGATCCACAGGGAGTCGTCGAAGTCGGCGAGGCTGACGATCATCCGCATCGACGGGACCCAGGTGATCTCGTAGCCGCCGGCCGCGTTCCAGCCCGTGGCGTCCACGGCGTCGGTGCCGCCGGAGAGGTTCCACGGGCCGCGGTTGAGCAGCCACTGCACGGGCCCGGGGCCCTCCGTGCCGAGAGTCTGGTTGTTGAGCATCAGGCGGTGCAGGCGGCCCCAGCTCCAGGTGCCGATGTCCTTGCCCAGCTCGGCGGTCAGCTCCCAGCGGGCGTCGCGCATGGCCCGCGCCAGCAGCTCGTCGCGGGTGTCGGCCGCGGGCTGGTCGGCGGTGGCCGGGGCCTGCCACCAGGCGTTGTCCTCGTCGTCGAGGATGCCGCGGACCACCTCGAACCACCGGTCCCCGCCGTCCGGCTGGGCCGTGCCGGGGGAACGCTCGCCGCACTCGGTCACCAGACGGTCCTCGCCGTCGGGGTTCTCCAGCGGCTGCGACTCGTCGGCGGGCGGGACGCGCAGACACTGGCCCTCGACGCGCAGCTCGTTGGGGAGCTTATTGCCGAACGCGAGCTGGAGCAGGTTGCGCCAGACGGCGTTGTAGTAGGCGGCGGCCGGGGAGTCGGCGTCCTGGCTGTAGTCCCAGCCCTCCAGCAGCTCCTGAGCCTCGCGGATGTAGGGGTCGGTGATCTCGATGTCCAGCAGGCGGGGGACCAGCTCGGCGGCCATCTCGTTGCTGTTGTCGAGCTGGATGGTGCGCATGTCGGTCATGGAGATGCGGCCGCCGTCGTCGATGGTGTCGCGGATCAGGTCCTCGACGCGGCGGCTGCGGGTGCCGTAACTCCAGTCCTCGGTCAGGGCGTAGCCGTAGTCGGGGGAGGTGACGGCCTGGTTGGCGGTGACGATGTAGCCGCGCTCGGGGTTCAGCTCCCAGGGCAGGTCCTCCTGCGGGATGAACCCGGCCCAGTCGTAGGCGGAGTCCCAGCCGGGGCTGGGGTAGCGGCCGTCGCCCTGGTTGCGGACGGGGATCATGCCGGGGGCCTGGTAGCCGATGTTGCCGGAGGTGTCGGCGTAGATGAGGTTCTGGGAGGGGACGGCGAAATTGCGGGCCGCGGCCCGGAACTCCTCCCAGCCGCTCGCCGTGTTGAGCTGGAAGACGGCGTCCATGGTGCGGGAGGGGATGAGGGCGGTCCAGCTGAGGGAGACGGCGTAGCCCTCGCCGCGGTCGGGGGCGGAGGGGTCGACGGGGGCGCTGTCGCCGACCTCCGCGAACTCCTCCTCGCGGTCGGAGATGACGGGGCCGTTGTCGGTGGAGCGGACGGTGATCTCGCGGGGCTCGCCGCCGGCGACGTTGATCGTCTCGGTCCGGGTGGTGTACGGGACCTGCTCGCCGTCGCGCAGATAGTTGCCGTTGTCGAGCGTTTCCAGGCGGAGGTCGGTCACGTCGGCGCCGAGGTTGGTCAGGCCCCAGGCGATGGACTGGTTGTGGCCGATGACGACGCCGGGCATGCCCGAGAAGGTGAACCCGGAGACGTCGAAGGGGCACTGAGCGCTGACCTCGTTGCAGTGCAGGCCCATCTGGTACCAGATGCCGGGCAGCGAGGGCGACAGGTGCGGATCGTTGGCCAGCAGCGGCTCGCCGGTGGTGGTGTACTCCCCGGAGATCACCCAGGAGTTGGAGCCGATGCCGCTGCCGTTGGTGCCCAGGAGCGCCGGGATGTCGTCCAGCGTCTCGGAGACGGAGGCGAGCTGGGCGGCGGCGTTCTCCAGGGCCGCGCCCTCGGCGCCGCCGGGGTCCTCGGGCAGGCCGTCGCCCTGGCCGGGCGGGAGGGACTGGCCCGGGGGCAGCTCGGTGCCGCCGCCCCCGCCCGCGACGATCGGCGGGTTCCGGTCGTAGGGGTAGTCGGGGTAGAGCTGCTCGATCTCCTCGGGGCTGAGGCGCTCGGCGAGCAGCGAGCGGTCGATCTCGTCCTGCATGTTGCCGCGCAGGTCCCAGGCCATGGCCTTCAGCCAGGCCACCGAGTCGACCGGGGTCCACTCCTCGGGGGAATAGTCGTTGAGGAAGCCGAGGGCTGCGTACTCGACCGACAGCTCGGCGCCGTCGCGCTCGGCGAGGTAGGCGTTGACCCCGGCCGCGTAGGACTGGAGGTAGGCGCGGGTGGTGTCGGACAGCAGTTCGTCGTACTCCCGCTGGGCCACGTCGTGCCAGCCGAGGGTCCGCAGGAAGGTGTCGGTCTCCACCTGGTCCTCGCCGAACATCTCCGAGAGCCGCCCGGCCGTCATGTGGCGGCGCACGTCCATCTCCCAGAAGCGGTCCTGGGCGTGGACGTAGCCCTGGGCGCGGAAGAGGTCCTCGGCGGTGTCCGCGTACAGCTGCGGGATGCCGTTGTCGTCGCGGATCACGGTGACGGGGGCGGACAGTCCGTCGATGGCGATCTCGCCCGAGACCTGCGGAAACGAAGCCCGGACGGTACTGATGCTCCAGTACGCGCCGTAGCCGAGGCCGGCCACGAGCAGCAGAACGAGCGCGATCACGATCAGACGACCGCGTCGCCTGGGCTTCTTGGCGGGCATGTCTGTCCTTCAAGGGCAGCTGAGCGGATGAAGGCAACCATAGACATACGGCCGGGGAGGTGAGCCTACGGGGAGTCACCCCGCAGGGCCGTAGCGTTCATATGATGGTAAATTCACCGCAAACGGCGTGAATTGGCGCCCGGATAATAGCTGTAGACGGCAACCGCCGTACGCCGGCCGCAGACCCGCTGGAAGGGAGCGCACCTGACTGTCGACCGCCTCAACGAGCTGATGCTCGCGGGCGCCCTGGTCCTCCTCGTCGCGGTCGCCGCGGTCCGGCTGACCTCGCGCAGCGGGCTGCCCTCGCTGCTGCTCTACCTCGGCATCGGCATGCTGCTGGGCCGGGACGGGCTGGGCGTGGAGTTCAGCGACGTCGAGCTGACCCAGGTCCTCGGCTATGCCGCGCTCGTGGTCATCCTCGCCGAGGGCGGGCTCGGCACGCGCTGGCGGGACATCAGGCCCGCCGTCCCCGAGGCCGCCGTCCTCGCGACGCTCGGGGTCGCCGTCAGCGTCGGCGTCACGGCCGCCGCGGCCCACTACCTCGTAGGCCTGGGCTGGCAGGCCGCGCTGCTGATGGGCACGGTCGTCTCCTCCACCGACGCCGCGGCCGTCTTCTCCGTGCTGCGCCGCATCCCGCTGCCGCGCCGCGTCACCGGAACGCTGGAGGCGGAGTCCGGCTTCAACGACGCGCCCGTCGTCATCCTCGTCGTCGCCCTCTCCGAGGCCCACATCTCGCCCGGCGAGTGGTACCTGTTGGCCGGGCAGATGGCGCTGGAGCTGGCCGTCGGCCTGGCCATGGGGCTGCTCGTCGGGCGCCTGGGCGTGCTGGGCCTGCGCGGCGTCGCCCTGCCCGCCTCCGGCCTGTACCCCATCGCGGTCCTGGCCCTGACCGTCGTCGCCTACGCCGGGGCCGCGCTGCTGCACGGCAGCGGCTTCCTCGCCGTCTACATCGCCGGCCTGGTGCTGGGCAATGCCGGGCTGCCGCACCGGCCCGCCACCCGCGGCTTCGCGGACGCCGTCGCGTGGGTGGCGCAGATCGGGCTCTTCGTCCTGCTCGGGCTGCTCGTCGACCCGGACGTGCTGCTGGACAACCTCGGCCCCGCCCTGGCGGTCGGCGCCGCCCTGACCCTGGTGGCCAGGCCGCTGGCCGTCGTGCTGTCGCTGCTGCCGTTCCGCAGGCCGTGGCGGGAGCAGGCCCTGCTGTCCTGGGCCGGGCTGCGCGGGGCGGTGCCCATCGTGCTGGCGATCATCCCCGTGGTGGCCGGGGTTGAGGACAGCGACCGGATCTTCAGCATCGTCTTCATGCTCGTCGTCGTCTTCACCCTCGCCCAGGGGCCTACGCTGCCCTGGCTGGCGCGGCGGCTGCGCCTGGGCGACGGCGAGAAGGCCGTGGACGTGGACATCGAGTCCGCGCCGCTGGAGCGGCTGGGCGGCCACCTGCTGTCCGTCGCCATCCCCGCCGCCTCCCGGATGCACGGCGTGGAGGTCCGCGAGCTGCGCCTGCCCGCGCAGGCGGCTGTGACCCTCGTGGTGCGCGAGGGCACCAGCTTCGTGCCCGGACCCGCGACCATGCTGCGCCGCGGGGACGAACTGCTCGTCGTGGCCACCGACGCCGTCCGCGACGCGGTGGAACGCCGGCTCATCGCGGTCGGGCGGGGCGGCAAGCTGGCCGGGTGGCTGGGCGCCGGGGGCAGCACCGGGCTGCGCCGGCCCGGCCAGTGAGCCCGCCCCCGCGGCCCGGTGTGAGGCAGCGGGCGGGGCGGAGCAGTGGACTTCGGGGGCCGGAATGTTGCACGATGGACCGTCGTTAGCACTCCACGACCGGGAGTGCCAGCCCAGGAGGATGACGTGCCGACGTATCAGTATCAGTGCACCGAGTGCCACGAGGGCCTGGAAGTGGTGCAGAAGTTCTCGGACGACGCCCTGACCGTCTGCCCCAACTGCCAGGGCCGCCTGAAGAAGGTGTTCTCGGCGGTCGGCATCGTCTTCAAGGGCTCCGGCTTCTACCGCAACGACAGCCGCAGCGCCTCCTCCTCCAGCAGCCCGGCCTCGGGCTCCAAGGCGAGCGAGAAGAAGTCTTCCGAGGGCTCGTCCTCCTCCACCTCCTCGTCGTCGTCCACGGAGTCCTCCTCGTCTTCGTCGTCCTCGCCGTCTCCCTCGTCCTCCTCGTCCAAGGCGAGCACGGGCACCGCCGCCTCGGCCGCATGACCGAGGCCGCCGAGGGGCGGCGGGCCGAGATCGGCGTCATCGGCGGCTCGGGGTTCTACTCCTTCCTGTCCGACGTCACCGAGGTCACCGTCGAGACGCCCTACGGCCCGCCCAGCGACGCGCTGTTCCTCGGCGAGGTCGCCGGGCGGCAGGTGGCGTTCCTGCCCCGGCACGGCCGCGGCCACCACCTGCCGCCGCACCGCATCAACTACCGCGCCAACCTCTGGGCCCTGCGCTCCCTCGGCGTCCGCCAGGTGCTCGGGCCCTGCGCCGTGGGCGGCCTGCGCCCCGAGTACGGGCCGGGGACGCTCCTGGTGCCCGACCAGCTCGTGGACCGCACCAAGGGCCGCCCGCAGTCCTACTACGACGGCGTGCGGCGCCCCGACGGCGAGCAGCCGAACGTGGTGCACGTCACCTTCGCCGACCCCTACTGCCCCGCCGGGCGCCGCGCCGCGCTCTCGGCCGCCCGCGAGCACGGCTGGGAGGCCGTGGACGGCGGCACCATGTGCGTCATCGAGGGGCCGCGCTTCTCCACCCGCGCCGAGTCCCGCTGGCACGCCGCCCAGGGCTGGGCGGTCGTCGGCATGACCGGTCACCCCGAGGCGATCCTCGCCCGCGAGCTGGAGCTGTGCTACACCACCCTCTCCCTCGTGACCGATCTCGACGCCGGCGCCGAGGTCGGCGAGGGCGTCTCGCACATCGAGGTGCTGGAAGTCTTCGGACAGAACATCGGCCGCCTCCGTGAGGTCCTCTTCGACGTGGTGGGGCGCCTGCCGGTGGACCGCGACTGCCTGTGCGCGTCGGCCCTGGCCGGTCAGAACCCCGGCATCGTCCTGCCCTGACCCCGGCCGCCTCGCACCTCCCCGGCGCGGCCTCACCCCATCGAGCGGCGGAGTTATCCACAGGCGGTGGGTTGTCCACAGGCTCCAGCGGGATGCGGCGGAAGCGGGCACGGTGGTGCGCATGCATCGCATCTCCCTCCCCGGCCCCGCCGTCCCCTCGCGGCCCGGCTGGGCCGCCGCCCCCGCCCCGGGCCTGCCCCGCCCGGGCGACTTCCCCGGCCCGCCCGGTCCCTACGGCCCGGCCGTGCCGGCGTTCGCCCCCGTCCGCCCGCGCGGCGGGCGGCACCGGCTGCGGCGGATCCTGCGCAGGCGCAGAGGCCCGCTGGCCGCCCTCGCGCTCGCCGCCGCGGCCCTGGCCCTGGCCCTTCCGCCCGGACTCCCGCGCGGCGGCCCCGGGCCCGGGGGCGCGGAGGCGGCGGCAGCCGCCCGGGAGGGTCCGGCGCCCCGGACCGCCGGCGCCTCCCGGGCGGCCGAGCTGGTCGCCGCGCCCGTGCGGATCGCCGACGCGGGCGCCGCCCGCCTGCTGCGGCCGGGAGACCGGGTGGATGTGCTGGCCGCCGCCCGCGAGGGCGACGGGCGCACGCCCCCGGAGGCCCGGGTGGTCGCCCGCCGCGCCCGGGTTGCCGAGGTGCCCGCCGGCGCCGGGGCGCCCGGCCCGGACGGCAGCCTTCCGGATGTGGACGGCGGGGCGCTGGTGGTCCTGACCGTCCCGCCCCAGGCCGCCGCGAGGCTGGCCGGCGCCGCGGCCGTGGCCGAATTGGCGGTGGTCCGGTGGTGATTTCGTGGCGGCGCACGCTGCCTCCCCCGCTGCTTCCGCCGATCCCGCGCGCGGGAGTTCTACAGGTCACGCGAAAGGATTCACCCGATTGGACAGCCCCGCCCTCCCTGCGTCAGCGTGTCCCGCGCACACGGAGCAGAACGGCAGAGGCAAGCGAAAGGCACAGTGGTGGGCGAGGGCAGAACAGCGAGCGAGACGAGCGAGGAGAAGGGCGGAGTCCTGACCGGGGCCCGGCAGACGCTGGCCGGTTTCCGCGAGTTCCTCATGCGGGGGAACGTCGTGGAGCTGGCGGTCGCGGTGGTCATCGGCGCCGCCTTCACCAGCATCGTCAACTCGGTCGTCGAGGGCGTCATCAACCCCCTGGTCGGAGCCTTCGGCACGCAGGACCTGGGGGCCTACCAGTCCTGCCTGCGCGGCCCGTGCGAGGTGAACGAGGCGGGCCAGGTCGTCCAGGGCATCCCGATCCGCTGGGGTCTGGTGCTCTCCGCCTCGCTGACCTTCCTGATCACCGCCGGCGTCGTCTACTTCCTGATGATCCTGCCGATGACCCGGTACCTGGAGCGCCGCGGCGCGAAGGCGCCGGAGCAGCCCCCGGCCATGACCGAGGTGGACCTCCTGACCGAGATCCGGGACGAGCTGATCGCCCAGCGGGCCGCCAGGTCCGGCGCGGTCACGGTCGGCGCCCAGCGTTCCGGGGAGGACGGGCCCGCGCCCTCGCGGGACTCCTCGGGCCCTGGCGCCGAAGAGGGCTCCGACTAGCCGCTGCGCGGCCCGGCGCGCCCCCCCGCGCGGCGCCGGGCCGCACAGCACGGGAGCGCGAGACACCGAGTGGTGCCGCGAGGGACCCCTCGGCGGCCGGCTCAGAGGTGGTGCGGCGGCCGTTCCCGCAGGAAGCGCTCCAGGTCGCCCTCCCCGGCCTCCGGCGCGGGGCCCTCGCCCCAGCCGCGGTCGGTGTCGTCGGGCGCCCGGTCCGCCAGCGGGTCGTCGAAGTCGAGCAGGCTCCGCCGCGCGTGCGCGTCGGGTCCGGCGGGCGAGGCATCGGTCATGACGCCAGGGTACGGGCGCGGCGCGGCGCCGCCCTCCTCCGGCTCCTCCTCGTGCCACCACCGGTCGCGCCCCGGCACCCAGGGCACCGGCTGGGCGAGCTGCGGCACGACCAGGACGGCCCGCACCCCGGGCAGGGCGGCCAGCGCCCGGTCCAGGTTCACCTTCACGCGATACACCTGCCCGTCGATCCGGCAGGCGTCGGCACAGATCACCACCCGCGCGCCCGAGGCCGCGATCCGCTCCCGAACGAAGCGGACGTGGTTGCCCACCGGCAGCGTCAGCCGCTGGGTGCCCAGCCGGATGCAGGCCAGCGTCGCGACCACGGACTCCAGGCCCATCGGCAGCAGCACCGGCACCGGGTCGTCGTGACCCACGCCGAGCCGGGCCAGCACCCCGGCCGCGCGGTCGCCCCGCCGCAGCAGCTCCACATGGCTGAGCACATCGGCCGGCCCGTGCCCGGCCGGCCCCCCTTGATTACCGGACATGACGAGCAGCCTTGCCGCCGGCGATTGACGACGGATAAACGTCCGCTGTATTCGGCTGCCCTGGCGCGGGGCCCGTGATACCCGTGGGGACATGGACGAGAACATACTCCCGGTTTCCGGGCCCCTGGACGCGCTCACCGACGTGGCCGGTCTGCGCGTGGGGCACGCGCAGCGGGTCGGCGAGGGCCGGCTGACCGGCGTCACCGTGGTGCTCTCGCCCCCGGGCGGCACGCTCGCGGCCGTCGAGGTCCGCGGGGGCGGCCCCGGCACCCGGGAGACGGACGTGCTGGACGCGCGCAACCTGGTGCGCCGCGTGGACGCGATCGTCCTCGCGGGCGGCAGCGCCTTCGGACTGGCCGCCGCGGACGGGGTGATGGCCTGGCTGGAGGAGCACGGGCGGGGCTTCCGGCCCGGCGGGGACCCGGCCCGGGTGGTGCCCATCGTGCCCGCCGCCGTCCTCTTCGACCTCGGCCGCGGCGGCGACTGGCGGGCCAGGCCGGACGCAGCCCTGGGCCGGGCCGCCGCCGAGGACGCGGAGCGCTCCGGCCCCGGGGCCCCGGTGGCCCGGGGGAGCGTCGGCGCGGGGACGGGCGCGGTCGCCGGCGGGCTCAAGGGCGGCGCCGGGACGGCGAGCGCCCTGCTGCCCTCGGGCGTGACCGTCGCCGCCCTTGCCGTGGTCAACGCCGTCGGCTCGCCGGTCGACCCGGCCACCGGCGCGCTGTACGGGGCGCCGGGCCCGCTGCCCCTGCCGGAGCGGCACGCGGCTGCGGTCCTGGCCCTGGCCGCGGCCAGGGAGGAGAGCGCCCGGCGCTCGGAGCTGTCGGGGCGCGCGCCGTGGGCGACGACGCTGGCGGTGGTCGCCACCGACGCCGCGCTGACCCGCTCCCAGGCGTGGAAGCTGGCCGGGACCGCCCACGACGGGCTGGCCAGGGCGGTGCGCCCGGTGCACCTGATGACGGACGGGGACACGGTGTTCGCCCTGGCCACCGGGGAGCGGCCGGTCCCGGAGGCGCCGACCCCGATCGAGGGGGCGCTGTGGTTCAACGCCCTGCTGGCGGCCGGCGCGGACGTCCTGGCCCGCGCGGTGGCCGACGCGATCCTGTCCGCCCGCGGCGCGGACACCCCCGGCGGGGTCTTCCCCTCCTACCGGGAGCTGTACCAAGGGGGCTGAACGCTCCCGCGGGCGGAGCCCGGGGGGAGGGATACCCCGTCGGGGCGCACGGCCGTTACCGGGGCGCGGCGGGGCGAGACCGGTGACCCCGAAGCGTCCACGCGCGTCCGGGACCACCGGCATCCACATGCTGCCCCCGCCGCGACCTGCGCGGCAAGGGAGGCGCAGTGTGGCGAAACGCGACCGGCCCCCGCGGCGGGTGCCGCGGGGGCCGGGGGAGTTGACGCGGGGAAGCCGGGGCGGGCCCCGCCCGGCGTCAGTGCGCCATCACCGGGATCGGCGCGCCCTCCTCGTCCCCGCCCTGGGAGACGGCGGGGCCGTGGCTGCCCTTGCTGTTGATCAGCACGGCGGCCAGCACAGCGGCGATCACCAGGATGAAGAAGGCCCACCAGATGCCCTGCGCGAAGCCGTCCACCGCGCCGGCCGCCCGCACCGGCAGGGGCGCCAGCTCCTCGGGGCCGTCGAAGCGGGCCCCGATGTAGGCGGTGGTGGCGCTGGCCGCGATGGTGTTCAGCAGAGCGGTGCCGATGGCGCCGCCGACCTGCTGCGAGACGTTCACCATGGCGGAGGCGACGCCCGCGTCGGTCGGCTTGACCCGCTCGGTGGCCAGGCTCATGCCGGGCATGAACGCGGTGCCCATGCCCAGACCCAGCAGAACCTGCGCCGGGGCGATGATGCCCCAGTACGAGGTGTTCATGTCCAGCTGGGTCAGCAGCAGCATGCCGAGGGCGGCGACCGCGAAGCCGGGCGCCATCAGCAGACCGGGCCTGACCCGGGTGACGAGGCGGGTGCCGATCTGCGTCGAGCCGATGATCATGCCGACCACCATCGGCATGAAGGCGAACCCGGTCCTGACCGGCGAGTACCCGCGGATGCCCTGCAGGTAAATGGTCAGGAAGAGGAACAGGCCGAACATGCCGATGATCGCCAGACCGAGCGAGAGGTAGGAACCGCCGCGGTTCCGGTCGGTGATCACGCTCAGCGGCAGCAGCGGGGCCTTCGTCCGGGCCTCGACCACGACGAACAGCGCCAGCAGCACCACGGCCGAGACGAGCATCACCACGGTCCAGGTCTCGGTCCAGTCCTCGTGCTCGGCGCGGGCGAAGCCGTAGACCAGCGCGACCAGGCCCAGCGAGGCGAGCACGGCGCCCGGGACGTCCAGCGAGGAGCGGTTGCGCGCCTCCTCCGGCTCCCGGATCACCATCAGGGTTCCGATGATCGCGGCGGCGACGAAGGGGATGTTGACGAAGAAGGTCCAGCGCCAGTCCAGGTAGTCCGTCAGCGCGCCGCCCAGCAGCAGGCCGATCGCGGCTCCGGCACCGGCGATGGCGCCGTAGATGCCGAACGCCTTGGCCCGCTCCTTGGCGTCCGTGAACAGGACGGTGAGCAGCGACAGCGCGGCCGGGGCGAGCAGGGCGCCGAAGACACCCTGGAGAGCGCGCGAGGAGTAGAGCATGAGCTCGTTCTGTGCGGCCCCGCCCAGAGCGGACGCCAGGCCGAAGCCGGCCAGGCCGATCACGAAGGCACGTCGGCGGCCCCACAGGTCGGCCACACGGCCGCCGAAGAGCAGCAGACCGCCGAACGCGAGGGCATAGGCGGTGATCACCCACTGCCGGTTTCCGTCCGATATGCCCAGATCGGTCGTGGCGGAGGGAAGCGCGATGGTGACGATGGTGCCGTCGAGCACCACCAGGAGCTGCGCCATGGCGATGAAGACCAGCGCCTGCCAGCGCTTGGCATCGAGGGCCCCGCGAGCCGGGCTCACGGTCGTTTCGGGTGGCATGTGTGTGACTACCTCACGTTGCGTGCTGCGTCGGAGCAGATGGGTGGTGCAGGGCAGGGCCCGGCCGGTCATACAGACTCCGGCGGACCGGAAAACTCAGCGCCGCGGCTGCGGGGAAGCGGCGTTTCTCGGGGTCGGGCGTCAGGAGAACTCTTCTTTGAGGTCTTCGAGACGTGAGGCACGGCCGGGAAGCTCGCTGCGGACCGGGGTCCGCAGCCCGTCCAGGAAGATCTGGAGGTGGCGGCGCGACATGGTCTCCCCCCCGGGGCAGCCGGTCCCCGGCACCGGCAGGGTCAGGCGGGAGACGGCGATGAGCAGGTCACCGGCGCCGACGTCCGGGCGAAGCCGGCCCGAGGCGTGCGCCCGGGCGACCAGCTCCTCGTACATCTCCGACATCCGCTGCCGGCTGGCCACGAGCTCGGGGTGCTCGCGGTCGATGCCGAAGCCGATCAGGCCGCAGAGGCCGCCCACGCGTTCCTCGGCGGTGTCGAGAATCACGCGCCGAAGCGCCTCGAAGGGATCATTTTCCGCCTCCAGAGCCTGTCTTGCTCGCTGGACCAGTCGCTCGTTCACATACAACAAGACGTGAAAGAGCAGGGTCCGCCTGTCCGGGAAGTGCCGGTACAGGGTGGCATTGCCCACACCCGCCCGTCGAGCGATTTCATCGAGGGGTGCCTCGGCCCCGTGCGTGACGAACGCCTCCCTGGCCGCGGCCAGGATGCGCTCGCGGTTGCGAACGGCATCGGCGCGCGGCCGGGCGCGGTTCGCCGTGGCGGCGGCCCTGGAGGCCGCCGCGGCCTGGGCCACGACCGCCGCTGTGGCGCCGGCCGCCGCGGTGCGCGTGGCCTTGCCCATGCCGTTCTCCCGTCTCGAACGCCCGGCGGCTTCCCTGTGAACAACCGGGGAGCTGATCCCCGCTTGGCCGGACACAGCTTCAAAACGGAGACGGAGTCCCCACTATTTCTCAGCGTGACTGTGTTCCGCGTCACATCGGGGAGCGGGTCAGGGGCGTCGCGGGCCAAGGCTTCGCACGGGCGGGGGAAGAACGCCAGGCCGCGGGCATGCCGCGGGCCCCGGCGCCGCCGTGATCCGGCGGCCGGGGCCCGTACGGGATGGTGCCGCGCAACGGGGCGGGGCAGGGCGGGGAACGATGCCGCGTCACCGCCCGGTCACCCCCCGCGCGTGTGACGCGCGGAGAACGCACTCCCACCGGTGCGCGGGCAACCCGCGGGCGGGGGAGGGGCGGGCCTCAGGCGGCGGCGTCGAAGCCCGAGTCGTTCGCCATCTTCTTCAGCTCCAGCAGCGCGTGCTTCTCGATCTGCCGGATGCGCTCCCGGGTGAGGCCGTGCTGCTTGCCCACCTCGGTGAGCGTCCGCTCGCGGCCGTCCTCGATGCCGTACCGCGCCCGGATGATCGCCGCGGTCCGCTTGTCGAGCCTGCCGATCAGGTCCTCCAGGCCCTCCCGGCGCATCATCACCAGCACCGACTGCTCGGGCGACTGCGCGGAGGTGTCCTCCAGCAGGTCCCCGAACTGGGTCTCGCCCTCGTCGTCCACCGACATGTTCAGCGAGACCGGATCCCGGGCCCAGTCCAGCACGTCCTGGATGCGGTCCGCGCTGGAGCCCAGGTCCTCGGCGATCTCCGCCGGCTCGGGCTCGCGGCCGTGCTCGCGGTTGAACTCCCGCTGCACGCGCCGGATGCGGCCCAGCTCCTCCACCAGGTGGACGGGCAGCCGGATCGTGCGCGACTGGTCGGCGATCGAGCGCGTGATGGCCTGCCGGATCCACCAGGTCGCGTACGTCGAGAACTTGAAGCCCTTGGAGTAGTCGAACTTCTCCACGGCGCGCACCAGGCCGGCGTTGCCCTCCTGGATCAGGTCCAGCAGCGGCAGTCCGCTGCGCGGATACCGCCGGGCCACGGCCACCACCAGCCGGAGGTTGGAGCGGATGAAGGTGTCCTTCGCCCGCTCGCCCGCCTCGACCAGCGCCCGCAGCTCCTCCGGGCTCGCCGAGGCCGCGGCGCCGCCCTCGGCCGGGGTCTCCTCGCCCTCAAGGATGCGCTCCGCGTACAGCCCCGCCTCGATGGCGAGGGACAGCTCCACCTCCCGGGCAGCGTCCAGCAGTGGCGTGCGCGCTATCTCGTCGAGGTACATCCCGACCAGGTCGCGCTCGGTCACGTCACCGCCGGCGGTGGACCGGACACTGCCCGTCGCCTCGACACTGTCATCGGTGTCCGGACGCCGGGCGACGGCACGGGTTGCCATACCTGCTCCCTTGCGAGTCATCTCGAAGCCTTGTCGAACTTGTCGTCGAACCGGGTCGTGCGCGCCGAGGGCGGTGAACGCCTCGCACCCGCCGACCGGACCGGGCTGCCCCCTCGCCTCCCGCATCCATAACGATCCAACGACGGGAATCCGGACAGAATTCCCAAGCGGTGCATCTTTTTGTCGTCGATGCAGTACCCTGCACGGCCACACCCCGTCATCCCTCCCACACCCTGAAGACGAACGGGGCGCTCCGTTAGTTGCATCCGGGTACCCAACGCCCCGCGCGCCCATGCGACCGTCCTCACACACCTGGTGACGGCGCCCCCCGCCGCGGGTAGGTTTCGACAGATCGGTCCCGCCGCGGCGGCGGGGCCCGCGCCTCGGGCGGCGTCCCCGGCGCACCGGGGACGGGGGGCGGAGTCGCATGGCCTGGACGGGCAACGGCCGCCGGGGCGCACCCCCCGGCCCCCAGCAGGAGGCCGTGCGCCGCTGGATCGCGCACCGCCGCAACACCGAGCTGCTGCTCGTCCTCTTCGCCGTGGCCATCGCCTGCTTCGGCCACGCCGCCGCCGGCCTGGCCATGTACGAGGAGCTGCCCCCCGGCCTGCCCGCCCACGCCGCGGGCCTGGGCGCCCTGGCCCTGGCCGCCCACCTCGCCGTGCGCCGCCTCGCGCGCCACGCCGACCCGTTGATCCTGCCGGTCACCGTCCTGCTCAGCGGCCTGGGCCTGGTCCTCCTCGACCGGCTCGACCAGGACTACGCCGCCCACCACCCGCCGGACGACTACCAGGCCCTGCCCGCCGCCCCCGACCAGGTCATCTGGACCGTCGTCGGCGTCGCCCTGCTGGTCGCCACCCTGGTCGTCCTGCGCCACCACCGGGTCCTGCAGCGCTACACCTACCTCGGCATGGCCGTGGCGATGCTTCTGCTGATGGCCCCCGCCTTCTTCGGCGCCGACCAGTTCGGCGCCAAGCGCTGGATCACGGTCGGCTCGATGTCCGTCCAGCCGGGCGAGTTCGTCAAGGTCATGATCGTGGTCTTCTTCGCCAGCTACCTGATGGCGAACCGCGACGCCCTCGCCCTCGTCGGCCGCCGCTTCCTGGGACTGGCCCTGCCCCGCGGCCGTAACGCCGGGCCCGTCCTGCTGGTGTGGGCCGTCAGCCTCGTCGTCCTCTTCTACGAGCGCGACCTGGGCACCTCGCTGATCTTCTTCGGCGTCTTCATCCTCATGCTCTACATCGCCACCCAGCGCACGAGCTGGATGGTCCTGGGCGGCCTGATGGCCGTCGCCGGCACGGTCGTGGTCGCCGCGACCCAGCCCCACGTCAAGGGCCGCGTCCAGGCGTGGCTGGACCCGATGGCGGCCTTCGACCCCCCCGAGGACTCGCCCGTCTTCATCTCGGAACAGTCCGCGCAGGCCCTCTTCGCCTTCGGCGCCGGCGACCTCACCGGCACCGGCCTGGGCGAGGGCCACTCCTACCTCATCGGCTTCGCCGGCCGCAGCGACTTCATCCTGGCCACCGTCGGCGAGGAGCTGGGACTCGCGGGCGTCACCCTGGTCATCCTGCTGTACGTGCTGCTGATCCAGCGCGGCCTGTCCGCCGCCCTCTCCGTGACCGATCCCTTCGGAAAGCTGCTGGCCGCCGGCCTGTCCTGCGTTCTCGCGCTCCAGGTCTTCATCGTCTGCGGCGGCGTCACCGGCCTCATCCCCCTCACTGGCAAGGCCCTGCCCTTCCTCGCCCAGGGCGGCTCCTCCACCGTCGCCAACTGGCTGCTCGTGGCCCTGCTCATCCGCGTCAGCGACAGCGCGGGCAAGGCCGGCACCGAACCCGAGGGCAACGCCACGATCCTCACCCCGGCCATCACCGACCCCGGTCCCTCCCGCTAGCCCCGCGCGGCCCCGCCGCCCCCGAAGCCCGGCGCCGCGCCCGGCCCCGGGCGTTGCGAAAGGAACCCGCCCCCATGCACCTGCTCGACGACGCCCGCGCCCTCACCGACGACCTCGTCCGCCTCCGCCGCCACCTGCACGGCATCCCCGAGGTCGGCCTCCAGCTCCCGCGCACCCAGGAGGCCGTCCTGCTGGCCCTGGACGGCCTCCCCCTGGAGGTCACCACCGGCACGTCCACCACCTCCGTGACCGCCGTCCTGCGCGGGGCCCGTCCCGGCCCCGCCGTCCTGCTGCGCGGCGACATGGACGCCCTGCCGGTGACCGAACGCACGGGGCTGCCGTTCGCCGCCCCCGCCGACCGGATGCACGCCTGCGGCCACGACCTGCACACCGCGATGCTCGCCGGAGCGGCCCGCCTGCTGGCCGCCCACCGCGACCGGCTGGCCGGGGACGTGATCCTGATGTTCCAGCCCGGCGAGGAGGGCTTCGACGGAGCCGCCCACATGCTGGCCGAGGGCGTTCTCGACGCCGCCGGCCCGCGCCCCGTGGCCGCCTACGCCCTCCACGTCTCCGCCCACACCTGGCCCTCCGGCCTCTTCACCGCCCGCGGCGGGCCCGAACTCGCCTCCTGCGCAACGCTGGAGGTGACCGTCCGCGGCGCCGGCGGCCACGGCTCCGCCCCCCACCGCGCCCTGGACCCCATCCCCGCCGCCTGCGAGATGGTCACCGCCCTCCAGACCTGGGTCACCCGCAGCTTCGACGTCTTCGACCCGGTCGTGCTGACCGTCGGCTCCTTCCACGCCGGCACCCAGACCAACGTCATCCCCGACACCGCCGCCTTCCAGGCCACCGTCCGCAGCTTCTCCGAGGAGGCCAGGGAACGCCTGCGCTCGGGCACCGTCGCCGTCTGCCGGGGCATCGCCGCCGCCCACGGCCTGGAGGTGGACGCCGCCTTCCACGACCTCTACCCGGTGACCGTCAACGACCACGACGAGACCGCGTTCGCGGCCGAAACGGTCCGCGAGGTGCACGGCCGCGACCGCTTCGCCGAGATGGAGAACCCGCTGCTGGGCGCGGAGGACTTCTCCCGCGTCATCGCCGAGGTGCCCGGCGCGATGGTCTTCCTGGGCGCCACCCCGCCCGGCGCCGA
The DNA here is from genome assembly GCF_031845405.1 of Streptomyces boetiae. Classification (NCBI taxonomy): domain Bacteria; kingdom Bacillati; phylum Actinomycetota; class Actinomycetes; order Kitasatosporales; family Streptomycetaceae; genus Streptomyces; species Streptomyces boetiae. The sequence continues at coordinate 22,016 of NZ_JAVREN010000035.1, forward strand.
CCCGGCCACCGCGCCTGCCAACCACTCGCCCCTGGCCGCCTTCGACGAGGCCGTCCTCCCGGACGGCGCGGCCCTCTACGCCGAACTGGCCGTCCGCCGCCTGGCCGCGGCGGCGCGGGCGGCGGCCACGACCGCTGAGGCCGCGGCCTCGACGGGGACGGGGGGCGCCGCGACGACCGGCCTGGCGGCCGGGGGCGCGAGCGGCTGAACGACCAGGCGGTCGCGCCCCCGGCCCGCGACCGCCCGCGCAACGCCGGCGCCTGGTGTCGAACGTCCGCCCCGGCGCCGTCGCGCGCCCCCGTGCCCGCGCCCCCGCCACCCGGCTGCCGTCCGTCGCCGCGCGGGGCGGGCGGGGCGGCCTTAGCGTGAAGCCGTGCACCCGGCATACCGGAAAGCTCCCTTATGCCGGAGAAGTGCGCGGATCACCGACGGAGGGTGACGGGCATGAGGCGGGACCGGACGGCCGACATACCCAGGGCGCCCGCGGCACCGGGCCCGCGCCCCGCGGGCCCCCGCCCCGCGCCCGGCGCGCGCGTGCGGACCCCTGCGGAGCGCCCCGGACACCGCGCGCGCCCACCGCGCCCGCCCGCCCGCCCCGCGCCCCTGGGCGAGCGCGAGGCCGAGGAGCACGTCCGCGCCGCGAGCTTCGCGCCCGGCCCGCCCGGCCGCACCGGGGTCGAGCTGGAGTGGCTGGTCCACGACACCCGCCGCCCCGGCCGCGCCATCCCCCCGGCCGAACTCGCCGCCGTCCTCGCCGGCCTGGACGCCCCCGGCGCGCTCCCCGGGGGCGGCCGGATCACCCGCGAGCCCGGCGGCCAGGTCGAGCTGTCCACCCGCCCCGCGCCGGACCTCGCCGCCTGCGCCCGCGAGGCCGCCGCCGACCTCGCCCGCCTGCGCGCCGCCCTGGCCGCCGCGGGCCTGGCCCCCGCCGGCCTCGGACTCGACCCCGACCGCCACCCGCCCCGGGTGCTGGACCACCCCCGCTACGCCGCGATGGAGTCCTACTTCGACCGCGGCGGCCCCTGCGGCCGGGTGATGATGCGCGCCACCGCCTCCGTGCAGGTCAGCGTGGAGGCCGGGGACGACGGGGAGGGCGCCACTGGCTGGCGCCACCGCTGGCGCCTGGCCCACCGCCTCGGCCCCGTCCTGGTCGCCGCCTTCGCCAACTCCCCCCTGTGGCACGGTCGTTCGACCGGCTGGCGCTCCACCCGGCAGGCGATCTGGGCGCGCCTGGACCCCTTGCGCACCCTGCCGCCCCCGCCCGCGCCCGGCGAGGACGTGCGGGCCGATCCCCGGGCCGCGTGGGCCCGTTACGCCCTGGACGCGCCGCTGCTGTGCGTGCGCAGGACCCCGCCCGCGGGCTGGGAGACCCCGCCGGGGCTGACGTTCCGCGCCTGGCTGCGCGGGCCGTTCGGCGAGCGCCCGCCCACGCTCGCGGACCTCGACTACCACCTGGGCACCCTCTTCCCGCCCGTCCGGCCGCGCGGCTGGCTGGAGTTGAGGATGATCGACGCCCAGCCCGGCGAGGGCTGGGCCGTGGCCCTCGCCGTCGCCCGCACCCTGCTGGACGACCCCCGGGCCGCGGACACCGCCGCCGAGGCCACCGAGCCGCTGCGCGGTCCCGGCCCGTGGCTGCGGGCCGCCCGCCACGGCCCCGCCGACCCGGAGCTCGGCCGCGCCGCCCGCGCCTGCCTGGCCGCCGCCGAGAGTGCCCTGGCCCGCGACCCCTCCTGCGCGCAACTGCGCCGCGCCGTCGCGGAGTTCGCGGAACGCTACACCGAGCGTGGCCGCTGCCCGGCCGACGACCTGCTCGACGGCGCGGCCCGCTCCGGCCCCCCGGCCGGCCCCGCCCGCCCCGGGCGTTCCCCCGACCGCGCCCGCCCCGGCCGTTCGGCCCCCGCCGTTCCGGCCGCCACCGCCGAGCCCCGCCGACCCGCTCCGAGGAGGCACCCGATGACGACCGAGAACGCCCTCACCACCGCGCCGCCCCCGGCGCCCGCCCCGGACCCGGCCCCCGAGGAGGTGGCAACGCCCGTCCGGGAGCGCGCCCGGATCGCGCTCTCCGCCGCCAGGCGCCGCACCCTGGCCCTCGCGGACTGCCTGCCGGACGCCGAACTCACCGAGCAGCACTCGCCGTTGATGTCCCCCCTGGTCTGGGACCTGGCGCACATCGCCAACCAGGAGGACATCTGGCTGATCCGCCGCGCCGGCGGGCGCCCCGGCCTGCGGCCCGATCTCGACCCGCTGTACGACGCCTTCCGCCATCCCCGCGCCGAACGCCCCGGGCTGCCGCTGCTCGCCCCCGACCAGGCCCGCCGCTACCTCGCCGACGTCCGCGACCAGGCCCTGGACATCCTGGCCGCCGCCCCGCCGCCCGGCCACGGCTTCCTCTTCGGCATGGTCGCCCAGCACGAGCAGCAGCACGACGAGACCATGCTCGCCACCCACCAGCTCCGCCGCGGCCCCGCCGTCCTGGACGCCCCCGCGCCCCCCGCCCCCGACCCGGGCGCGCCGCCGCTGCCGGCCGAAGTCCTGGTCCCCGGGGGCCCGTTCACCATGGGCACCAGCACCGACCCCTGGGCGCTGGACAACGAACGCCCCGCCCACACCGTCGAGGTCCCGGACTTCTGGCTGGACACCGTGCCCGTCACCAACGCCGCCTACCGGCAGTTCGTCGAGGACGGCGGCTACGAGGACCCCCGCTGGTGGCACCCCGCCGGCTGGCGCCACCGGCAGGACGCCCAACTCACCGCCCCCGGCTTCTGGTTGCGCGACGGCTCGGTCTGGCTGCGGCGCCGCTTCGGCCACACCGAGCCCGTGCCCCCTGACGAGCCCGTGCTGCACGTCAACTGGTACGAGGCCGACGCCTACGCCCGCTGGGCCGGCCGCAGGCTGCCCACCGAGGCCGAGTGGGAGAAGGCCGCCCGCCACGACCCGGCCGCCCCGGCCCCCCGCCGCCACCCCTGGGGTGAGGCCGCCCCCGGCCCCGCGCACGCCAACCTCGGCCAGCGCCACCTCCAGCCCGCCCCCGCCGGGTCCTACCCGGACGGCGCCGCGCCCTGCGGGGCCCGCCAACTCCTGGGCGACGTGTGGGAATGGACGGCCTCGTCGTTCACCGGCTACCCCGGCTTCGCCGCTTACCCCTATCGCGAGTACAGCGAGGTCTTCTTCGGCGACCGCTACCGGGTGCTGCGCGGCGGGTCGTTCGCCACCGACCCCGTCGCCTGCCGGGCCACGTTCCGCAACTGGGACCTGCCCGTGCGGCGCCAGATCTTCGCCGGGTTCCGCACCTGCCGGGACGCCCCCGAGGACGCCGGGGCGTGAGCGCATGTGCCGGCACCTCGCCTACCTCGGCCCCGTGCGTTCGCTCGCCGAGCTGCTCACCGAGCCGCCGCACAGCCTCTACCGGCAGTCCTGGACGCCCACCCTCAACGCCGATGGTTTCGGCGTGGGCTGGTACCCCCCGGGGGACGGCGCGGGCCCGGTCCGCTACCGGCGCGCCGTGCCGATCTGGGCCGACGCCAACCTCCCGGCTCTGGCCGCCGTCCTGCGCAGCGGCGCCGTCCTGGCCGCCGTCCGCTCGGCCACGCCCGGCACCAGCCTGGACGAGTCGGCCGCCGCCCCCTACACCCTGGGCCGCTGGCTGTTCAGCCACAACGGCCGCGTGGAGCAGTGGCGTTCGCTCCCCGAGGACCTCGGCGTCCCGCTCACCGCCGCCCAGGTCCTCGGCATGGAGGCGCACACCGACTCCGCGCTGCTGTGGCTGCTGGCCGGGCGCCGCCTGGCCGCCGGGGAGCCGCCCGGGTACGCGCTGGCCGGCGTCGTGCGGGCCACCGCCGCCGCCCGCCCCGCCGCCCTGCTCAACCTCCTCCTCACCGACGGGCGCGCCATCGCCGCCACCCGGCACGGCCACCCCCTCCACTACCGCAGGGACGCGGAGGCCGGCTCCGTGACCGTCGCCTCCGAGCCCTGCACCGACGACCCGGACTGGCACGAGGTCCCCGAGCACTCCCTCCTCCTGGCCGCCCCGGGCACCACCGAGGTCACCCCGCTCTAGCCGCGCCCGCTGCCGGCCGCGGGCACGCGAGAGCAGCACGAGGACCGCACGAGGACCGCACGAGGAAAGGCGCCGCACATGCCCGACCGCATCACCATCGACAACCGCCTGCCCGAGGACCACCGCGCCCGCTCCCTGCGCGCCGACGCCACCGCCGGGCTGACCGCGGATCCCAAGTCCCTTCCGCCGAAGTGGTTCTACGACGCGCACGGCAGCGTTCTCTTCGACCGCATCACCCGGCTGCCCGAGTACTACCCGACCCGCGCCGAGCGGATGATCCTTCGCGCCCACGCCGAGGAGATCGCCCGTCTCTCCGGCGCGCGCACCCTCGTCGAACTCGGCTCCGGCTCCTCGGACAAGACCCGCCTGCTGCTGGACGCCCTCACCGCCGCGGGCAGCCTCAAGCACTACGCCCCCGTGGACGTCAGCGAGGCCGCGCTGGCCGACGCCGCCGACGCGCTGTGCCGCGACTACCCGGACCTGCGGGTCGCCGCCACCGTAACGGACTTCGAGGCCGACCTGGCCCTGCCCGAGGCCGGCGGGCCCCGGCTCATCGCGTTCCTCGGCTCGACGCTGGGCAACTTCGTCCGCGAGCAGCGCGCCGCCTTCCTCGCCCGCCTGCGCGCCGCGCTCACCTCCGAGGGCGACGCCCTGCTCCTGGGCCTCGACCTCGTCAAGGACCCCAAGACCCTGGTGCGCGCCTACGACGACGACCAGGGCGTCACGGCGGCGTTCAACAAGAACGTCCTGCGCGTCCTGAACCGCGAGCTGCGGGCCGAGTTCGACCTGGGCGCCTACGACCACCGCGCGGTCTGGGACCCCGAGGCCGAGCACATCGAGATGCGGCTGCGGGCCCGCGTCGCGCACCAGGTGAAGATCCCCGCGCTCGATCTGACCGTGGACTTCGGCCGCGGCGAGGACCTGCGCACCGAGATCTCCGCCAAGTTCCGCCGCGAGACCGTGACCGAGGAACTGGCCGCCGCGGGCCTGGAGTTGGCGCACTGGTGGACCGATCCCCAGTCCCGCTTCGCCCTGCTCCTGGCCACCCCTGCCGCCGCCCCCTCCTTGGAGGACCCGCCTCAGCCCTCGGACGCGTAGCCGCGCGCCCCGTCCCCTCCCCGGTACCGGGCCGGCGCCTCCACCAGCGGGGCGCCGGACCGCCCGCGCCCGCGCGCCCGCCGCCACGCGGCCCTGGCACGCGGGTGGAACCGGTACTCGAAGGGCACCAGCCGCCACCCCGCCGCCACCGCCCGCCCCAGCAGCCGCAGCAGCCGCTCGTCCCGCGCCGACCAGCTCAGCCCCAGGCGTTCCCGCACCGCCGGGTGGTACAGACCCGTGGTCAGCCACACCATCCCCCGCCCGGCCGGCCCCGCGACCGCCCGCCACAGCGGCCCCGGCACCCGGGCCAGCGCCGGCGGCCTGGCCAGGTCGCTGACGTCCAGCACCGCCCGCGCGGCCGGCGTGACCTCCAGCACCTCCCGGCACATCCGGTCGTAGTACGCCTCGAACGCCGCCCAGTCCGCCGGCACGGGGCGCATGCCCATCCCGTACAGGCGCCACCAGCGCACGCTCTCCGCGTAGTAACGCTCCTTCTGCGCCGCCGTCAGCGGCGTCCCGAAGTACTCGCAGACCAGCACGGGCGTGAGCACGAACGTGGCGTGCGCCCAGAAGAACGTCCCCGCCTCCAGCGCGTGATAACGCCTGCCGCGCGCGTCCGTTCCCCCGATCCCCCGGTGGAAGTCCCGCACCCGCCGCGCGGTCTCGGCCGCGCGCTCCCCGTCGTAGACCACGCCCGCTATCGGGTACAGCGAGCGGAACAGCCGCTCCCAGCGCTCCTCGAAGAAACGCGAGTGCTGCTCGACGCCCGCGCCCAGCCCCGGGTGCATGTTCTGCATCGAGCCGGCCCACAGCGAGATCAGCATCCCGCGCCAGTCGCTGAAGATCCGCCACGCCACGGACTCGGGCCCCAGGGGCACAACTGACGACATGCGTCCTCACCCTAGAATTGAGGACACCTGTCGTCAACACGTCTCGTTACCACCTGGGGGACCCCCGCGATGCCGCCCGCCACCCCTCCTCCCCCCACCTGGGGCGGGACCACGCTGGACGCCCGCCGCGCCACCCGCCGCCGCGCCCTGCTCGACGCCGCCCTCGACCTGGCCGGAAAGCAGGGCTGCCCCGCCGTGACGGTCCGCTCGGTCTGCCGCGCCGCACGGCTCACCGACCGGTACTTCTACGAGTCCTTCTCCTCCCGCGACGCCCTCCTCCTCGCCCTCTACGACGAGGTCGCCGGCCAGGCCCTCACCGCCCTGCGCGAGGCCGCCCCCGACGCCCGCGCCGCAGTCGAGTCCTTCCTCGACGTCCTCACCGACGACCCCCGCCGTGGCCGCGTCCTCCTCCTGGAGCCCATGACCGACCCGGTCCTCGGCCGCCGCGGCGCCGACCTGCTGCCCGTCTTCGCCGACCTCGTCGGCTCCCACCTCGGCGTCGACCCCGCCGCCCCCGACACCCAACTCACCGCCACGGCCCTCATCGGCGCCCTCGCCGGCCTCTTCATCCGCTGGCTCGAAGGCACCCTCCCCACCGACCGCACCCACCTCACCACCTACTGCACCCGCCTCCTCACCGCCGCCCCCACCCTGGCCCACCCGGACCCGCTAGACTGACCGCGCCTCGCCTCCGTAGCTCAGGGGATAGAGCACCGCTCTCCTAAAGCGGGTGTCGCAGGTTCGAATCCTGCCGGGGGCACCGGATCAGACACGTGTGAACCCTCGGCCCCCGCGAGGGGGCTAGGGTTCGGGCGACAAGCTCCCGGCGGCGCTCAGCCGGTGCCCCGGGGCTGCTTTCTGGGCGTGAGCCATGGGCGCCCGCGCCAGGGCCTCCGTCAACGCAGTGCCGCCGCCTGTCCCGGCGCCGGGGCGAGCGCCGCTGCCAGGTTGCTTCGCTCTGCTCGGTCTTGGCCGTTGACGCGCCGAGTCGCCCTTCCCGCGGTCGTCCGGCGGCTCCTGTGCCGCTGCTGTCCCGGCAGCGACGAGCTCATCGGCATGGTGCCGCCGTAGATCGCCTCGCCTGCCTATGCCGCCGTGCGGTGAGCTCGGCCCTCTCGTTCCCGGAGAGGCCGGGGTACGCGGACGACAGGGCGAGGGGTGGAGTGGACCGGTCACAAGAGGGTCACAGTGGTCCGATGGGCTACAGGGCGGCACCCCGTAATGTCATGATACGGGCCTGATATCACATGGTCGGGTTGTCCACTCACCCCTGACCGCCCGCTGCCGCCGGATCGGCGTTTACCGGGTCCGCCTGCGTCTCTGTCCGTGCCTCTCCCGCATCGGTGGGGCGGCTCGGAAGACGTTACCGCCGAGTGGGCGGCCGGGAGGGCGGATCCGGAGGTGCCGTTCTCAAGTTCCGCACCAAAGGATGCCGTGCAGATGAAGATCGCCCTGCCCCTCGCCGTACTCGCCATGCTGGCCGCGACCGCCTGCCAGGGGGACGAAGCCGAGGGGAACGACGGGAACGCCGCCGCCGTCGCGGAGGAGACGCCGACCACCGCGCCGACCGCCCCGACGCCGAGTGCCTTCACCCTGCCCTCGCTGGAAGGCGAGGTGCAGGCGGCGGCCATGGACCTCCTGGACGACCACCACTTCCCGCCGGGTTCGCTCACCAACCGGCCCGCGCACGACGGGATCACCCTGCCCGTCACCAGCGAGGTCGGCGGCTGGGTCATCTGCTCCACTGAGCCCGCGCAGGGGGGCCGGATATCGAGTGATACGCGGATATACGTCTACCTCGCCGAGACCGTCGCCGAGTGCGCCGAGCCGGCTGCGGAGGAAACCCACACCCCCAGTGCGCCGCGCGCCCCTGAGGCGACCCACTCGGCGCCCCCGGAGCCCGAGCCCGAGCCCGAGCCGGAGCCCGAGCCGGAGCCCGAGCCGGAGCCCGAGCCGGAGCCGGCGGCCGACGCCCTGCGCACCTGCCCCAACGACGGCGACCAGACCGGCTACGCCTGCACCTCCACGGGCAAGGTCGTCGTGGAGGGCGAGTTCTGCGCGAGGGACGACCGGGGCCGTACCCTCAGGGCCACCAACGGGCGCATGGCCACCTGCGAGGACTACAACGGGTGGCGCTGGAACGCCTGATCCTCCGCCGGTGGGCAACCGCCGGGTGGGGCAGGCGCCCACCCGGCGTCCCCTCCCGCGACGACGTTCCCCCGCGGGGGCGTATCCGGCTGTTCCGTCGGCGTGGGCGGCTTGTCGGCCGCCGCGTGCCTGGGGCCGGTGACGGGGGACGAGTGGATCGAGTCCGTCCCTCTCGAATCGCCCGGCCAGTGAGCGGCCTTCGTCCACTACGAGCGGCAACTGGTCGGCCCGGACGGACGCAACGTCGGTGCATGTGGAAGTCCTCGCCCTGGCCGAGGCACTGGCGGATGTCGGAGCGGCCGTCGATGACCGCGTGGCGGCGCAGGCCGCGCAGGGACGGCCTGCGGAAGTGACCGGTGCGCGGCCGGCCTTCGGCGAGGCCCAGGCACGTGCCTGCGGCCCGGACCCCCCGTGAGGGGCCGGGCCGCGCGGGTGGGGCGGGGGTCAGGCGGGGGTCTGGACCGACTTGGGGAGGCGGAAGACCAGGGTGGCGGCGATGAGGGCCAGGCCGAGGTTGCAGAAGAGGCTGACGTTGAAGGCCGTGGTCGCCGTTTCGGGGTCCATCGCGTCGTCGTGGCCGCCGACCAGGGTGAAGTAGATCAGGCCGAGGAGGGCGATGCCCAGGGCCCAGGCCACCTGGATGACGGTCTCCAGTACGCCGCCGGCGGCGCCGGAGTCGCGGGCGGGGACGCCCTGGAGGACGAGGGCCATCAGCGGGCTGACGCCCAGGCCCTGGCCGAAGCCGATGACGATCAGCGAGGGCGCCAGGGCGGCGATGCTCAGGTCCGTGCCCACGGCGGCCGTGGTCAGGATGAGGGCGAGGACGCCCACCGCGTTGGCCATGTAGCCCAGGACCAGGACGCCGCGCGGGCCGAGGCGCGCCGTGATGCGCGAGGCCAGCAGGGAGGCGGCCATGAACGCGACGGCCAGCGGCGTGAACGCCAGTCCCGACTCGGCCGCGGAGAAGTCCAGGCCGAGCTGGAGGGCCAGCGTGAGGATCAGGAACAGGCCGGAGTTGCAGGCGAAGAACGCCATCGCGATGCCGGTGCCCACGGAGAACGGCCCGTTGCGGAACAGGTCCATGCTGACCAGCGGGTCGCCGCCGCGGCGGCCCACGGCCCGCTCCCAGCCGAGGAAGGCGAAGAAGGCCGGCACCGACAGGACGAGCATGGCGATCATCCACACGGGCCAGTCCATCTCGCGGCCCAGGACCAGCGGCAGGAGCAGCAGGACGAGCGCGAGGGTGAGGATCACGCCGCCGATCGGGTCGAGGCTCGGGCGGTGTGCGTTGCGGCCCCCGGGCAGGGTCAGCATGGCGCCGGCCACGGCCAGCAGGCCGAGCGGGATGTTGATCAGGAAGATCGTGCGCCAGCCCAGGTCGAAGAGGTCGAGGCTGACCAGCATGCCGCCCACGAGCTGGGCGCAGATGGAGGCCAGGCCGATGGTCGCGCCGAACACGCCGAAGGCGATGGCCTGTTCACGGCCCTTGAACATGGTCTGAAGGCCGGAGAGCACCTGGGGATAGAGCATCGCGGCACCGAGCGCCTGCACCACCCGGAAGACGATCAGGGCCTCGGCCGTGGTGGCCAGGGAGCAGGCCAGGGAGGCGGCCACGAAGAGGAGGACGCCCGCTACGAAGATGCGCCGGTAGCCGAATATGTCCCCGAAACGCCCTCCCGTGACGAGGAAGAGGCCGTAGACGAGTACATAGGCGCCGATGATGAGTTCGAGCTGGGCGAACGTGGTGTTCAGGTCGGTATGAATGGAGGGAGCCGCGACGTTGACGATGAAGGAATCCAGGATGGCCAGCGTGGTGCCGATCATCAGAACGGCCAGCGCCCACCATCTGCGAGGCGAAGGGGGTGATTCCTCGGTCGTCGCGGGAGTGCTATCGCTTTGTATGTCTTGAACGGTCATTGCCCTTCCTTCGGCATGAGGCGATCGGCATGGCTGATCTGCTCGGCGGGAGCCCGGAACGGCCCGTGAGCTGGCGTTTCGTGGCGTTGTGGGCAGGCCGGGGCAGAGGGAGGTGCGGGAGGAGGCGTCGCGGAAATGCGGCAGTTCAGTGCTGTGCGCCGGAATGGGGAGCGGGCCGGCCGCATTTCGGTGCGGCGAATGCGCGGGTATGTGCGGGCCGGACGGCAAGCGTCCGCTGGGGCATGCGTCCTCCTGCGGGGAATTGCGGGCGGTGGGAATGCGTACGCAAGAAGTACAGCGGCGGCGCGCGGCGCGGGCAAGGATTGCCCGGAGCGGCGAGACAACTCGGCCAAGTTGACGCAATGGCGGGGAAGAGACGGGCCCGGGGAAGGGGGCGCGCGAGGTGCCGGCGTGCGCCCGCAGTTCGGTGTCGTTCCTGTAACGGACCTGCGCACGACTCGTGAACATCCTTAGGGTGGCACCCGCCCGCCGTACCCGGCGGGCGCGCGGCGCCCCGCCGCGCCTCCACCGGCCCCAGTGAGGCACGACGTGATCCGTATCCGCACCCGCACCCGCATGCTCGTCTCCCTCGCCGCCGTCGCAGGCTGCGCCGGCCTCCTGCTGCCCGCGCAGCAGGCCCAGGCGGCGGGCTCCGTCCACCTCTACAAGATCTACTACGACAGCCCGGGGACGGACCGGGGTGCCAACTCCAGCCTCAACGCCGAGTACGTGCAGATACGCAACACCACCGGCTCCAGCGTCAGCCTCCGCGGCTGGACCGTCCGCGACCGCGCCAACCACACCTACACCTTCGGCTCCTACACGCTCGGCGCCGGCAAGACCGTGACCGTCCGCACCGGCAGCGGCACCAACACCTCGGCCAACCGCTACCAGAACCGCTCCTGGTACGTCTGGAACAACGACGCGGATACCGCGACCCTGCGCCGCTCCAACGGCACCACCGCGGACACCTGTTCCTACAACAGCACCCGGTACGACTACCGCATGTGCTGAGCCGCACCCCACGACGGAGGCGGAGCCCCGGCGTCCGCCTCCCCAGGGGGAGGGAGCGAGTGGGGGGTGTGAAGAGGCGCGCGCCGGAGTGGGGCGTTGCGGGTGCCAAGAGCCGGTTGCGAGCGGCGTGCGGGGGTCGGCACCATGCTCGGGTGGGGTTGACGGGACGGGGGGAACGCGGGCCGGACGCGGGCGCGGAGGACGGGGCGTTCGACGCCGTCTTCCTCGACCTGCTGGAACGGCTCTACCGCCGCGCCGCGCTGATGACCGGCTCGCGGCAGTCGGCGGAGGACGCGGTGCACGAGGTGTACCTGAAGCTGGCGCCGCACCCGCGGCGGCTGGTGGACCACCCGGAGCCGTACGCGTATGCGTTCGCGACGCTGGTGAGCGTGGTGCGCGACGCGTGGCGGCGCGAGCGGCGTCAGGTGCCCGTGGGGCAGGTGGACGACGGCGTCCTGTGGGAGACGGCGAACGGCCGGGGCGGCGGGTCCGTGGGCGGCGCGGTCGGCGGGGCCGTCGGCGGCGTCGGCGTCGCCCCGCTGGACGGGGGAGTGGAGCGCCGCGTCGCCGAACTGGAGGCGGTGCGGTTGCTGCGGCAGCTCTCGCTCCGGCAGGCGGGAGTGGTGATACTGGTGGACCTGGACGGCTACACCATCGACCAGGCCGCCGACATCCTGCGCCTGCACCGCGGCACGGTCAGCAGGACGCGGCTGCGGGCGCTGCGCAAGCTGCGCGGCCTGTTGGGGGCGGCATGACGGAGGACGGGCACGAGGGCCGCGAGGGCCGCGAGGGCCACGACGACCGCACGGTCGCCGTGCTGCGCCGGCGGCTGCGGGCCGCGGACGAGGAGATCGCGCCGCCCCTGGGCCTGTGGGACCGCGTCCGTGCGCCCGGGCCCGCCACTCAGCCCCCGCGCCCGAGCGCCCGGTGGCCCGCCGTCGCCCTCGCCGCCGTGGCCGTGGCCTTCGTGGCGGCCGGGACGTGGTGGTGGGTGCGCCCCGCCGCGACCGAGCAGCCACCCGCCGGGCCCGGCCCCGGCCTCGAACTGGCGGTCTACAACGCCGAGGAGCCCTGCCAGGAGCTGCGCACCCTGGAGTGCTCGCTGGGCCTGGCCCGCGACCCCTACGCGGAGTACGCCGCCCCGGAGAACGCCGCCGGCCGGGTCTGGCACGGCGACCGCCTGGAGGCCTACTGCGTGGTGGCGGACGGCACGCCGATCATGGACGAGGACGGCATCTCCTCCACCCGCTGGTACCGCGTGCGCACGGCCGGGGGCAACGAAGGCTGGCTGCCGGGCGTGCGGACGCGCAACGAGCGGGAGGTCCCCTTCTGCGAGGACTAGCGCACGCCCCAGGACGCGCGCCCGGAAGGGCGGCGCCCCGCACCGTACCCCCGAGTGCCTGAAACGGCCGGTGCGAGGCGCCGGGTCAGCGGTGGCGGGACCCGGCCGGGGACCCGTCAGCAGCACTCGGCGTCAGTACCACTCGGTCCGGGCCAGGGCCGTGTCGCCGCAGAAGAGCACGGCGCGGGCCTGCCGGCCGTCGAGGTTGTTGGCGATCATCGTGTACGCGTAGTCCAGGCCCGGGTCCACGGTCTCCCGCATCCACACGATGGAGTTGCCCTCCAGGCGGTTGATGTGGGCCGAGCACTCCTGGGGGGCGTTCTCGACGCGGGCGAAGGCCCCGCAGTCGCCGTGGTAGTAGAAGCGCAGCGTGAGGGTGCGGCCGTTGTACTGGGCCGTCCGGGTCGCGCCGCCGGGAACGTCCGGCTGCCCGTAGGCGCCCGAACAGGAGGTCTCCTCGGGGTAGAGCCCCTCGCCCGGCAGCTCCCCGTAGCTCGCGCTCCAGCTCGCCGCGGCCTGCGCGGGGGGCGAGGCGAGGGCGACGAGTCCCGCCGCCGCGACGGCCCCCGCCAGAAAGGACCGGGCCCGGGTCTTGGTGATGCGCATGTGCTGACCTTCCGGCTCTGGTGCCGGCCCCCTCTCCCCGAGGACCGGTCAGAAGGCATACGGAGAAGGGACCCACGCCGTATGACACCGGAGGGACGGAAGAAGTGTGAGCTGCGTCACGCCAGTTGGCGGCGGACCAGCTCGTGGAAGAGGCCGCCGGTGTCGGCCAGCAGCTCGGCCGGCGGGCCCTGCTGAACGATCTTCCCGTCCGCCATCGCCAGCACCCGGTCCGCGTCCAGGATCGTGCTCAGGCGGTGCGCGATCACCACGCGCGTGGCGTTGAGCTGCCGGGTGGCCGCCATGACCACCCGCTGCGCCTCGTTGTCCAGCGCGCTGGTGGCCTCGTCGAAGAAGAGGACGCGCGGCTTGCGGATGAGGGCCTGCGCGATCATCAGACGCTGCCGCTGGCCGCCGGAGACCGTGCCGCCGCCGTCCGAGAGGATGGTGTGCATCCCCATCGGCATCGCCTTGATGTCCTCCGCGAGCCCCGCCAGCGCCGCGGCCTGCCACGCCTCCTCCAGCGTGAACGCCTCGGCCCCGCAGATGCATTCGAGGAGCGAGCCGCTGAAGGGCTGCGCGTGCTGGAGGACCACCCCGCACTGCCGCCGCACCGCCGCCTGGTCCAGTGCGGACAGGTCCTGCCCGTCGTAGAGCACGCTGCCCGCCACCGGCTTGTCGAAGCCGATCAGCAGCCGCAGCAGCGTGGACTTCCCGCAGCCGCTCGCGCCGACCACGGCCACGAACTCGCCCGGCTCCACGCGGAAGTCGACCCCGTCCAGCACCAGCGGGCCGTCCTCGCTGTACCGGTAGGAGAGCTGCCTGGCCTCGATCCGGCCGCTCAGCTCGCCCGGCGCCGCGCTGCCGCCGCGCACCTCCGGCAGCTCCCGCAGGATCGGCCGCACCTGCTCGAACATCGGCAGCACGGCCGCGGCCGACAGCAGCGCGCCGGTGAGCTGGGTGACCGAGCCCAGCAGCATCGTCATCGCCGTCGAGAACGTCAGGAACTCCGCCGCCGACATCGAGCCGCGCGCGGGCCCGGCCAGCAGCATGAACATCGCCAGCGTGCACAGCGGCAGGTAGACCGCGTTCAGCACGGTGACGACGTTCTGGAGCCGCCCGGCGCGCTGCTGGAGCTCGCGGGTGCGGGCGAACTCCCCGGCCCAGGCGGCGTAGGCGAAGCTCTCGGCGGCGGCCACGCGCAGCTTCGGCAGGCCGCGCAGGGTCTGGAACGCCTGGTTGTTCAGGCGGTGGGAGATCCTGATCAGCCGCCGCTGGTACCGCAGTTGCCACAGGCCGAGACCCAGGAAGACGGTGGCGGCCACCAGCAGCATGCCCAGCGCCGCCAGGGCCATCGGCACGCTGAAGAACAGCAGCAGCGCCAGGTTCATCGCCCCCGCGCCCACGGCCTGAACGCACACGGGCGCGACGCCCGAGAGCACGCGGCGGATCGCGCTGATCCCCATGGCGGCGGAGGCCAGTTCGCCCGTGGAGCGGCCCGCGAAGAACGTCGTGGGCAGGCGCAGCAGCCTGTCCCACACGGCCGGCTGGAGGGTGGCCTCGATGCGGCCCTCCATGCGCAGCAGCGCCGCGTTCTGGAGCAGCATGAACGCCGCCGACACCACGCAGGTGGCGATCAGCGCCAGGCACGCCTGGGTGATGCGGGAGGTGTCGGCGTTGGGCACGTAGGAGCCCAGCACCCGGCCGGTGACCAGTGGCACGAACGCGCCCAGGCCGATGGCCACCAGGCCGCCCAGCAGCAGCCGGGCCAGCTCGGGCCGGGTGCCGTGCACGCTGAAGCGCACCAACTGGAGCAGTCCGGTGGGGCGTTCGGGCAGCGGCCGGTAGAACATCTCGGCGCGCGGCGCGAACGCGGCGGCGTTCTCCGGGCCGATCCGCTCCCGACGCCCGCTGACAGGCGAGACGGCGTGGTAGCGCCCGCGCCGCCACAGCAGCGCCACGGGCGTTCCGTCGTCCTCGCGGTGGCCGACGAGCGGGCCGGCGTTCTCCCGCCACCAGCTCCCCGTCAGCCGGATCGATCGGGTCCTGACCCGGGAGGCCAGCGCCACCCGCTCCACGGGGTCAAGGCGCTCGGCGCCCGCGCCGGCCTTCTCCGGCTCGCGCAGCGCGATGCGGGCCTCCCGCGCGACGAGGCGGCAGGCGGCGAACGCGGCGTCCGCGTCGGCCCCCGAGCGGCCCGAACGGCCCGCGCGGCCCTGCCGGTCGCCGGAACGCCCGGGGCGGCCGATCGCGGCCAGCAGCACCTGGTTGGCCTGGGTGTCGGCGGTCTCGCCCGCCTTGATCCCGGCGGCGGTGCGGTCGGCGTGGGCGCGCTCCAACTGGTCGATCCAGCGGTCCAGGGCGTGCAGCAGGCGGTACTGCTGGTCGACCATGCCCTGCCACATGGCGGCGTCCAGCAGCAGGGTTCCGGCGGCGTGGCCCTCCCAGGCGGCGCCGTACTGGACGCTGCCGGGCACGATCCGGATCCACAGGATGTCCTCGTCGGTCCCGGTCCCGGTCCCGGCCCCGCCCTCGGCCCCGGCCCCTTCCGGCCCCGCCTCGTGGACGCCGTCCAGCGGCGCCTGGTAGAGCACGCGCAGCCCGCGCCCGATGCCGCGGCCGAACGCGTCCTCCAGCGGGCTGAGCCGGGGGGGCTGCCCGGGGCCGTGGGCGGCGTACCACTCGGCCTGCCAGGAGCTCGCGTACTCGGGGTGGAGCTGGTGCAGCTCGATGCGGCGCAGCAGGGTGCCGCCCAGCGGGCGCGCGATCAGGGTGTGCTCCGGGCCGTCCACCGGGCCCAGCAGCAGCGTTCCGGCCGGGAGCCGGCCCAGGGAGTGCCAGGGGCCCTGGGCCGCCCGGTCCACGGCGAACAGGTCGAGCCCGCCGGCCACCACCAGCCACAGCACGTGCGGCCCCTCCAGCGTGAGTGAGCGCAGCCCGGCGCAGTCCAGGGGCGTGCCCAGCTCCCCGAGCGCCGCCACGACGGGGTCGGGCAGCGGGGGAGCGGGGACGGCGGCGGGAACGGCCGGGGCGGCGGAGGCGGCCTGCGGGACGGGGCCCTCGGGCGTGGTCATCAGTGCTCCCTGACCAGCCGCGCGTAGGCGCCGCCCGCCGCGACCAGGTGCTCGTGCCGGCCGCGCTCCACGACCGTTCCCCGGTCCAGGACCAGGATCTCGTCGCTGTCACGGACCGTGCTCAGCCGGTGCGCGATGATCACGCAGGCGCAGCCGCGGCGGCGCAGGTTGTCCATGATCAGCAGCTCGGTGGCCGCGTCCAGCGCGCTGGTCACCTCGTCCAGCACCAGGACGGTCGGCCGCCGCACCAGGGCGCGGGCGATCTCCAGGCGCTGGCGCTGCCCGCCGGAGAAGTTGCGCCCGTCCTGCTCGACGCGGCTGCGGATGCCGCCGGGCCTGCGCGCGACGACCTCCAGCACGGCGGCGTCGCGCAGGGCCGCGGTGACGGCCTCGTCGTCAATGGAGGGGTCCCACAGCGCGACGTTGTCCCGCACCGTGCCCTCGAAGAGGAAGACGTCCTGGTCCACGAAGGACACCGAGGAGGCCAGTGCCCCGCGCGGCACGTCCTCAAGCCGCGTCCCGTCGATGCGGATCGTGCCCTCCCACGGCGCGTACAGGCCCGAGATGAGGCGCGAGACCGTGGACTTGCCGCTGCCGGAGGCCCCGACGAGCGCCACCTGCTGCCCGGGGCCGACCGAGAGCGAGAAGTCCTTCAGCAGCGGCGGGTCCAGCGGGCTGTAGCCGAAGGTCACGTTCTCCAGCACCACGTGGCCGGTCAGGCGGCGGGTGCCTCCGGCCGGGGCGGGGCGGGAGAAGAGCGGGTCGACGGGGAAGTTCTCCACGTCCTTGAGGCGGGTGACGTCGGCGGCGAAGTCCTGGATGCGTCCGGCGACGCCGTTGAGCCGGGTGATGGGCGCGGTGAAGCTGGTGACCAGCGACTGGAACGCCACCAGCAGGCCGACGGACAGGGCGCCCTCCACCGCGCGCGGGCCGCCGATCAGCAGGATCAGCGCGCTGTTGAGCCCGGCCAGCGTCGGGGCGACGATGCCCAGCCATGCGCTGGGGACGCCCAGGCGCTGCTGCACGTCCAGGGTGGTGGCGTGCTGCCCGGCCCAGCGGCGGAAGAAGCCGTTCTCGCCGCCGGTGGCCTTGATCGTCTCGATCAGCGTCAGGCCGCTGTAGGCGGTGTTGGTCAGGCGGGCGCTGTCGGCGCGCAGCTTCTGGGTGCCGGTGGCGCGCAGGCGCAGCACGACGCGCATGGCGACGACGTTCAGCAGCGCGATCCCGATGCCGACGACCGTGAGCTGGGGGTCGTACGTCCACAGCAGCAGCGCGTAGAGGACGACGACGGTGGCGTCCACGCCGGCCGCGGCGAGGTCGCGGGCCAGGGTCTCGGCGACCGTGTCGTTGGACTGGAGGCGCTGCACGAGGTCGGCGGGGCTGCGCTGGGTGAAGAAGGTGACGGGCAGCCGCAGCAGGTGGCGCAGGAAGCGGGCGCTGCCCAGGGTGGAGGCGATGACGCGCCCGCGCAGCAGGTTGGCCTGCTGGAGCCCGGTGAGGGTGGCGGTCAGGAGCAGGGCGGCGGCCATGGAGGCGAACAGCACGCCCAGCAGGGAGTCCTGGCCGCCCAGGAGGAAGGTGTCGATGTAGGTGCGGCTGAGCGCGGGCACGCAGGCGCCGACCACGACCAGCAGCAGACTGGAGAGGACGGCGGCCAGCATGGTGCCGGACATGCCGCGCAGCCGGGCGGGCATCGCGCCCAGCACGCCGGGCCGCCGCCCGCCGCGCCGGAAGCGCTCGCCGGGCTCGAAGGTCAGCAGCACGCCGGTGAAGCTGGTGTCGAACTCCTCCATGGGCACGAAACGGCGGCCCTTGGCGGGGTCGTTGATCCGCACGCCGCGCCGGCCCAGGCGCCGGGTCATGCCCTCGTAGACGACGTAGTGGTTGAACTCCCAGAACAGCACGGCGGGCGCGGCGACTTCGGCGCCGAGGGCGGCCACGTCCATCTGCATGCCGCGGGCGGTGAGGCCGTAACTGCGGGCAGCCTTGAGGAGGTTGCTGGCCCGGGAGCCGTCGCGGGAGACGCCGCAGGCCACCCGCAGCTCCTCCAGCGGGACGAAGCGGCCGTAGTGCCCGAGCACCATGGCCAGCGCGGCGGCCCCGCACTCCACGGCCTCCATCTGGAGGACGGAGGGGGTCCGCACCGCGCGCGGGCCGCGCAGGGGGCGCGGGGTGCGCCCCCGGGGAACCGCGGCGCGGCTGCGGCGGGACCGGCCCGCGCCGCCGTCCGTGCCGCGGCGGGCCGCGGAACGACCCGGCCGCGCGCCGCCGTTGCCGGGGCCGTCGGGCTTCGCGCCGCCGTCGGACGGGCGGCCGTTGGAGGAACGCGCCCTCGGCGCCCGGCCGCCTTTGGCCCCGTCGGGCGGGGGACTGCCCGGCGCGGAGGTTCCGGGCGCGGCGCGGCCCCGCTTGCCGCGTCCCGCGGGGGCGCGTCCGTCCGCGGCGCGGCCGGCCTCGGCGGCGGGTGGTCCGGCCGGGCCTGGCGGCGGCGCGCTCACGGCAGGAGCCAGTCGACGGGGCGTTCCTCCGTGAGGCGGACGCTGCCGGAGACGGGGGTGGCGGACTCCACGGGGAACGGCGGGCCGTCCGAGGAGGACCAGCGGTAGCCGGACTCGGTGGTCGCGGAGGGTTCGAGGGCCACCACGACCGGGACCGGGCCGCCCTCGGCGGCGAAGGCCGCCGCCAGGCGCTGGTCGCCGAGGAAGCCCAGGAGCTGCTGCTCGGTCTGCGGGACCCGGCCCACGGCCTCGACCCGGCCGCGCAGCACGCCGAACTGCTCGCGGGGCGCGGACTGGACGCTCAGGTCCACGGAGGCGCCCACGGGGATCGAGGAGCCGCGCGCGCCCGGGACGTAGAGCACCGCGATCAGCGGGGCGTCGGGGTCGGAGACGCGCTCCAGCGTCGCCACGTCGGCGCCGGTGGTGACCACGGAGCCGGTGCTGGCGACCAGGGTGGTGACGCGCCCGCCGGCCACGGCCGTCACGGGCTCCTCGCCGCGCTCGGTGCGCACGGTCAGCAGCGGCTCGCCGGCGCCGACGACCTCGCCGACCTCGGCCAGGACCTCGGTGACCTGCCCGGCGACCGGGCTCTGCAGGAGGTAGCTGCCCTCGGGCCCGGTGAGGATGCCCGGCGCCTCAAGACGCGCGGAGACCGAGCCGGTCAGGGCCCAGAAGGCGGCGGCGGCCATCACGACGACGGTGACGGCCAGCACGAGCCGCCCCTGCGGCCTGGCAAACCGCACCGGCAGGTCGAGCTCCTCGGGCGACTGGAGCTTGGAGAGCGCTTTTTGACGGAACTCCACGGGCTGGCACCTCACTTGTCCGCGTGTAGCGGGCGGCGGGCCGTGGGCAGCCCAGAACCCCGGCCCGCTCGGGCGCCGGGGTTTTGGGCGGACTCACGGGCGGACACGCGCCGTCCGGGAGGTCGTGCGACGCATCCGGGCGGCGACGCTGCCGCCCGGGCGCGTGGTCATGCTCGCGTGCGGTCGGGTCAGAGACCGAGCGGGCCGGTGACGGCGCCGGTGTTCACGCTCACGCCGGTGATGTCGGTGACCTGGCCGGTCACGTCGCCGACGAGGCCGTTCACGAACTGGGTGGTGGCCAGGCCGTTCACCAGGCCGGAGACGTCGCTGGTGACGGCGCCGACCAGGCCGCCCTCAACGCTGACCAGGCCCGCCACACCGCCGGCAACGGCGTCCAGCTCGGCATCGGCGATCTCACGGGTCTCAAGGTCGTTACGCATTGCGCACTGTCCCTTCGCAATATGGGGGGTTCGTCAACGGCGCTCGGGAGGCTGTCGGCGCACCCGCGGCGACCGCTGCTGCGGTGCGCAGGATGAAAACATGCGAACGGGTGCGCGGACCACTCCCTGGGTGGGTAGGGATGGCCTGGGGCGTCGCGCCGCGTGGGGCGTGTGCGGCGATGTTCGCCAAAGACGGCCAACTTTTTCGCGTAATGGTCCACGGGGCCGCTGGGGCGCGAGGGGGTCAGGGTGCCGCAAGCCCGTCCGTAACCCGCCATCCTGTGTATATCGGCTCATGTGATCGATGGGCATGCTTTGCCCGGTTTTCCGTGTGTGAGATGTGGAGATCTCGTGTTGATCTCTCCCTCGCGCGCATCCCTCCGGGCGGTAGCCGAGCCCGGAGGACTGGTCCGGCGCGGGCGGGGCACCCGTGGCGGGGCAGTCGAGCGAAAGGTGTGAAACATGGAGATCTCCGGCATCATCAGCGCCCTCATCATCGGCCTGATCATCGGCGTCCTGGCGCGACTCGTCCTGCCCGGCCGCCAGCACATCGGCCTGCTCCTCACGATCGCGGTCGGCATCGTCGCCGCCCTGGTGGGCACGGCCATCGCCAACGGCCTGGACGTGGGCGACACGGACGGCGTGGACTGGGTCGAGTGGCTGATACAGATCGCGCTCGCCGCGGTCGGCGTCGCCGCCCTGGACCGCGCGAAGGTCCGCCGCTGATGCCGGCGCCCGGGAGTTCGCCGGTTCCCCGATCCGGCTGATCCGGCCCCGAGGCGGCCCCCACCGCGCGTAGCACCCCGCCCGCAGGGGGTAAGACCGGGCCGAACGCGGGTGGAGGCGGGCCCCCCGGGCGACCACCCCGGAGGCCGCGCCTCCCCGCGAGGACACCGCTCGCCGGGAGGGGACGGGAATGATGACGGGGACGGCGGTCACCGGCCGCGAACTGGCCGAGGCCGTGGACCGGCTGGGGCTCACCGGCCGGCCGGTGATGCTGCACGGCTCGCTGCGGTCGTTCGGCAGACCCCTGGCCGGCGGGCCCGACGGGCTGCTCGACGCCCTGCTGTGGCGCGGCTGCACCGTGCTGGTCCCGGCCTTCAGCGAGCCGTACTTCGACGTGCCCCCGCCGCCCGGCATGCGGCCCGAGCGCAACGGCGTCGACTACGCCGCCTTCGGGCGCCGCCCGCCGCTGCCCGACGGCCCGGTCTACTCGCCCACCTGCGGCCTCATATGCGCCCGGATGGGCGCCCTGCCGGCTGCCCTCATCGCCCGCGGCGGCGCCCGGCGCGGCCTGCACCCGCTCAACTCCTTCGCCGCGCTGGGCCCGCTGGCCGCCGAGCTGGCCGGCGCGCAGACCCCCGCCGACCTGTACGCGCCCGTGCGGCTGCTCGCCGAGCACGGCGGCTCGGTGCTGCTGGCCGGGGTCGGCCTGGACCGGATGACCGCCCTGCACCTCGCCGAACAGCGCGCCGGGCGGCGGCTGTTCGTCCGCTGGGCCCGCACCGGGGACGGCCGGGTAGCCATGGTGGAGGTCGGCTCCTGCTCCGAGGGCTTCCCCCGCCTCGGCCCGCGCCTGGCCCACCTGGCGGCCAGCACCACCGTCGCCGCCTCCCGCTGGACCGCCTACCCGGCCCGGGAGATGCTGGACGCCGCCGCGGCCCTCATCGCCGCCGACCCCACCCTCACCCGCTGCGGACACCCCCGCTGCCGCGCCTGCCCCGACGCGGTCGCCGGCGGCCCCCTCGGCCCGGCACCCCTGGAGTGGCGCGGCGCCTGAGACCCCCTGGCGCAGGGGGCGTTCGCCCGTCCAAGCCCCGGGCCCGCGCGTCAACTCCCTCGCGAATGCTTGCCGTTCTCGTCGTGCGCGACCTGGCGCAACGTCCGGCCCGTGCGCGCCGAGCGGGCGCGGGCCGGGTCGGGCGTTCCCTGCCTGCTGTTCGCCGCGCCGCCGCGGGAGTTGGCCCGCTTCACCAGCAGCCACGCCTCGCCGCGGCCGTCCCGGCTCGCCCGCCGGAACCGGGTCAGCGCCCAGTCCCCGCGCAGCTTGCGGCCGTTGAGGCGGAACGACAGGTGCCCGCGCTCCAGGCCCCCGTCCACCGGCTCGGCCTCCTCGTAGGTGCCCTCGTCCCAGATGATCACCGTGCCCGCGCCGTACTCGCCCTCCGCGATGACGCCCTCGAAGTCCCGGTAGTCCAGCGGGTGATCCTCGGTGGGCATGGCGAGCCGCTTGTCCTGCGGGTCCGTCGAGGGCCCCTTGGGCACCGCCCAGGACTTCAGCACCCCGTCCGCCTCCAGGCGGAAGTCGAAGTGCATCCGGGAGGCGTCGTGCAACTGCACGACGAAGCGCGGCCGGTGCCCGTCGGCCGCCGCGCCGCCGCTGGGCTCGGAGGTCCGGGAGAAGTCCCGCCGGCCCCGGTACCGCGCCAGCCGGTCCGCGTCCTCTCGCTTCGCATTCACCCCCTTATCGTCACAGATCACCCGCAAGGCCGCACCCGCTGCGGACGCGGGTGCGGCCCTTGCCGTTCGGTCGGCGCCCGGTCAGCCCTTGAGCGCCCCGTCCGTCAGCCCCGAGAGCACCGCCCGGCGGAAGACCAGCACCAGCAGCGCGATCGGCACCGTCGCCGCCATCGCCGCCGCGAAGATCACCCCGTAGGGCACCTGGTAGCGGTCCCCGTACAGCGCGATGCCCACCGGGATCGTGCGGGCGTCGTTCTCGCTGTTGAGCGTCAGCGACATCAGGAACTCCGTCCACGTCGCCGTGAACGTGAAGACACCCGCCGTGAACAGCGCCGGCCCCGCCTGCGGCAGGATCACCGAGAACAGCGTCCGGTTCGGCCCCGCCCCGTCGATCGTCGCCGCCTCCTCCAGCTCGCCCGGCAGGTCAAGCAGCGCGTTGCGCAGCATCCAGATCGCGAACGGCAGGTGGAAGGCCACGTACGGAACGATCAGCCCGGCGTGGCTGTTGAGCAGGCCCAGCTCGCGTTCCACCAGGTAGAGCGGGGTCACCACGGCGATCACCGGGAAGACGGAGATCATCAGCAGCCCCACCATCACCGGCCCGCGCCCGCGCATCGGCATCCGCGCCAGCGCGTAGCCCGCGAACAGCGCCAGGCCCAGCACGATCGCCGTCGCGCTGACGCACACCACCACGCTGTTGAGCAGGTAGCGGTCCATGTCGGCCGCGTCCAGCGCGTAGCGGTAGTTCTCCAGCGTCGGGTCCTCGGGGAACGGCCGGGGCGGGCTCGCCCCCGCCTCCTGCGGGCTGCGGAAGGAGGTCACCGCCATCCAGTACAGCGGCGCCGCCGTCACCACGACCAGGAACAGCCCGCCCACGGTGACCGGGTTGAGGTAACGCCGCACCCCGCGCCGCCGCCGGTACCTTCCGCCGCTCATGCCGCACCCTCCGCGTTCCGGCCGCCCTCCGCGTTCTCATCCACCTGCGACCTGAACAGCCGCAGGAACAGCAGGCAGCAGCCCAGCACCAGCACCCCCGTGGCCGAGGAGACGGCCGCACCCATCCCGAAGTCCAGGTCCTGGAAGAGTGACTTGTGGCCCAGCACCGCCAGGGACTGCGTCGCCGTGCCCGGCCCGCCCTGCGTCAGCACGAACGGCAGGTCGAAGATCCCGAACGCCTGGAGCACCCGGAAGAGCACCGCCACCGCGATCACCGGCCGCAGCGCCGGAAGCACCACGTGCCGGAACGCCGTCCAGGCCCCCGCCCCGTCCACCTCCGCCGCCTCGTAGCGCTCGCGCGGGACGCGCACCAGCCCGGCCAGCACGATCACCGCGACGAAGGGCGTCGTCTTCCAGATGTCCGCCACCGCCATGCCCGTGATCGCGGGCGCCGGGGTCCCCAGGATCACCGGGGGCTCGCTCAGGAAGAGGCCGAAGAACCAGGTCACCGCGCCGTAGGTGGCGTTGTAGAGATAGCCCCATAGCTGCGCCGAGACCACCGTGATCAGCGACCACGGGATCAGCAGCAGCGCCAGCAGCCAGCCGCGCGCCACCTCCAGGCGCTCCAGCAGCACGGCCACGGCGATCCCCAGGACCAGCTCCACGGCCACCGTGACCAGGGTGTAGCCGACGGTGAACACCAGGGCGTCCAGCCACGCCTGGCTGGCGAACATCGTCGTGTAGTTCGCCAGGGTCCACTCCTCGACCCGCAGGCCGTCGTAGGTCGGCCGGACCCGGGCGAAGCTGATCACGATCGAGTAGACCACCGGGAAGACCGTCACCGCGCCGACGACGATCAGCGCCGGGGCCGTGTAACGCCAGCCGGTCCTGGCCCGCCGCTCCCGCAGCCCGCGCGGCGCGCGCCGGCCCCTCGCGACGGCGCCCGCCGCGGCCGTTGCCCCTGCCGCTGCCCCTGTCGTCCCACGGAAACTCACAGCGACCTCCCCGCCAGCGCGTCGGCTATCTCCGAGCGGGCCGCCGCCAGGGCGTCCCCGGGCGCGGTGCGGCCGTTGAGGACCGTGTTGACGCGCGTGTAGATCGCCTTGCTCACCTGCGGGTAGCGCGGCGTCTGCGTCGGGCGCGGCACCAGCCGCACCTCCCCGGCCAGGGCCAGCGTCGGCGTGCGCGAGGCCCGCGCCTCCGCGCTCTCCCGCAGCGAGGTCAGGGCCGGCAGGTACGCGCTGGTGCGCATCATCAGCGCCTGCGCCTCCTCCTCGGCGCAGAAACGGGCGAACGCCACCGCCGCGCCGAGGTTGCGGCCGTGCGGGTTGACGAAGTTGCACCAGCCGCCCAGGCAGCCGTGGCCGCGCGCGGGCCCGCCCTCGAAGCCGGGCCGCACCGCGACCCCGACCCGGCCGCGCACGGGTGAGTCCGGGGCGTCCACCACGCCCCACACGTAGGACCAGTTCCGCAGGAAGAGCGCCCCGCCGCCGGTGAACGCGTCGGTGGCCTCCTGCTCGCGGAAGGTCGCCGCGGCGCGCGGCAGCACGCCCGACTCCGCCGCCCCGGCCAGCCAGCCCAGGGCGCGTTCCCCGGCCCGGCCGCCGAAGGTGACCTCTGTCCCGTCCGCGTCGAGGATGCCGCCGCCCGCGTCCGCCACGAACTCCGCGACGTTCGCCGTCAGCCCCTCGTAGGCCGCGCCCTGGAGGACCAGGCCGGTCTCCGCGCCCCCCGCGCGCCGGACGCGCGCGGCGGCCTCCGCGACCTCCTCCCAGGTGCGGGGTACCTCGATCCGGTGCCGCTCCAGCAGGTCGGCGCGGTAGAACAGAAACGCCTGGTCCCCGAAGAACGGGAACGCGTACACGTCCCCCTCCCAGGACAGCGCCGTGATCACCTCCTCGGGATAGGCCCGCCAGTAGTCCCCGGGGACGACCGGGGACAGCGGGGTCGCCAGCGCGTTGTAGGCGAACTGGCCCGGCCAGGCCACGTCGCCCATGTACACGTCCGGGGTGGCGGCGCCGGAGACCAGCGCCGTGGACAGCACGGTGCGGCTGATGTCGGTGACGGCGGGCGCGTTGACGATCTCCACCTCGATGTCGGGGTGGAGCTCGCGGAACGCCCGGATCAGGTCCGTGCGCAGGTCGCCGCCCTCGTGGGTGGCCATCGCGAACGACCACCAGCGCAGCGTGGCCGGGCCGGCGGGCCCGTGGGCGGCGGCCTCCAGGTCGGGCGCGCCGCCGGGGCCCGCGCCGCAGGCCGTCGCGGCCAGGGCGGTGCCGGCCGCGCCGGCGGCGGTCGTGAGCAGGGATCTGCGGGTCAACGCCATGGGTGCGCTCCCGAAAGATGGGGGAATGGGGGGACGTGGGGCGTGGGGCGCGGGGCGGACGGGGGCCGGCGGGCCGCCGGAATGCTCTGTCCCGCGCAGGTTCGCCCCCCGCGCTTTGTCACCCGGACACAACATCCGCAAACGCCCCGGTGGCGAGCGGGCTACCGGCGATTAGGGTGGCCGCCATGACCGCTTATGAGACCGTCGTCGTCGGGACCGACGGCTCCAAGTCGTCCCTGGCGGCCGTTGAACGGGCAGCTTCCGTCGCCGCGACGTCCGGAGCCAAGCTCGTGGTGCTCTGCGCCTACCGGCCGATCAGCCGGCACGAGGCCGCCGTCGCGCAGGACGTGCTCGGCGAGGAGGCGTACCACGTCGTGGGCTCCTCCCCGGCCGAGGAGACCCTGCGGACCGCCCGCGAGCGGGCCGCCGTGGCCGGGATCATCGACGTGGACACCGTCGCCATCGAGGGCGACCCCGTCGCCGCCCTGCTGAAGACCGCCAAGAACTGGAACGCCGGTCTGATCGTGGTCGGCAACCGGGGCCTGAACACGCTGACCGGCCGCATCCTCGGCTCGGTCCCCGCGGAGGTCGCCCGCAAGGCCGACGTGGACGTGCTCATCGTGCACACCACCTGACCCGGGTCGATCCGCGCGGACGACGACCTGGCTCACGACTGACGGAAGGCGCGCCGGAGATGGACCAGGACCCCGACACCGCGCGGACCGCCGCGGCGGCCCTCGCCGCGCACGCCGTCGAGGACGCCGGGGAGGACGTCGCCAAGAGCGTCGAGGTCACCCTGCTCGGCGGCGAACGCAAGTACACCCGCATCGAGGTCGCCAAGATGGCGGGGGTGCCGCTGGACCGCATCCACCGCCTGTGGCGGGCCATGGGGTTCGCGGCGGCGGGCGACGACGACGTGCTGTTCACGGACGCGGACGTCACCGCGGCCCGCATCGGCTACGACTTCGTCGAGTCGGGCCTGATCGACTCGCGCCTGGACGCCGCCCTGACCCGGACCCTGGGCCACTTCCTCTCCCGCCTGGCCGAGATGCAGGTGCAGGTCGTCTGGGACTGGATCAGCAAGCAGCCGGGCCTCTCGCCCGACGAGCCCGAGATCGCCACCGTGGTCGAGGCGATGCTGCCCACGATGCAGCAGCTCCAGGACTACATCTGGCGCCGCCACCTCGCCGCCTTCGCCGACCGCGCGCTCGCCGCGCAGGCCGAGGCCATGGACGACCCCGGGGCCGAGCGCGTTCCGCGGCAGGTCGTCGGCTTCGTGGACATGGTCGGGTACACGCGGCTGACCCGGCAGACCGACGAGCACCAGCTCCTCGACATCCTGGAGCGCTTCGAGGCGCTGGCCGCGGACGTGGTCTACGAGCACCACGGGCGCATCGTGAAGATGATCGGCGACGAGGTCCTGTTCGTGGCCGACTCGCCCGCCGACGCCGTCGAGATCGCCTTCAGCCTCGGCGAGCGCGCGGCCGAGGACGTCGCCATCCCCGAGCTGCGCACCGGCCTGGCCTACGGCCGCGTCGTCAACCGCCTCGGCGACGTCTTCGGCGAGGTCGTCAACGTCGCCGCCCGCCTCACCTCCGTCGCCCGCCCCGACACGGTGCTGGTCGACTCCAACCTCGCCACGGTCCTGCGCGTCGCCGGCGGCTACGAGGTCCGCTCCATCCCCGCCACCTCCGTCCGCGGCTACAGCCGCCTGCGCCCCTACGTCGTCCGCCGCCTCCGTCGCCGCTCGCGTTAGGCCCTCGCCTCCGCCGTCAGGGGACAGCCGGGCGGCTGTCCCCTCTTGTTCTCCGTGTGTTCCGGCGGGGGGCAGGGTGGGGTGGTGATACTGCGGGCCGTTGAGAGTGTGACGGCTGCGCAGGAGGGTGAGTCATGAAGGACGTCGGACGCAGATCCGTGCTGCTGGGCGGCGCGGGAGCGCTGGTGGCCGGGGCCGGGATCGGGGCGCCGGCCCTGGCGTTGAGCGGGCGGCCGGAGGCGCGCTGGGGCGTGCAGGCCGGCGAGGTCACCACCTCCTCCGGGCTGGTGTGGGTGCGCGCCGACCGGCCCGCACGGATGGTCGTGGAGACGGCCGCCACCGAGTCGTTCCGGGGAGCGCGCCGCTGGTACGGGCCGCTGCTCGGCCCCGGCTCGGACTTCACCGGCACCACCGCCCTGCGCGGCCTGCCCGCCGGCACCCAGGTCCACTACCGCGTGCTGCTCGCCGACCCCGACGACCCGCGCCGGACCGGCGAGCCCGTCGTGGGGACGTTCCGCACCGCCCCGCGCACCCGGGACGGCATCCGCTTCGTGTGGTCCGGCGACCTGGCCGGCCAGGGCTGGGGCATCAACCCGGAGCTGGGCGGCTACCGCATCTTCGAGGACATGCGGCGCCTGGACCCGGACTTCTTCCTCTTCAGCGGCGACACCGTCTACGCCGACGGCCCCCTCACCGAGAGCGTCACGCTCCCCGACGGCCGCGTGTGGCGCAACATCGTCACCGACGAGAAGCGCAAGGTCGCCGAGACCCTGGCCGAGTACCGCGGCACCTTCCGCTACAACCTGCTGGACGCGAACCTGCGCCGGTTCAACGCCCAGGTCCCCTCCATCGTCCAGTGGGACGACCACGAGGTCACCAACAACTGGTACCCCGGCGAGGTCCTCGACGACCCCCGCTACACCGAGACCTCGGTGGACGTGCTCGCGGGCCGCGCCCGGCAGGCGTTCGGCGAGTACTACCCCATCGCGGCACGCCAGCCCCGGGGCCGGTTCTACCGCGTCGTGCGCTACGGCCCCCTGCTGGACGTCTTCGTCCTCGACATGCGCACCTACCGCAACGCCAACTCCCCCAACCGGCAGGCGCAGGACCCCCAGGGCATCCTGGGCGCCGAGCAACTCGCCTGGCTGAAGCGGGAGCTGGCCGGCTCCCGCGCCCGCTGGAAGGTCCTGGCCTCCGACATGCCGCTGGGCCTGGTCATCCCCGACGGCGCCACCGACTTCGAGGCCGTCGCCAACGGCGACCCCGGCGCGCCCCTGGGCCGCGAGCTCCAGATCGCGGAGCTGCTGCGGTTCATCAAGCACCGCCGGATCACCGGAACGGTGTGGCTGACCGCCGACGTCCACCGCACGGCCGCCCACCACTACGCGCCCGAGCGGGCGGCGTTCACGGACTTCGACCCGTTCTGGGAGTTCGTCTCCGGGCCGCTGAACGCCGGCGCCTTCCCGGCGACGCCGCTGGACGGGACGTTCGGCCCCCAGCAGGTCTTCGACAAGGCCCCCGCGCGGGCCAACACCTCGCCCGCCGAGGGCTACCAGTTCTTCGGCGAGGTCGACATCGACGGCGGCGGGGCCCTCACGGTCCGGCTGCGCGAGGTCGGCGGGGCCGTGCTCTTCAGCCGGACCCTGCACGCCTGACCGGGGCCGTTGCCCCTGCGCTCGCGCTTGCGCCGGGGGGTGGTCCGGCCCCGCGGTCAGACCACCTTCCGGCGCACCAGCGCGCCCAGCACCAGCGCCCCCGGCAGCAGCGGCAGCCACACCGTGATCACCCGGTAGGCCAGCACGGCCGAGGTCGCCGCCGCCACCGGGGCCCCCGTCGCGGCCAGGGCCAGCACCAGCGAGGCGTCCACCGAGCCGAGGCCGCCCGGCGAGGGCACGGCCGCGGCCACCACCGAGGCCGCCAGGTAGGCGAGCACGACGTGCGCGTCCGGCACGTCCAGGCGGAACGCCCGCGCCACCGCGACCAGCCCCGCGGCCTGAAGCACCGGGAAGGCGAAGGACCCGCCCCACAGGCAGGCCACCCGGCTCGGCCGCCCGTGCAGCGACCTGATGTCCGCGAACGCGCTGCGCAGGAAACGCCCCACCGCGCGACGCACCCGCCCTATCGCCACGGCAACGCCCAACGCCAGCACGGCCGTTCCGCCCACGACGGCGGCGGCCAGCGGCACCCCGATCTCCTCCGGCAGCAGCGAGCCGAGGGCCAGCGCCTCGGGGAAGACCAGCAGCAGGGCCAGCAGCAGCGTGGCCCGGGAGACGCCCTCGGCGAGGAAGTAGAGGGCGAGCGCGGCCGAGGAGCGGGTGGCGGGGATGCCCAGGCGGGACATGAACCGGATGTTCACCGCGCTGGCCCCGATGCCCGAGGGGAGGAGGTGGTTGGCCGTGCCGGCGGCGAACTGGGTCGCGAACAGCCGCCCCGCGGGCAGGCGTTCGTGCACGGTGCCCTGCCGGGCGAAGGACACGGCGACCCAGCCCAGCAGCGTCGTCGCGGTCGCAGCGAGCAGCCAGGTCCCGTCGGCACTCGGGACCTCGCGCAGCCCCGAGACGATCAACGACCGGTGCTGCACGACCCAGACGGCTACGGCGAGAATCGGGAGCAGGCAGAGGATCTGCCGCAGCAGGCGGCCCATGGGGGCGAGAATGACCGGGCCGTGCGAAGCGCCGGTGGCGCGCAGGAGACGGGCGGGATACGGGCGGGGGCTCATTCCGCGCCGGGCGAGGTCGCCGCGTTGACCGCCAGCGCCAGGTCCCGCCTCCCTCGGGTGTGCGGCGGGGCCATCCGCCGTGCCGCGTCGCTGCGTGCCGGGGCGGCCGGGCCGCCCGATCATGGCCGGGAGCCGCCGCCCGCCGTTCATCGCCCGCCGTCCCCTGCTGCCCAGCGCGAGGAGCCCGCCATGCCGTCCGGACCACCGCCCGGCCGTTCACCCCAAGGGCCCGATCGCGCCCCCGCCCCCGGCCTGACCACCGCCTCCGGCCCCGGCCGCCGCGTCCTGGCCTGCGCCGTCCTGGGCTCCGGCATGGCCATGCTCGACGGCACCATCGTCACCGTCGCCCTGCCCCGCATCGGCTCCGACCTGGACGTTCCCCTCTCCTCCCTCCAGTGGACCCTCAACGCCTACATGCTCACCCTCGCCGGCCTGATTCTTCTCGGCGGCGGCCTGGGCGACCGTTACGGCAGGCGCCGCGTCTTCGCGTGGGGCGTGGCCTGGTTCACCGTCGCCTCGCTGCTGTGCGGGCTCGCGCCCACGGGCCCCGCGCTGATCGCGGCCCGCGCGCTCCAGGGCGTGGGCGGGGCGCTGCTGACGCCGGGCTCGCTCGCCCTGATCCAGTCCTCCTTCCGCCCGGAGGAACGCGCCAAGGCCGTCGGCCTGTGGTCCGGCCTGGGCGGGGTGGCCACGGCGCTCGGGCCGTTCCTGGGCGGCTGGCTGGTGGACGGGCCCGGCTGGCGGTGGATCTTCTTCCTCAACGTCCCGCTGGCCGCCGCCGTCCTCCTGCTCAGCCGGGGTGTTCCCGAGAGCCGCGACTGGGGCGCCTCCGGGCGTTTCGACATCCCCGGGGCCGGGCTGGCGGCCCTCGGCCTGGGCGCGATCACCTACGCCCTCATCGACGCGCCCGCCTACCCGGTGCTGGCGGCGGGGGTGCTGCTGTGCGGGGCCTTCGTGTGGCAGGAGCGGCGCGCGCCGCACCCGATGCTGCCGCTGGGCGTCTTCCGCTCCCGGCTGTTCACGGCGGCCAACCTCGCCACCCTCTGCCTCTACGCGGCCATCGGCGGCGTCTTCTTCCTGCTGCCGACCCAGCTCCAGAACGGCCTGGGCTACGACGCGCTCACCGCCGGCGTCGCCTCCCTGCCGGCCACCCTGCTGCTGACCGCCCTCTCGGGCCCGGCCGGCTCCCTGGCCCAGCGGATCGGCCCGCGCCTGCCGATGACGGCGGGCCCGCTGGTGGCCGCCGCCGGCCTGCTCCTGCTGCACCGGGTCCACCCGGGCAGCGGCTACTGGGCGGCCGTCTTCCCGGGAGTGGTGGTGATGGGCCTGGGCCTGAGCATCTTCGTCGCCCCGCTGACCGCCACCGTCCTGGCCTCCGTCGAGGACCGCCGCGCGGGCATCGCCAGTGGCGTGAACAACGCGGCTGCCCGCGTCGCCCAGCTCATCGCCGTCGCCGCCCTCCCCCTGGCGGCCGGGCTCTCCGCCCACGACTACCGCTCCGCCACGGCCGTCGACGCCGCCTTCGGCCGCGCCGTCCTCCTCTGCGCGGCCCTGATGACCCTCGGCGCCGCCATCTCCTTCCTCACCATCCCCCCCACCCTCGACCAACCCCCGC
>NZ_JAVREN010000036.1:0-51774 GCF_031845405.1 Streptomyces boetiae
GGACAGTAGCCTGACGCGTCATGCCCGCCGAGCGAAGCTGGACCCCGTCCGGCCCCCACGCCCGCCTCTACGACCTGCGCCGCAGCCTGATGGTGCTGCGGCGCGGGCCGTACGACCCGGCGTTCCGCGCGGGCCGGGACGGCGTGATCTGGCGGGCGACCAGGACCCCGGAGGGCCCGGCCACCCTCCGCCTGCGCCGGCCGGAGCCGCCCCGCGTGGCGGCCACGGCCTGGGGTCCGGGCGCCGACTGGGCGCTGGAGCGGCTGCCCGCGCTGCTCGGCGAGGAGGACCGGCCCGAGGAGTTCGTGCCGCACCACCGGCTGCTGGCCGAGGCGCTGCGCCGCCACCGCGGGGTGCGGCTGATCCGCACCGGCCTGGTGCTGGAGTCGCTGATCCCCTCCGTGCTGGAGCAGCGGGTCACCACCCAGGACGCCTACCGGGCCTGGCGGCTGCTGCTGCGGCGCTTCGGGGAGCCGGCCCCCGGCCCCGGGGCGGACCTGGGGATGTGGGTGATGCCCACGCCGGAGGCGTTCGCCCGCGTCCCGTCCTGGGAGTGGCACCGGGCCGGGGTGGACGGCAAGCGGTCGGCGGCGACCGTGCGCGCGGTGCGCCTGGCCCGCCGGATGGAGGAGGCCGCCGGGATGCAACTCCCCGAGGCCATGGCCCGGTTGCAGGCCGTTCCGGGGATCGGCCCCTGGACGGCGGCCGAGGCGCTGCAGCGCGTGTGCGGCGCGCCCGACGCGGTCACGGTCGGGGACCTGCACCTGCCGGGCATCGTCGGCCACGCGCTGGCGGGCGAGCGGGACGCGGACGACGCGCGGATGCTGGAGCTGCTGGCCCCCTACGCGGGCCAGCGCCACCGCGCGACCCGTCTCCTGCTGCTGACCGGAGTCTCCCCGCCGCGCCGCGCCCCGCGCCAGCGCCACGCGGACATCGCCCGCATCTGAACTCCCGCTGCGGTGGCGCCCGTCGCGGGGCCCGTCGCGGGCCGCGAAGCCCGCGGGGGCCATCGTTTGCGATGTTCCGGGTAGGCGCTGCGGCCCCGGAAACCGGGCTTCGACGGCCCGCGCGCCCCGCCGGAAAGGGCGTGAAACGTCCGCGATGCGCACCCGGTGCGCAAGGGCCCCCCCACCCGGCCCACACATCACCCGCCTTTAGCACCCGCATATTTCACGCCCCGGTCACGAGCCCCTGGCGTCACCCGGCGTGCGCCTCCTGCGCCCTGTCACGTCGCGCAACCTCTCCGTAACGTTTGACGCGGTCCTTCGACGGCTGTCGGAGGAACTATCCGCACAGCTCAACCATCCATGGAGGTGCAGCAATGAAGCGCGCCAGGATACTGACGATCACGGCGACCGCTCTTCTGGTGGCCGGCACGGCAACGGCCGCCGCCCAGGGCAGCGGCGGCGACGCCCGCGGCAACAACGTCAAGCGCGCCCCCGGCGCGGAGGTCGTCTCGCCGCTGGCCGCCCACAACCAGTACACGAGCACCCCGGTCAGCATCGCCCCCGGGACCTCCGGCTCGGCCTCGGTGGCCTGCCCGGCCGGCCAGGTGCCGACCGGCGGCGGCGCCGGCACCAGCGCCTTCGACATCTACCTGCTGGACACCCGCCCGTCGGGCAACGGCTGGGTCGCCTTCGGCCGCAACGTCGGCACCACCGCGCAGACCCTCACCACCTACGTGGTCTGCACGGTGCCCTGACCGGTATCTCCGCTCAGCCCGCACGCCCCCGGGCCGGCCGTCACGCGGCCCGGTACTCCGCGAGTCCCCGCCCGCCGGCTTCCCGCCGGCGGGCGGTCCCGCGTTCGCTCACTCCTCCGGCTGGCCCTGCCTGCCCCTGCGCCGGAGTTCGAGGATTTCGCGGCGGCGTGCGAGCCGGTGCGTGCGCCGGATCTGCGCCTCCTGGAAACGCCGCCGGTCACGGTCCGTGGCCGGGATGACGGGCGGCACGGGCCGCGGCCTGCCCTCCTCGTCCACGGCCGCGAACACGAGATATGCGGTCGCGACGCGTGAGGCGGCGGTCGCCTCGTTCCACCGCTCGGCCATCACCCGCACTCCGACCTCCATCGAGGTCCGCCCCGTCCAGTTCACCTGCGCGTGGGCGTGCACGAGGTCCCCGACCCGCACGGGCACGAGAAACACCATCTCGTCCATCGAGGCCGTCACGGCGGGCCCCCCGGAATGCCGCCCGGCGACGGCCCCCGCCGCGTCGTCCACGAGCTTCATGACCACGCCCCCGTGCACGGTCCCGAGCAGATTCACATCGTTCTGCGTCATGATCCGCGACAACGTGGTCCGCGAAGCGGCAGCGGCCTTCCCCGGCAACTCGGTCATGGGCCCCAGCGTAGGCGCGCCCCCCGCGCGCCGGTCCGCGAGCCGGGGATATGCGAGAGATACTCCTATTCATCCGACTCGATCGGGAGGGCGGCCGATGACCGACCACGAAGCGCTGGCGGAGGCCGCCAAGGTCTTCGGCACCCGGACGAAGAAGGACTCGGTCAACACCGCGCTTCGCGAGGCGGCCCTGCGCATTCGGCGCGCCCGTGCACTCGACCGCCTCGGCGAGATGGCCGACCAGGGCGACTTCGACGCCTACGCGGAGAGCAAGGACTCCTGACAGGGCTCCCCGTCCGTCGCCTGACCTGAGGCCGTTGGCCGCAGCAGGTCTGTCTCAGTCCGGCTCGTGCCCTTCCCGACCAGTGCGCGGACGTTCGGGCCCACCGGTCAGGCGCCGGGCGTGAGCCTCGCGCCACCGCCCGTCTCGGGACCGGCGTGGCGGGCGTTGGCTACGGCGTCGGTGTACAGCTCGGTGGTCAGGTCGCCCTCGTCGATGCCCAGCCCGGCCAGGACGCGGCGGATGCCGGCCAGCGCGGCGGGCACGTCCACCTCCTCGGGCACCAGCGTCTCCACCTCCAGGAACGTCCCGTCGATCTCCGGCACCCGCACCAGCGTGGCGAGCATCGCGCGCCCGTACGCCTCGAAGGCGTGATTGCGGCACAGCTTGCGAAACGCGATCACCGGCTCGTACCCCAGACCCCGCAGCACGGCCCCGGCCGCCTCCGCATCCCCGACCGGCGTCTCGTGCTCCGCCTTCGCCCCGGACGCCTCGTCCACCACCGCCCCCTTGAACGTCAGCACGCCCCTCCCCCAGCACCGCCAGCCCCTGGCCGCACCCTCGGGATCCCGGACCCGGTCCTTCAACTCCGCCTCGAACACAGACCGTCCTCCTCCTAGGATGCGGGCTGAAGGGGGAGGATCATCGCGGTGTAGAGGGGTGCTTCGGGCCAGGGGCGGGTGGCGGTGAGGGGGCGGTAGCCCCAGGCGGTGTACGCCGCTCGGGCCGGGGCGGCCTCGGGTTCCGGGCGGACGGTGAGGGTGGCGCGTTCGACGGGCTGGCCTTCGAGGAGCGCGGCGTGGAGGCGGCGGGCAATGCCCCGGCGGCGCCACGGCTTGCGGACGCCCAGCTCGACGACGGCGAAGGTGCGCCGCCCGTCCTCCCGGGTCAGGTCCGGCGGAAGGGGAGTCAGGGCACCGGTCCACCACGCGGTGTCGGCCGGTAGCCGGAAGCCGAAGGCGAAGCCCACGGTCTGGCCGTCGTCCTGCGCGAAGGCGACCCGGACGCCGGGGCGTTGCCTGGCCTGGTGGTGGTAGAGGTGGATGAAGTCCGCGATGCCCTCGGGGCCCTCGTGGTAGGGCGGCTCGGCGTACACCTCCGCATAGAGAGGCAGGAGCGAGTCCAGGGCAGCCAGAACGGCGTCGGCGCCCTCTTCCCGGCGAACGGTGACGGGCATGCTGCGGGCCTCCTCAGTCCGGTCAGCCGAGGTAGCCGGTGATCGCCTCGATGGCCTCGCGTGCGGGCGCGGTGTCGGCGGGGGCAAGCGCGCTGCGGACCTCGGCCAGCCGGGCGCGGACACGGCCGGAGTTCAGCTCGGAGACGTGGTCCAGCGTGCTCATGGCCTGGCCGGCCGCTTCCTCGACTTCTCCGGCAAAGGCCAGGCTGCGGGCGAGGGTGAGCCGGGAAAGGGTCCAGTTGCGGCCGTGGGTGGTTCGGTCCTCGTGGGCGACGGAGGCGCGCAGGTAGGGCACGGCGGCCTTGTGCTTTCCGGCCTCCACGTACAGGAGCCCCTGGACCCAGTTGAGCTCCGCCGGGCCGTAGAAAGAGGTCCAGGCGGGGGCGGGCCTGCCCTTGGCACGGTCGGCGGTACGCATGGCCTCGGCCATGGCGCGGTTGGCCGCAGCGGATTGCCGCATCTGAGCCAGCGCGCGGGCCTCGCGGGTGGCGGTGAGGGACACCAGAACCGGGATGTCCAGCTCCCTGGCCCGCTGCCCGGCCGCACGGGCTAGGTCGTAGCCCTCCCGAGGACGGCGCTCGACCAGAGCCTGGAGACTCATGCCGGCCAATACCTCGATCTCCAGCTCCTCATCGTTCAGGAGACGCGCCACCGACAGCGCCTCTCCCCGGTATCCGTGCGCTCGTTCCCGGTCACCCGCGTCGTAGAACAGCCAGGCGCACACGGCAGCAGACTCACCGGAGATCAACTGGAGCTCCCGCCCGATGGACTGGGAGTAACTGGCGGTGCTGATGACCCGGCGCACCCGCTGGAGGTGACGTAATCCGAGCTGGAGTAGATCGCCGCCGCCGTAGGAGGCGTCGAGGTTGACCAGCGAACGCAAGCCATCACGGAGTTCCGCGACGTGGGCCGTTCCCACCGCGCCTGCCACGACTGGAGCGGTCACGGCCAGACCGGTCGTTGCGCCGACGGTGCCTGCGACAAACGCGCGACGTTTCACGATCTCTCCTTCGTCGGGTTGGGAGACGGGCGCAGGACCGGGAAAGCCGAGGTGGAGCGGGCTCAGGCCGAACATCGCGTGGAGGACTCGCCAGGCGCGCGGGCGCGGACGGGGCGGGAACGGCTGGCGCCAGCGGCGGAACTGCCGGTCGGTCAGCGATACTTCCTCGCCGATCAGCCGGGCCGTCTCCGCGTACGCCCGCAGGAACCGCTGCGCCGAGCCCCAGCCGTGTCGGTCGCATTCACGCGCGCATGGCGTTTGCCCCATGCACCCCTCCAACTCCTGGCGGTCACCGTACTAGGAACACATCCCCGGAAAAGTCCGCTCGGCACCGGAAAGTCCATCCGAAAGTCCGCCCCGGATTCCGCCGGTGGCCGCACCGGAAGCGTTGCCTAGAGGTGACGACCAAGGCACGGAAGGTGATGATGGCGACAGCGATTCCCCTGTGGATTCCCCCGGATGAGGATGGGCCGCAACTGCTGCCCTGTGGGGGGTTGTTCGATGCGGTGCGGGTGCGGGTGGGGCTTGCTCCGTATGTGCTGGCGCGGCTGAACTCCGCTTCCGGGCCGGTGATTCAGGACGCCTGTGCGTGGACGTGGCTCGTGGAGGCCGGGGGTGCGCGGGGGTGGGACCTGGCCGGGGCGGAGGTGGTGTGCGGGGAGGCGGGGGTTCTGGTGCCGCCGTTGCGGCCGGAGCCCAGGGCGTTGCCCCGGTGGATTCTGCCCGGGGCCACGGCGACGTTTCTCATCGAGGCGGGGGCGCTGCGCGCCGCGCTCGCAGCGTTCGCGGGAGGCCGTATGGGGCGTGAGGTGCTGCCGCCCGCGCGGCGGCTGGTGAGGTGTGGCGGGTGTCCGGAGTACTACCCGGAAGGGTCGGTGCATGTGTGTGGGCCGCCGCCGGAGCTGGCCGGGGTGGATCTGGAAGCCCGGCTGAGTCTGGGGCAGTGGGCGCAGGAGGAGTGTGTGCTGTGCGGGGTGGCGTTCAACGGAGAAGAGAAGACGCGGACGCTGGGGCCCGTCTTCGACCGGATGCGGCAGCCGCACACGGTGCGGGCCTGCGCCAGCCGGTGCGAGGGGAAGGCGTGATCGCCGTACCCGTCCTCGTGGACGTGAAGAGCGTGCGGCGGGGGGATCAACTGCTCGTCGGCGGGTAGGCGTTCACCGTCGTCGACATCCTCGGGCAGCCACGCGGCGGGAAACGGCTCGACCTCGGGGACGGCGTTCAGCTCGTGATACAGCCGAACACCGTGCTGTACGCGACCAGGGCCGCCAGGCCGAGGCGGGCCGAGAGGCGTTCGTCACGTGACCCCCGTCACTGAGGCAAGGGGGACGCGGGGTGCGCGTGCCGCGACGCAATGCATCAGGTCTGTCTCAGTCCCGAAACCGGGTCCTCCGGGGGTCCGCGCGGCCAGGCACACTGGCTTGTCATGAGCGGCATGCACGGGTGGTCGGGAAGCGACCCGAACCAGGACCAGGACAGATACGGACGCGGCAGCGACGCCCGCCCCGAAGGGGCCCGGGTGATGCCGCACGTACCGCGCCCGTCGCAGCCGCGCGGGCCGGCGCAGCGGCCGGCCGTTCCGCCGCAGGCCCCGCCACGGCAGAGCTATGACTCGGGGTACAACGAGGGCCAGGTCTACCGGGGCGCGGGCCGTCGCCCCGCTCCCCCGCCGCCGGCGCCGCCGCAGCAGCGCGGCCCCCGCCCGCCGCGCGGGCCCCGGGGCCCGCGGAACTGGAAGAAGATCACCGGCTACTCGGTCCTGGGCCTGGTGCTCGTGCTGCTGGTGACCTCCGTCGCGACCTACTTCTGGGCGGAAAGCCAGCTACGCCGGGAGGTGGACCTGGCCTCCGTGGAGGACCGGCCGCCGGAGGGCGAGGGCACGAACTACCTCATCGTCGGGTCCGACAGCCGCGAGGGCCTGAGCGAGGAGGAGCAGCAGGAGCTGCACACGGGCGACACGGGCGGCCAGCGCACCGACACGATCATGATTTTGCACGTCGGGTCGAACGGGAACACGATGGTCAGCCTCCCCCGGGACTCCTGGGTGACCATCCCCGAATTCACCGGCTCGGTCAGCGGCAACCGGATACCCGCCTCGGAGAGCAAGATCAACGCCGCCTACTCCTCCGAGGGCGCCGAGCTGCTGGTCCGCACAGTCGAGTACAACACCGGCCTGCACATCGACCACTACGCGGAGATCGGCTTCGGCGGCTTCGCGAACGTCGTGGACGCCCTCGGCGGCGTGGAGATGTGCTTCGACGAGCCGATCCAGGACGAGAACTCGGGCGCGGACTTCGAGGCCGGCTGCCAGACGCTGGACGGCGCCGAGTCGCTGGCGTTCAACCGGCAGCGCTACCAGGAGGCGGAGGGCGACCTCGGCCGCACGCAGAACCAGCAGGAGTTCCTGGGAACGCTCTCCAGCCAGGCCGCCTCGCCCTCCACGATCCTCAACCCCTTCGTCCTCTACCCCACCCTCAACGCCGGGCTCGACGCGCTGATCGTGGACGAGGACATGAGCCTGTGGAGCCTGCGCGAGATGTTCTGGGCGATGCGCAGCGCGGAGCGGATGAACATCCCGGTCGCGGACCCCGGCTACAGCACGGACCAGGGCTCGGCGGTGCTGTGGGACATGGAGCAGACGGAGCGGCTGATGAACCAGCTGATCAACGACGAGGAAGTGACGGTCGGGCGCGAGCAGTAGCGTTCGCGTTCAGGACCGGACAGGCAACGGCCGGGGCGGGAGTCATTCCGCCCCGGCCGTCGGCGTGTGCGCGGCCCGCCGCGGAGTCAGCAGGCGCAGAGGCAGAAGGGGTGGCCCACCGGGTCGGCGTAGACGCGCCAGTTGCGCTTGCCGCCGTGGTCGTCCTCCAGGAGGCGGGCGCCGAGGCGGATGACCTCCTTCTCGGCGGCGTCCATCCGCTCGCGCGGGACCTGGAAGTCGAGGTGGAACTGCTGCGGCTGCTCCGTGCTCGGCCACCGCGGGGGCTGGTACCCCACGGAGCGCTGGAAGGCGAGCTGCGGGCCGTTCGGGCCGACCAGCTCGATCCACTCCCCGTCCGGGTCGCCGTCGTCGTCGATCCGCCAGTCCAGCACGGCGGCGTAGAACGCGGCGAGCTCGCGGGGGTTCGGGCAGTCCAGGACGGTGACGCCCAGAGTGGCGATGGCCATGTCGGTCGCTCCTTGATCGATGGCGTTACCTCATGATGGGCGGTTACCGGTAACGTTGCAACCGTGTCGTCCGACCGAATCCGGCCACCCGGGGATCTGGCCCTCATCGAGTCCCTGATCAACACCCTCGACGTGGAGCGCGGCGCGGACGGGCTCGCCGCGCCCGAGGGGCGCGCCGCCTTCGCCCGCGCGACGGGTGTCGCGGAGCTGTCCGAGGACGAGGTGCCGGCCGCCGTGCGGCTGCGGGAGCTGCTGCGCGCGGCCTGCGCCGCCCACGCGGGTACCCCGATGGCGGAGGCGGAGACCTCCGCGCTGAACGCCCTGCTGGCGGGCGCGCCGCTGCGGGTGCGGGTCGGCGCGGACGGGGGCGCGGAGCTGGTCCCGTCGGGGGACTCGCTGCTCGCCCGGGTCGCCGCGGCCCTCGCCGCCGCGCGGGCGGACGGCACCTGGGAACGCCTCAAGGTCTGCCCGGCGGACGACTGCCGCTGGGCGTTTTACGACCACAGTCCGGCGGGGCGCCGCCGCTGGTGCTCGATGCAGGTCTGCGGCGCCCGCGCGAAGATGCGCGCGTACCGCGCGCGGCGGGGGTGACGCGCGTCCCACGGACGCCGGGCTTTCGTAGAATCGTCGGACCATGTCACCGCTGATACCGCCGCCCTGGCCGCCCTCGCCGCCGGGGCTCGGCGGCGGGGCTCTTCCCTCGCCGCTGTCGGGGCCCCTGCGGGATCCGGCGCTCGACCGGGCCGGAGTCGTGCTGCGGCTGAAGCGGGACGACCTGATCCACCCGGACGTGCCGGGCAACAAGTGGCGCAAGCTCTCCCTCAACCTCCGCGCCGCGCTGGAGGCCGGGCACACCCGCCTGCTCACCTTCGGCGGCGCGTACTCGCACCACGTCGCGGCCGTGGCCGCCGCCGCGGCGGCGGCCGGGCTCGGCTCGACCGGCGTCATCCGGGGCGAGGAGCTGGCCGGCGCCCCGCGCAACGCCGTGCTCGCGCGCGCCGAGGCGGACGGCATGGCCCTGGCGTTCGTCAGCCGCGCGGAGTACCGCGCGACCCTGCGTGCGCTGGGGGAGCCCGAGACGGCCCGCGCGCTGCGCGAACGCTTCGGGCGCTGCTACGTGCTCCCCGAAGGCGGGTCGAACGCCCTGGGCGCGCGCGGCGCAGCGGCGACCGTGGAGGAGCTGACCGACCTGGGCCCCGGGGACGTGGTCTGCTGCGCGGTCGGCACCGGGGGCACCCTGGCCGGGCTCGCGGCGGCCCTTCCGCCGGGGGCGCGCGCCCTGGGCGTGGCCGTGCTGAAGGGCGGCGCCGGCTACCTGGAGGGCGAGGTCGCCCGGCTGCACGCGGCGGGCTGGGGGCGGACGTTCCCCGGCGCCTGGCGCATCGAGCACGGGCACCACCACGGCGGCTACGGCCGGGTGCCGGTGGGCCTGGCCGCGTTCGCCGCCGCGTTCGAGGAGCGGCACCAGGTGGCCGTCGAGCGGCGTTACGTCGCCAAGATGCTGCACGCCGTCCACGCACTGGCCGGCACGGCGGCGCTGCCGCCCGGCACGCGCGTGACGGCGGTGGTCACCGGCCCGCCGACTCCGGAGAGTCCGCCTGCTGGTCGGGCTCCGGCGCACGCTCCGGCGCGGAGCCCCGGCGGGAGGCCGTCCAGCGGTTGAACGCCCACACCCCGGCCCACAGCGCCAGGCCGACCACCATCAGCCAGCCGGCGATGCGGTAGTCCTCGCCGGCGCGGCCGGAGAGCGGGGTGGCGAGGTAGGCGCACAGGATCGCCCCCAGCACGGGCAGCGCCGTGGGGGCGCGGAAGTGGGCGTGCTCCACGGGGCTGCGGCGCAGCACGAGCACCGCGACGTTGACCACGGTGAAGACGCACAGCAGGAGCAGCGAGGTGGTGCCGCCCAGGGCGGCGAGGTCGGCGTAGCCGATGAGCAGGAACGCCAGCAGCGTGGTGAAGACGATCGCCACCCAGGGCGTGCGGCGGCGGGGCAGCAGGCGGCTGAGCGGGCCCGGCAGGACGCGGTCGCGGGACATGCCGTAGAGCAGGCGGCTGGCCATCAGCATGTTGATCAGCGCGGTGTTGGAGACGGCGAACATCGTGATCCACGCGAAGAGGTCGAGCGGGAAGCCCGGCGCCCCGGCCTCCACCACGCGCAGCAGGGGCGTGTCGCCGTCGCCCAGGTCGCCGGGGGACACCAGGGTGATGCTGGCGATGGCCACGAGGACATAAATTGCACCGGTGATGCACAGCCCTATCAGCATCATCCGGGGAAAGATGCGGACGGGGTCCTTCGTCTCCTCGGCCATGTTCACCGAATCCTCGAATCCGACCATGGCGAAAAACGCGAGGGCGGTCGCGGCGGTCACGGCGCCGAATGCGCTGTCGCCGCCTGAGGTGTCGAACTCGGTGACGCGCGAGAAATCTCCCTTTCCGTCGAGGACCGCCCAGACGCCGATCGCGATGACGATCAGCAGGCCGGTCAGCTCCACGAGGGTGAGGGCCACATTCGCCTTGACGCTCTCGCCCACGCCACGCAGATTGACCAGGCTGATCAGCGCCATGAACGCCAGCCCGACGACGAGGGTCAGGCGGGCGTGCTCACCCTCCACCTCCAGGGCGGACAGGAGGTTGGCGGCGAAGGCCTCGGAGGCGCTGGAGGCCGAGGTGAGGCCGGAGCACATGACGGCGAACGTCACCAGGAAGGTGAGGAAGTGGACGCCGAAGGCCCGGTTGGTGTACGCCGCCGCGCCTCCCGCCCGGGGGTATTTCGTGACCAGCTCCAGGTAGCTGGTGGCGGTGAGCAGGGCGACGGCGAAGGCGCACAGGAACGGCAGCCAGACCGCGCCGCCGACCTCCGCGGCGACGCGGCCGGTGAGCGCGTAGGCACCGGTGCCGAGAATGTCGCCGACGATGAAGAGCAGAAGCAGGCCTGGGCCGATGACGCGCTTGAGTTCCGTGTGTTCT
Organism: Streptomyces boetiae; assembly: GCF_031845405.1. Lineage (NCBI taxonomy): Bacteria > Bacillati > Actinomycetota > Actinomycetes > Kitasatosporales > Streptomycetaceae > Streptomyces > Streptomyces boetiae. The sequence goes on from NZ_JAVREN010000036.1 coordinate 10,928, forward strand.
TCCCGGGACGGCGGATCGGTGGCCGCCGGGCCCTTGGTCCCCGTCGTTTCTGTCATGCGCGGACGATAGCGCAGAATCCGCGGCCTAAATACGGGGCAAATCGGTCACAATTCCTTCGCAAATGCCCGCCCCAATGGACGTTTGGCGGAGGCGGCGGGCGTTCCCGGGGAATTCCGCGGCCCGCCCGCCTTGGCCGTTCGGACCGCGGTCCGGCTCAGACCGTGGGGCGGCCCAGGGCCCGGTATGTCCAGCCCGCCTTGCGCCACAGCGCCGGGTCCAGCGTGTTGCGCCCGTCCAGGAGGTGCCGCTCGCTGACCACCTCGCCCAGCACCGCCGGGTCCAGCTCGCGGAACTCGCGCCACTCCGTCAGGTGCAGCACGCCGTGCGCGCCCTCCGCCGCCTCCCGGGCGCTGCCGGCGTACCGCAGCGTGGGGAAGACGCGGCGGGCGTTCTCCGTCGCCTTGGGGTCGTAGATGGTGACCTCGGCGCCCTGGAGGTGGAGCTGGCCCGCGATGTTGAGCGCGGGCGAGTCGCGCACGTCGTCGGAGTCGGGCTTGAAGGCGGCGCCCAGCACGGCCACCCGCTTGCCCAGCAGGGAGCCGCCGAGCATCTCGCGGGTCAGCTCGACGGTGTGGACGCGGCGGCGCATGTTGATCGAGTCGATCTCGCGGAGGAACGCCACCGCCTCCGCCGCGCCCAGCTCGCCGGCGCGGGCCATGAAGGCGCGGATGTCCTTGGGCAGGCAGCCGCCGCCGAAGCCGATCCCGGCCCGCAGGAACTTGCGGCCGATCCGGTCGTCGTGGCCCAGGGCCTCGGCCAGCCGGACCACGTCCCCGCCGGCGGCCTCGCAGATCTCGGCCATGGCGTTGATGAAGGAGATCTTGGTGGAGAGGAAGGCGTTGGCGGCCGTCTTCACCAGCTCGGCGGTGGGCAGGTCGGTGGCCAGGAACGGCGTGCCGCCGTCGATGGGCGCGGCGTAGACCTCGCGCAGCAGGGCCTCGGCGCGCTCGCTGGTGACACCGGCGACGATCCGGTCCGGGTGCAGCGTGTCCTCGACGGCGAAGCCCTCACGCAGGAACTCGGGGTTCCACGCCAGCTCGGCGTCCTCGCCGGCCGGGGCCAGCTCCGCAATGCGGCGGGCCAGGCGGGCGGCGGAGCCCACGGGCACCGTGGACTTGCCGACGACGAGCGCGGGGCGCGCCAGGTGCGGGGCCAGGGATTCGACGGCCGCGTCCACGAAGCTCATGTCGCAGGCGTACTCGCCGGGCCTCTGCGGGGTATTGACGCAGATGAAGTGGACGTCGCCGAAGGCCGCGGCCTCGGCGTAGGAGGTGGTGAAGTCGAGGCGCCCGGAGGAGCCGGGGAGCCCGGCCACGTGCCGGCGCAGGATGTCCTCCAGGCCCGGCTCGTACATCGGGGTCCGGCCGCGGCGCAGCAGCGCGACCTTCTCCTCGGAGATGTCCAGGCCCAGGACCTCGAATCCCAGCTCGGCCATGGCGGCGGCGTGTGTGGCGCCGAGGTATCCGGTGCCGATCACCGTGATCTTCGGGGACATGGCACCGAGCATAAACCCGTGGGCTGTCGGGAACCTCACGTATCCGTGGCCCCCCGGGCGTCCTAGAATGACCTCCGGGAAAACAAGTTACTTAACGGTAGTTAGCAGCAGGCAGTCCGACAGGCAGCACCAGCAGCGTCGCTCGCAGGGAGAAGTGAGACAGGTGGCCGGTTCCGCAGACTTCGATCTCTACCGCCCGACCGAGGAGCACGCGCTGCTCCGCGAGTCCGTGCGTGCGCTGGCGGAGGCGAAGATCGCCCCGTACGCGGCCGAGGTCGATGAGGAGGGGCGTTTCCCCCGGGAGGCCCTGGACGCGCTGGTCGCCAACGACCTGCACGCGGTGCACGTCCCCGAGGAGTTCGGCGGCGCCGGCGCCGACGCCCTGGCCACGGTGATCGTGATCGAGGAGGTCGCGCGGGTGTGCTGTTCCTCCTCCCTGATCCCGGCCGTCAACAAGCTCGGCTCGCTCCCGGTCGCCCTTTCGGGCTCCAAGGAGCTGAAGGCCAGGTACCTCACGCCGCTGGCCCGCGGCGAGGCGATGTTCTCCTACTGCCTGTCCGAGCCGGACGCCGGCTCCGACGCCGGGGGCATGAAGACCCGCGCGGTCCGCGACGGCGACCACTACGTCCTCAACGGCGTCAAGCGCTGGATCACCAACGCCGGCGTCTCCGAGTACTACACCGTCATGGCCCTCACCGACCCCGAGAAGCGCACCCGCGGCGGCATCTCCGCCTTCGTCGTCGAGAAGTCGGACGAGGGCGTCTCCTTCGGCGCCCCCGAGAAGAAACTCGGCATCAAGGGCTCGCCCACCCGCGAGGTCTACCTCGACAACGTCCGCATCCCCGCCGGCCGCATGATCGGCGAGGAGGGCACCGGCTTCACCACCGCCATGCGCACCCTGGACCACACCCGCATCACCATCGCCGCCCAGGCCCTGGGCGTCGCCCAGGGCGCCCTGGACTACGCCAAGGGCTACGTCCGCGAACGCAAGCAGTTCGGCAAGCCCATCGGCGACTTCCAGGGCATCCAGTTCATGCTCGCCGACATGGCCATGAAGCTGGAGGCCGCCCGCCAGCTCACCTACGCCGCCGCCGCGAAGTCCGAACGCAACGACCCCGACCTGACGTTCTTCGGCGCCGCCGCCAAGTGCTACGCCTCCGACGCCGCGATGGAGATCACCACCGACGCCGTCCAGCTCCTGGGCGGCTACGGCTACACCCGCGACTACCCCCTCGAACGCATGATGCGCGACGCCAAGATCACCCAGATCTACGAAGGCACCAACCAGGTCCAACGCATCGTCATGGCACGCAACCTGCCGTAACCGCCGCCGTAACGGCGCCCGCGCGGGGCGGCGGCTCGTGTCATCGCGGGCTGCCGCCGCGGATGGCCCGGATCAGCAGGGTGCCCACCGTGCGCTTCCCGCCCCGCGGGGCGTCCAGGACCGTCGCGGTCGCCTCGCGGAAGCCGTGGTCCCGCAGGAGGGAGCACCAGGCTTCGGGCTCGTGGTCCCAGCGCGTGACGATAGCGGGGTCCTCGTCGGCGCCCCGGGGGATGTACGCGGCCTGGCGGCCGTAACAGCCCTCCCTCGGCGGCCGTTGGGACATCGCGAGGACGCCGCCGGGCCGGATGCGCGCGTGGACGGCCGGCAGCAGTGAGGCGGGGGCGCAGAACCAGGCGGCGCCGAACACGCTGTAGACGGCGTCGAAGACGGCGGGCGTCTCCGCCAAGTACGCCAGGGCGTCCGCCCGGTGCCACTCCGCGCCAGGCACATCGGCCCACCGCTCACGGGCCTTCCGCAGCTGCTCCTGCGAGAGGTCCACCCCCACGGCCTTCATCCCGAGCGCGGCGAGGTGGGCCGCGTTCCCGCCGGCCCCGCACCCGAGGTCGAGCACGCTGTCCCCGGGCCCGAGCGCGAGCACTTCGGCCCCGGGCCCGTGGTCGGCGTACTGCGTCCAGTTGAACCACGTCCTCTCCCCCCACTTGTTCGCCTGCCGCCGCGGCTTCTCCGCCCTGGCGTAGACGTCCCAGGCTGCTGCGCTTTCGGTATCGGACACCTGTCGTCCTAGTCGTCCTTCTGAACGCCGGGCGGCTGGTAGTGGTTGTCACCTGTTGACCGGGCTGCCGTGGCACCCGGCGTAGCTCTGGCTGCAGTCCGCCGCCGCGTTCTCGGGCCAGAAGTCGGGGTCGATGGCGAAGCCCGCGGCGCGGATCGCGTCGCGGGTCCTGGCCATGGCGGCGCGGCCCTCAGCCGGGTCGTGGCCGCGCCGGTCCGGCACATGGTGGATGAAGCCGGTCCCGAGCGCCGCGCAGAACGCGGCGTACCGAGCGGTGTGCAGGACGAAGGCGTGCCAGAAGAGGCCGACCCGCAGACTGGGGGTCATCCTTCCGGTGACGTCGATGGCGGAGGCGAGGAAGGCCGCCATCTGATCCACGCCCCTTTCACCGAGGTCGTCGGTGAGGTCGGGCCCAGTAGTCCTCGCGCACGACCGCGATCAGGTCCGCCCGCGTTTCGGGGCCGATCAGACGCAAGACCTCGGTCGGGGAGGGCCGCGAAGCGCGGCCCTGTAAGGCTTCGTGGGCAGTGGTCACGTCAGTGTCTCCCTCGCTGGACAGCTCGGTTTCCTGCGTCGACCGTAGGAGCCGGCGACTCGCAGGGGCCATCTTGTTGCACTTTGTTGCGGGCGAACTACGGAAGAGAATCGATGGCGCCATTGTTCAAGGCGCGGGCGCGGGGGCCGTACACCGCCATGCCGGCGAGGCGCCCGAAGGCCCGGCGGCAGACCTCCACCTACGCAGGGAGCGGGGGATGATGCCGAGCGATACGGCGGGATACGACATGGCGGCCAGAAGATGGCCGAGTTGGTCCGCCATCACGGCGTTGTCTCCAATGCGGTGGGTCAGTACGTCCTCCTCGACAACCAGGACGACGCGGTGGACCCGTCACGGGCGATGTGCGAGCGCTCCACGCGAGCGGCGGCCTCCTCACTGACGTCATCCGGGAGTCCACGGAAATCCGCGATCAATGCCAGCAGGGCGTGGGCGTACGCTTCCGTCTGAAGGAGTCCGGGCATGACGCGGGAGCAATACACGCGGAACAGCTCCGTGCGCTCGTAAAGCGGGACGTTGGCTTGCCGGAGCCGGCGAAGCCCCGTGCGCTGCATCCGGCGCCATTCGACGTACATGGTGTCTGCCGAGCGGGACGCGGCGATGAGGTCGACTGCCTGTCCCTCAGCGCCGCAGGCCGTGCACCATGCCCTGATATCGGCGTCGGAGGGTGTCGTCCTCGTGGCCTCGATGCGGGAGCTCTTCGCCTTGCTCCAACCGCAGCGATCGGCCAGTTCTTGCATCGTCAAGCCGGCATCCAGGCGTAGTTCCTTGAGCCGCGCCGCGACGGAGGCGCGGGCGGCACGCGTGCTGGAGAGCGGCGAGGAGGACAGGGGCCGGCTGCGGTTCAGTAAGTGATCAGACCCAGAAGTTCTCGTGCGGGATGCCGCGTTCCCAAGCGGCTTCGAATGACATGGCGAACAGCTTGAGGAGGGCCGGGTCGGAAGAGAACTGGTCCCGGACGAGGGAGCCGTCTCCGGCGAAGTGGTGCACCCTGGTCAGCGCCGACCGCTCCGGCGATCTGGTCGTGAAACGGCCGCCACCAGGATGACCGGTTGTCCCAGTCGATGCGGGCTCCCCCTCGCCACGCGGCAAACCGCTCGTTGTCGCCGTAGTCGTCGCGCATCTCCAGGTGGACCGCCGAACGGTCCGTGTCACGGAGGCACTCAGCGAAGCTCGGCTGCTGAGCGTTCTGCTGCATCGCACGCCTTCCGGATCTGCTCCACCATGCGGGCCGGGATGCGGATGACTGCTTCCGTCTTGTCAAGAGGGCGTGGCCGGCGCGGCCCTTCCGCGGCCGGAGGCAGGCACGTAGTCCTCGCAGGGAACGGCGTGCCTCAGCGCGACGCGTTTCTCTGCGTGGTAGGGCCCCGGGTTGCCGTCGGACACGACAGTTCGGAGCGTGGGCCCGGGGCGTCCACGCCGTCGGGGCGTTAGCAGCGTTGTCGGGTAAAGGCGTCAGGGCGCGCGCAAGCGCTTCGTGGCCTGGTCGCGCCAGGCCGGGTTGGTGAGGAGTTCGGCGGGGCCCGTGAAGGCCGTGGCGGCGCGGGAGTCGGAGAGGAGTTGGTAGCGGAGCCAGGCCGTGAGGTAGCCGCGGTAGCGACCGCCGTCGTCGGCCACCTCGTCGTGGTCGGCGCCGGTGAGGATGCCGAGGGCGGCGGGGCCGGCGACGCGGTCGTAGTAGCGGCGCTGGGTCTGGGGCGGGGCCATGACGTAGTCCGTGCTGCCGCCGATGAGGAAGGTGGGGACCCGGACGCTCTGCGGGCTGATGCGGTGCTCGGGGACCCAGATCCAGAACTCGTCGGGGAGGGCGACCGTCGCCAGCGCGGTGATCAGGCCCCGGCCGTTGACCGTGGCGTTGACCGCGCCGCCCGCGCCCTGGGAGTGGCCGGCGGCGGCGACGCGGCGGGGGTCGAGGCGGTTGTGGAGGTCGCTGCGCGGGTCGTCGTTGAGGGCGAGGACGTGGCGGGCCGCGGCCAGGATCTCCTCGCCGGTGCCGGTGAACGTCTCCTCCGCCGCCGCCACGACGAAGCCCCAGCCCGCCAGGTGCTCCAGCAGGCGACCGTAGTAGTCGGGCGTAGCCCAACTGCCGTTCCCCCAGGTGAGGACGGGGTGGCGCAGGCCGTTGGCGCCGAGGCGGGCGGGGCGGTAGACGCGGACGCCGTCCTCGGCGGTGACCGTGGCCGGGGAGTGGGGGCCGCGGGCGATGAACCGCTGCTCGACCGAGCCGGTGGCCTGGCCGGGCCAGGCGGCCCAGAGCCCCAGGGCCCCGGCGCCGGCTGCCGCGAGGAGACCGCGTCGGGTTGTCTTGCGCACGTCGCTCACATCCTGGGGGGCTCGCGTGGCCCGTGGGGGAACTGCTCAACGAGCGATGCTAGTTAACGCCCGGCCCCTCGGGAACCCCCGCGCCACCACGCGCTGCCCGGTGCGCCCGCGCGCCGATGAGCGCCTCCACGCCGTCCAGGATGAACGACAGGCCGTACTCGAAGTCCTCCTCCGGCCCCGAGCGTTCGTCCCCGAAGCCGCCCGCGCGCGCCACCCGTGCGAGCGTGGGGTAACGCCCGTCGCCGGCCACGCGCTCCAGCATGGCCGCGTACGCCTGGCCCCACTCGGAGTAGCCCACGCCGGTGCGGGGCGCCGCGCGGCTCATGGCGAGCTGCTGGCCGGCCTCGAAAAAGGTGTAGCCGCTGAGGATGGAGAGCACGCCGACCATCTCGCCCTCGTCGAGGCCGGTGCGGGCCAGCCGGGAGAGGGCGGCCTCCATCCAGGCGAGGTTGTTGGGGCCCATCGGGGGCGCGCTGATGGGAACGTCCAGCATCCAGGGGCGGGCCAGCAGCAGGGCCCGGGAGGCGCGGGCGAAGGCGGCCAGGCCGCCGCGCCAGTCCTCCGGCCACGCGGCGTCGTCGGGCAGCCCGGTGGCCATCTCGAACATGAGGTCCACCAGGTCGTCCTTGCCGGGGACGTAGCGGTAGAGGGACATCGTCGTCACGCCCAGGCGCTCGGCGACCCGGCGCATCGAGACGGCGGCCACGCCCTCGGCGTCGGCGATCTCCACGGCGGTGGCCACGACCCGGTCCAGGGAGAGCGAGCCGCGCGGGCCCCGGCTGCCGGGCGCGTGGGTGCGCCAGAGCAGGTCGAGGAGGTGCCCGGGGTCCCTCCGGTCGTCCGCCATGCCTGCCCGTCTCCTGCCTTCCGCCTTCCGTCCGGCCCGGCCACCGGAAGACCCTCCGGAGCGAGCCGGAGCGCTGGACCGCATCCTAAAACTGTGTAGGGTGTAGACCCAAGTCTACGGTGTACACGGTTTCGGGAGATCCGGGAGAGAGGAACGGCCGATGGAGCGGGAGGACGGCCCGGCGATAGCCGCCGAGGGCCTGCGCAAGCGGTTCGGGCGCGCTGCCGCCCCGGCGCTGGACGGCGTGAGCCTGTCCGTGCCCCGGGGCGTGGTGCACGCCCTGCTCGGGCCGAACGGCGCGGGCAAGACCACGACCGTCCGCGCGCTGGCGACGCTGCTGCGCTACGACGCCGGCCGCGCGGCGATCTGCGGCCTCGACGTGGCGCGGGAGCCGGAGCGGGTGCGCGAGCGGATCGCGCTGACCGGGCAGTACGCGGCGGTGGACGAGCAGCTCAGCGGGCGGCAGAACCTGGTGATGTTCGGGCGGCTGCACCGGCTCACCCCGCGCGCCGCCCGCCGCCGGGCGGAGGAGCTGCTGGAACGCTTCGGGCTGGCCGGGGAGGCCGCCGGGCGCAACGCCGGGACGTACTCCGGCGGGATGCGCCGGCGCCTGGACCTGGCTGCCGGTCTCATCCGCAGGCCGGAGGTGCTCTTCCTCGACGAGCCGACGACCGGCCTGGACCCGCGCAGCCGCAACCAGGTCTGGGAGGCCGTGCGCGGCCTGGTCGCGGAGGGCACGACGGTGCTGCTGACCACGCAGTACCTGGAGGAGGCCGACCAGCTCGCCGGGCGGATCTCGGTGATCGACGCGGGCCGGGTGGTCGCGGAGGGAACGGCCGACGAGCTGAAGACGCGCACCGGCGGGGACAGGGTGGAGGTCGTGGTGCGGGACGCCGCCGACCTCGGGCCGGTCGCGGCGATCCTGGGGCGGGTGTGCGGGGCCGAGCCGGAGACCGACCCGGACACCCGGCGGGCCGCGGCGCGGGCGGCGGACCGGGTGGCCGCGCTGACGGGCGTGGTGCGGGCGTTGCAGGAGGCGGGCATCGCGGCCGAGGACATCGGCACCCGGCGGCCCACTCTGGACGAGGTCTTCCTCGGCCTGACCGGGGCGGCAGGGGCGGCAGGGCCCGAGCGGGAAGGCAGGGCGGCGTGAGCGGGGCGACGGCGGGGGCAACGGTCGGGGCGGGCGCCGGGGGCCGGCCCGGTCCCATGGCGCGGCTGCGGCGCGCGGTCGCGGACGGGCGGGTGATGACCCGGCGGAACATGGCCCACCTGGTGCGCGCGCCCGAGGAGATGGCGCTCTACTTCACGCTGCCGGTGATGTTCGTGCTGGTCTTCGGGTACGTCTTCGGCTCGGGCATGCGGGTGCCGGGCGGCGGCTCGTACCGGGAGTTCCTGCTGCCGGGGGTGTTCGCGATGACGATGCTCTACGGCATGGGCGCGACGGGGACGGCCGTGGCCATGGACGCGGGGCGGGGTGTGGTGGACCGGTTCCGGTCGATGCCGGTGGCACGTTCGGCGCTGCTGACCGGGCGGAGCGCGGCGGACCTGCTGCGGGCGCTGCTGGAGATGGCCGTGCTGGTGGTCTGCGGGCTGCTCGTCGGCTGGGAGTGGCACCGGGGCGCGGGGCGGGCGCTGCTGGCGGTCGCGCTGGTGCTGGCGCTGCGGGTGGCGGTCACCTGGATCGGGATCTGGCTGGGCCTGGTGGTCCGCAACCCCGACACGGTCGGCACGATCGTCTTCCCGCTGGCGTTCCCGCTCACCGCGCTCTCCAACGTCTTCACCGCGCCGGAGCTGATGCCGGGCTGGCTGGCCACGGTGGCGGAGTGGAACCCGCTTTCCGCGACGGTGGCCGCGATCCGGGAGCTGTTCGGGAATCCGGGCGTGGCGGGGACGGGCTCGTGGGCGGCCGAGCACCCGCTGCTGCTGGCGGTGGCCTGGCCCGTCGCGCTCACGGCCGTGTTCGCGCCGCTGGCCGTGCGCCGCTACCAGCGCCTCTCCGCCTGAGGCGGACGGGGCGGGAAAACGCCGCTCGCCCCGCCCGGGCACGGGGCCGGGCGGGGCGAGCGGTCGGGGACGGGGCGCGGGTCAGATGGCCACGCCGTTGGCCCTCAGGTAGGCCAGCGGGTCGACGTCCGAGCCGTAGTCCGGGCCGGTGCGGACCTCGAAGTGGAGGTGCGGCCCTGTGCTGTTCCCGGTGGAGCCGGACAGGCCGATCTGCGTGCCGGCGGAGACCGCCTGGCCTGCCGAGACGGAGACCGAGGACAGGTGGGCGTACTGGCTGTAGTGGCCGTCGGCGTGCCGGATGACGACCTCGTTGCCGTAGGCGCCGCCGGTGTTGCCCGCGGAGACGACCTCGCCCACGCCGATGGAGACGACGGGGGTGCCGGTGCCCACCGCGAAGTCCACGCCGGTGTGGTAGCCGGAGGACCAGGAGGAGCCGGCCAGGCGGTAGGCGGTGGAGGGCGCCGCGTCCACGGGGGCGGTGAAGCCGCCCGCGCTCGCCTCGGGCGCCGGGGCCGGCTCGGGCTCCGGGGCCGGCTCGGGGGCGGGCTCCGGGGCGGGCTCCGGGGCCGGGGCGGCGGCCGGGGCCGCGGCGGCTCCGGCCAGGGCCAGCTCCTGGCCCGGGAGGATCAGCCGCGGGTCCTCCCCGATGACCTCGCGGTTGGCCGTGTAGAGGGTCTTCCAGCCGCCCTCGACGCGGTGCTCGACGGCTATCTCGTAGAGGGAGTCGCCGGACACGACCCGGTAGGTCTCGGCGGCACCGGAGACCGCGGCGGCCGGGGCCGCGGCGGGCAGCGAAACCGGCAGGGAAACGGCCGCGGCGGGCCGCTCCGCGGGCTGGGCGGCGGGCTGGGCGGCGCTCGCCCCGCCGGCCGCGATCAGCGGCCACGCCACGCCGGCGCCGCCGGCGGTGAGGGCGAGGGAGACGCGGGACAGGCGGGAGCGGCCCCAGGTCCTGGGGCGACGGTGGCGTCCGCGAGCGGGCATAGCGGTGCTCCTCTCCAACGCCTGCGAGGTGAGCTGTCGGGTTCGGGCTGGAGTAGTTGCCCGGCCACGGCGGAATCCGGACGCGTGAGGGACACGCGCGGGCCGGATCCGGCGGTGGCTTCACCCCTAGCCGGGCCCCGGGGATTCGGGTCCGGCGGGAAGTGGGTCCCCCGCTCCTGTCACACGGAATTCTGCGTTTCCGCTGCCGGTGACAGGATTCGGCGTCCGGGAGCGGATCGCCGCGGGTGCGGCGCGGAGAGCACCGTAAACCGATGAATTCGGACGGGACAAGAAAGTCGGGGCCTACGCTCCATGATCGGAAATACCGCGACGAATATTCCGCGACGCAAAGCGAGGAAACCGTGACGCTGCGCGCAGCGGTCAATTACGGGTAAAGGCTCAACTGCGGCGCGCGGAAAGGGCGTTGAACGGAAGGGCGGGAAACGGCCCCGGCCGGGGGCGTTCCGGTTGCGCGCCCGCGAGTGACCTCGGTCACCCCACGCGCCCCGCCGACCCCTTTGGGTCGATTGCCCGTTGTGCCGGTTTCGGGGGCGGGCGCCCCCGGTCAGCCGTCAAGCTGCTCGATGGTCGCCAGCGAGGGGCCGCGCCGCGCGGACAGGTCCCGGGCGACGGCCTCCGCGTCCGCGAGCACCCGGGCCGCGTTCCCCCAGGTCAGACGCGCCACCTCGGCGGCGGACCAGCGCCGCCGCAGCAGCTCCGCGATCAGCCGGGGGTAGCCGTCCACGCCGCCCAGGCCCTCGGGCAGGTGGGTCGTGCCGTCGAAGTCCCCGCCGATGCCCAGGTGGTCCACGCCCGCCACCGCCCGCATGTGGTCCAGGTGGTCCGCGACCGTGGCCACCGTGGCGCGCGGGCGCGGGACGTTCTCCTCGAACTCCGCCAGCAGCCGCATCGCGGACGGGCTCCGGTCCAGCGGGTCGTGGCCATGCGCGCGCAGGTGGTCGTCGGCCCGCTCTGACCAGGCCACGGCCGCCGGCAGCACGAACTGCGGCACGAAGGTGACCATGGCCACCCCGCCGTTCGCGGGCAGGGCGGCGAGCACGTCGTCGGGGACGTTGCGCGGGTGGTCGCACACGGCACGGGCCGAGGAGTGCGAGAAGAGCACGGGCGCCTCGGTGACCCGCAGCGCGTCCCGCATCGTGGCCGGGGCGACGTGGGAGAGGTCCACGAGCATGCCCAGGCGGTTCATCTCCCGCACGACCTCCTCGCCGAAGGCGGTCAGGCCGTCGTGGCGCGGGGCGTCGGTGGCCGCGTCCGCCCAGTCGGTGGTCGCGTTGTGGGTCAGGGTCAGGTAGCGCACGCCGAGGCGGTGGAACGTCCGGAGCGTGGCGAGGGAGTTGTTGATCGTGTGGCCGCCCTCGGCGCCCATCAGGGAGGCGATGCGGCCCTCGGCGCGGGCCAGCTCCATGTCCTCGGCGCTCAGCGCGGGCCGCAGGTCGGCGGGGTAGCGGGCGTGCAGCATCCGCACGGCGTCGATCTGCTCCAGGCAGGCGCTGACCGCGCTGTCCCCGGTGTGGGCCACCGAGACGTACACCGACCAGAACTGCGCCCCGACCCCGCCGGCCCGCAGGCGCGGCAGGTCGGTGTGCAGGCGGGCGCTCTGGTCGGCGGCGATGTCGCGCCGGGAGAGGTCGTAGCGGACCTGTTGGCGCAACGCCCAGGGCAGGTCGTTGTGCCCGTCCACCACGGGGTGCCCGGCCAGCAGCCGGCGGGCCTCGGCCAGCTCCGGCCCCTCGGCCTCCGGCGCGGGCCCGCTCACCCCCGGCCGCCCGCCGGGGCCGGGGCCAGCGCCTCGCGCAGCCGGCGTCCCTTCTCGGTGGCCTGGAGGCGCAGCGCGTCCTGGAAGGCCACCATCCGCTCGCGCAGCTCCGGGTCGTGGGCGGCCAGGATGCGGACGGCGAGGAGCCCGGCGTTGCGCGCGCCGCCGATGGAGACGGTGGCCACGGGGACGCCCGCGGGCATCTGCACGATGGACAGCAGCGAGTCCATGCCGTTGAGCTGGGCCAGCGGGACGGGGACGCCGATGACCGGGAGCGCCGTCAGCGAGGCGAGCATGCCCGGCAGGTGGGCCGCGCCACCCGCGCCCGCGATCACCGCCTTCAGGCCGCGGGCGGCGGCCTGCTCGCCGTAGGCCACCATCTCGTGCGGCATGCGGTGCGCGGAGACCACGTCCGCCTCGTACGGGACGGCGAACTCGTCCAGGGCCTCGGCCGCGGCGCGCATCACCGGCCAGTCGGAGTCCGAGCCCATCACGATGCCGACCAGGGGGGACGTGCCGCTCATTCGTCGATGACTCCTCGCAGGTAGTCGGCGGCGTGCCGGGCCCGCTCGCGGACCTCGTCCAGGTCGGCGCCGAAGGCGGTGACGTGGCCGACCTTGCGGCCGGGCTTCACGTCCTTTCCGTACAGGTGGATCTTCAGGCCCGGGTCGCGCGCCATGCAGTGCAGGAACGCCGGGTACAGGTCGGGGTAGTCGCCGCCCAGGACGTTGGTCATCACGGTCCACGGCGCGCGGGGGCGCGGGTCGCCCAGCGGCAGGTCCAGGACGGCCCGCAGGTGGTTGGCGAACTGCGAGGTCACCGCGCCGTCCTGCGTCCAGTGGCCCGTGTTGTGGGGGCGCATGGCCAGCTCGTTGACCAGCAGGCGGCCGTCCGCGGTCTCGAACAGCTCGACGGCCAGGTGCCCGGTGACGTCCAGCTCCTTGGCGACGCGCAACGCCAGCTCCTGCGCGTGCAGGGCCAGCGGCTCGGGCAGACCGGGCGCGGGGGCGATCACGGTGTCGCAGACGCCGTCGACCTGCACGGACTCCACGACGGGGTACGCCACCGCCTGGCCGTGCGGGGAGCGGACCACGCCGGCGGCCAGCTCGCGGGTGAAGTCCACCAGCTCCTCGGCGAGCACCGGGACCCCGGCGCGGAAGGGATCCTCGGTGGCGCGGGCCGCCTCGGCGGAGCGGACCACCCACACGCCCTTGCCGTCGTAGCCGCCGCGCACGGTCTTCAGGACCACGGGCCACCCGGCGGCCCCTTCGTCGGCCTCGGCGAAACGGCGCACGTCCTCGGGGCCGTCGACGATCCGGTGCCGCGGGCAGGGGATGCCCAGCTCGGTCAGGCGGGCGCGCATCACGCCCTTGTCCTGCGCGTGGATCAGGGCGGCGGCGCCGGGGCGCAGCGTCACGCCCTCGGCCTCCAGGGCCCGGAGGTGGGCGGCGGGCACGTGCTCGTGGTCGAAGGTGAGCACGTCGCAGCCGCGGGCGAAGGCCCGCAGGGTGTCCAGGTCGCGGTAGTCGCCGACCGTGACCTCGGGCGCCACGCGCGCCGCGGAATCCCCCGGGCCGTCGCTGAGGACCCGGAATCCGACCCCGAGGGGAATGCCCGCCTCCAAGGTCATGCGGGCGAGCTGGCCGCCCCCGACGATGCCGACCACCGGAAATGTCACGCACCCAGAGTAACGGGCGGCGGGGAACCGTCGGGCACCCGCGCTCGTCCATCGGAGAGCGGCGGTCGGGCCGGGTCGGGCAGCGGGCGAGGGAGCCACATGAGCGGCGGCGGGAAAAGGCTGGTTAGCATGGCCGCCATGACGGATTCGCCCACGTTCCGTGACCGCTTGCGCGGCCTCGCCGACGAGGTCGCGAAATTCGGCGCGGTCGGGGCGTTCGGCTTTCTGGTCAACGTCGTGGTGTTCAATCTCTGCACCCAGGGGGCCGGGCTCGCGCCCGTGCGCTCGGGGGTGATAGCAACGACCGCCGCGATCTGCACGAATTACTTCGGGAACCGGCACTGGACGTATCGCGACCGGGACAAGTCGCGGCGCAGCCGGGAGGCCAGCCTCTTCCTGCTCTTCTCGTGCGTCGGCATGATCATCGAGAACGGCCTGCTCGCCCTCTCCCACTACGGCCTCGGCTTCACGTCGCCGCTGGCCGACAACCTCGCGAAGAACGTCCTGGGTCTGGGCATCGGCTCCCTCTTCCGCTTCTGGTCCTACCGCACGTGGGTCTTCCGCACAGCACCGGCCCCCGAAACATCCGCCCCGCCCCCCGAGCCGGTCCGCGCGGGTCCGTCCCCGACGCCCTGAGCCATGCCCTGCGGGCGGCCGGGCCGGTACGGGATCACGCCGTGGCCCGGCAGGTACGCGCGGCGCCGCGGCGGGGCTTGCGCCCCGGCCCGGCGCTCCCGCTCATGGTCCGCTTCGCGGACGGGCGGCCTGCCCTGGCCCCCGCCGGGCGACCCGTTTTGCCTCGCGGCCGGTGCCCCCCTCCGTGACCTGATCCGGCTCTCGGCTCGAACCCCCCTCGCCCGTCTGATCCGCTTCGCGGCCCTGACCGCGGCCGTCGCCCTGATCCGCTCCGCGGCCCTGACCCCTGTCATCGGCGTGATCCGCCCCGCGGCTCGAACCCCCGTCATCGGCGTGATCCGCCCCGCGGCGCTGACCGCGGCCGTCGCCCTGATCCGCTCCGCGGGCCAGCCCCTTCCGGTGCGCCTGATCCGCTTCGCGGCTCAGGAAGAGCGCGAAGATCGGCGGTCGTTGCTGGAGGAGTTCGAGGCGGCCGCCGTCCGCCTCGGCCAGGTCGCGGGCGACGGCCAGGCCCAGGCCCGTGGAGTTGTGGCCGCTGACCGTGCGCTCGAAGACGCGGGCGCCCAGCTCGGCCGGGACCCCCGGGCCCTCGTCCGTGACCTCGATCACGGCCTGGTTGCCGGTGGTCCGGGTGCGCAGGGCGACCGTTCCCGAGCCGTGCATCAGGGAGTTCTCCACCAGGCAGGCCAGCACCTGGGAGACCGCGCCCGGCGTGCCCACCGCGCGCAGGCCGGGCCGACCGGAGTGGACGATGACGCGGCCCGCGCTGCGGTAGGCGGGCCGCCACTCCTCGGCCTGCTGGAGAACGATCTCGTCCAGGTCGAAGCCGACGGCCGAACCGAGCTTGGGATCACGGGAGTTGGTCAGGAGGCGCTGCACGACGTCCGTCAGGCGCTCGACCTGGGCCAGGGCGATGGCGGCCTCCTCCTTGACCGTACCCGGGTCCTCGGTGCCGATGATCTCCTCCAGGCGCATGGTGAGCGCCGTCAGCGGCGTCCGGAGCTGGTGGGAGGCGTCGGCGGCCAGTCGGCGTTCGGCCGTGAGCATCCGGGCGATGCGCTCGGCACTGGCGTCCAGCACGTCGGCCACCCGGTCCAGCTCCTCGACCCCGTACCGGCGGTGGCGCGGGCGCGGGTCGCCCGAGCCCAGGCGTTCCGCCGTCTCGGCCAGGTCGGTCAGGGGCGCGGCCACCCGGTGGGCCTGCCGGACGGCCAGCAGGGCGGCGGCGATGACGGCGAGCAGGGCGACGATCAGGATGATGGTGAGCATCCGCCCGATCTCGTCGTCGACCATGCTCTCGGGCTGGCCCACGGTGATCGTCTCGCCGTGGACGCCGGTCTCCTCGGCGGTCATCAGCTCCTTGCCGGCCAGCTCGCTGCCCAGCTCGACCACGGGCTGGCCGGGCATCTCGATGCGCACGTAGCGCTTGGCCGGGGCGGCGGCACGCATGGCCTCGGCGGTGACCGGCTCGTCGTTGGCGATGCGGCTCTCGACGTCGCCGAGCAGGCGGGAGACCTCTGCCACGAGGCCGTCGCGGGCGCTGGACTCGATGGAGCGGGCCTCGACGAGGAAGAGCGAGACCCCGAAGACCGCGACGACGACCAGGACGACGGCGAGGGTGGAGTTGATCAGACGGCGGCGCATGCCGGGGCCCCCGTCAGCTCTTCTCGAAGCGGAAACCCACTCCCCGCACGGTGGCGATGTAGCGGGGATTGGCCGCGTCGTCGCCGAGCTTCTTGCGCAGCCAGGAGATGTGCATGTCCAGCGTCTTGGTGGAGGACCACCAGGTGGTGTCCCAGACCTCGCGCATAAGCTGCTCGCGGGTGACCACGCGCCCTGCGTCCCGGACCAGGACGCGCAGCAGGTCGAACTCCTTGGCGGTGAGGTGCAGCTCCTCCTCGCCCATCCACGCGCGGTGGGACTCGACGTCGATCCTGATGCCGTGCACGGCCGGGGCGGCGGCGCCGGACTCCGCGCTGCCCCGCCGCAGCAGGGCCCGGACCCGGGCCAGCAGCTCGGCCAGCCGGAACGGCTTGGTGACGTAGTCGTCGGCGCCGGCGTCCAGGCCGACCACGGTGTCCACCTCGTCGGCGCGGGCGGTGAGCACCAGGACGGGCAGGCCGTGTCCCTCGGTGCGAAGTCTTCGGCACACCTCCAGGCCGTCCATCCCCGGCAGGCCCAGGTCGAGGACGACCAGGTCCACGTCCCCCCGCAGCCCCGCCCGCAGCGCCCCGGGGCCGTCCTCCCGCACCTCTACCTCGTATCCCTCGCGGCGCAGCGCTCGGGCCAGCGGCTCCGAGATGGACGCGTCGTCCTCGGCGAGCAGTACTCGGGTCATGGGCCCGATGGTAGACGGCCTTGGCTGACCTGCCAGGAACGCCGACGGGAGCGGAGCGGGGCACGAGGGGGCGCGGGGAGGAACGGCGAGGGGCGGGAAGGGGGTCAGTCCTGGGTGGGGGCGGCCAGCTCGGCCCAGACGGTCTTGGCGCCGGTCCCGGGCGGGGCCCCAGCGTCGCGCAGCACGCCCCAGTCCAGGCACAGCCGCTGCACGATGAACATGCCGTGCCCGCCCGGCTTCCCGGCGGCGCGGGTGGTCTGGAGGGCGGGAACGCCCTGGGCGCGGTCGCTGACCTCGATCCGCAGCAGCTTGGTGCCCCGGCCGATGCGGACCTCCTCGGGGCCGCCGGCGTGCAGGCAGGCGTTGGTCACCAGCTCGGAGACGACCAGCAGCACGTCCTCCGCGGCGGCGCGCTGCTCCTCGGTGGTGGCGGGCAGCCAGTCCCAGTCGTGCAGGGCCGCGCGGGCGAACTCGCGAGCGCGGGCGACGACTCCGGGGGCGCCGGCCAGGTGGAGAGTGCGCACCTGGAGGAGGGGCTCGGACAGCTGATCCCGGTCCCGGGGGCCGGGTCCGCCCCCGTCCCCGGCGAACGGCCGGGTGGTACTCAATGGCGCCTCCCCTCACCGCATCGCCGCGCCCGTGGCTGACTGATCCGCGTGGTCCCGATCCCGCCGGCGGGCCCTGGTGCGCCGGCCGGCTGCGCCGGGCCCCGGTGCCGGGGCCGGCGTGATGGTCTCCTGCCCCGCCGGGCGGGGACCACACCCGCCCGTTCCCGGCAATAGTGTGACGCGACGGACCCGCTTCCGTACAGCGGGCCCCGCCGCCGCGCCCGGCTCACTCGCCCGGGAGGGCCGCCAGCGCGTCGTCCAGATTCCGGTGCACGGTGAAGACGGCACCGGCGCCGGTGATCTCGAAGACGCGGGCGACGATCGGGCGCATGCCGGCGAGGTGGACCTGGCCACCGGCGGCCTCGGCCTCCATCCGCGTCCCGAGGAGGACGTTCAGCCCGGTGGAATCGCAGAACTCCAGGCCCGAACAGTCGATCACGATGCGGGGGCAGCCCTCGGCGACGCAGTCGTGGAGCGTCGTCCGCAGCTTCTCGGCCGTGTGGTGATCCAGCTCACCCGCCGGCGAGACCACCGCGGAAGCGCCCATGCGCCGCACGGCGACCGCCAGCTGGCGCCGGTTCGTCTCGCCCGGCATCGCACGGTCCATGCAGCCCCCTTCGGATCGGAGCGCGGTCCTGGCTAGGTTCGAAACCTTAGCCCGTCAATCCGCGAGCCAACACCCGAACAACCCGGACAAAGAATGCAATTCGGGTGGAGCAGGCTTGCCATGGCCGCCGTGCAGCGGGTAGGTCTAGTGAACGTCCGTATTCACTCGCCGGCCTCGGAGGCGCCGCACCCCGCAGTGCACATGGCTTCGGCAGCCATATGCCGAGAAACCACGGAGGACAGAGACATGTCACCGGCCGCTCGCATTCAGATTCCCGCTGCTTCCGCTGATTCCGCCGACCCCACCGGCGGCGCCGCTCCGGCGCAGGGCGCCGCGGCGGAGGACGCGCTGGCACCCCTGCCCGAGATCCCCCCCTTCGACGAGGTCGCCCCGCAGGACGCGCGCGCCTTGTCCAAGAGCCTCTTCGCACGGCTGAAGCTCCTCGAAGAAGGCACCCACGAGTACGCCTACGTACGCAACACCCTCGTCGAGCTGAACCTGGCGCTGGTGAAGTACGCCGCGTCGAGATTCCGCTCCCGCAGCGAGCCCATGGAGGACATCGTCCAGGTCGGCACCATTGGGCTGATCAAGGCGATCGACCGCTTCGAGGCCGACCGCGGGGTGGAGTTTCCCACCTTCGCCATGCCGACCATCATCGGCGAGATCAAGCGCTTCTTCCGCGACACCTCCTGGTCGGTCCGGGTGCCGCGGCGGCTTCAGGAGCTGCGGCTCGACCTCGCCAAGGCGGGCGACGAGCTGGCGCAGAAGCTGGACCGCTCCCCCACCGTCGCCGAGCTGGCCGAGCGCCTGGGCATCAGCGAGGACGAGGTCGTGGAGGGCATGGCCGCCTCGAACGCCTACACCGCCAGCTCCCTGGACGCCCAGCCCGAGGAGGACGACTCCGAGGGCGCCCTGGCCGACCGCATCGGCTACGAGGACCACGGCCTGGAGGGCATCGAGTACATCGAGTCCCTCAAGCCGCTGATCGCCGAGCTGGCGCCGCGGGACCGGAAGATCCTCTCGCTGCGCTTCGTGGCGAACATGACGCAGTCCGAGATCGGCGAGGAGCTGGGCATCTCGCAGATGCACGTCTCCCGCCTGCTCGCCCGCACGCTGGGCCGCCTGCGCCGCGGCCTGATGGCCGAGGACTGACGCCCGCCCCCGCCCGCCGTCCCCCGGGTCCCCGCGAAATGCGCGGGACCCGGGGGACGGCGGGCGGTTAGGGTCGCGGGCATGCCGCGCACCGACGCCGCCGACCCGGCCGTTCCGCCCACGTCCGCCACGCCCCGCGTGCTCACCGTGAACGTGGGCCGCCCGCGCCCCTCACCCGACACCCGGGCCCCCGGCGGGCTCACGGGCATCGACAAACGCCCCGTGCAGGGGCCCGTCGAGGTGTCCGCGCCGGGGCCGGCCGGGGTGGGCGGCAGCGGGCTGGCCGGGGACGCCGTCTGCGACCTGGACCACCACGGCGGGGACGACCAGGCCGTCTACGCCTACGCCCGCGAGGACCTGGACCACTGGGAGGCGGCCCTGGGCCGGGAGCTGTCCAACGGCCTCTTCGGCGAGAACCTCACCACCGCGGGCATCGACGTCAACGCCGTTCTGATCGGGGAGCGTTGGCGGCTGGGCCCCGCGCTGCTGCTGGAGGCCACCTCCCCGCGCATCCCGTGCCGCACCTTCGCGGGGCGTCTGGGGGTGGACGGCTGGGTCAAGCGCTTCACGGCCGGGGCCAGGCCGGGTGTCTACTTCCGGGTGCTGCGGCCCGGCCCGGTGCGGGCCGGGGACCGGGTGGAGGTCGTGCACCGGCCGGACCACGAGGTGACCTCCGCGTTCCTCTTCCGCGCCCTGACCACGGCTCCCGAGCTGCGTCCCCGCGTCATCGCCGCCGGCGAGGCCCTGCACGCCGAGGCCCTGACGAAGGCCCGCGCCTGGGCGGCGGCTACGGGCTGAACGCCCGGGGCGGGCACGGCGGGCGGTGAACGGCCGGGGCGGGCACGGCCGTTGGGGAACGCCTGCGGCGGGCGCGGCCGTTGACGCGTCGCGCCGGGACGGCGCCGCCCGCGGACGTCCGGGCCGCTCACGGCGGTGACGTCCCGCGCCGCGGCGGTTCGCCGTGAATGTCCCGGCCGCGCACGGTCGTTGACGGACGGCCGCGGTCAGGGCGTTTCGCCCAGGGTCTCGCGCAGGATGCGGGGGCTCAGGCGGCGGCGGACGAAGAGGGCCGTCAGGGCCAGGGAGGCAGCCGCCACGAGGAGCGGGACGCGCAGGGACGCCTCGCGGCCCCACAGGGGCTCGGTCAGGGCGGCCAGGGCGCCGCCCGCCGCCATGCCCAGCGGGATCGCGCCCCAGCCAAGCAGCCGGTAGGCGCCGTTGACCCGGCCCAGCAGGTGGTCGGGGATGACCGTCTGCCGCAGCGAGACGGTGACGACGTTCCACAGCACCACGCCGAACCCGCTGACGGACATGGCCGCCCCCACCAGCACCGCGTGCGAGGCCAGCCCGGCGATCGCGTAGACCACCACGTCCACGGCGAGCACCGCGGACAGCACGCCGGAGGGGCCGAGGCGGCGGCTGACGGGCGCGGCCAGGAAGCCGCCGAGCAGGGCGCCGAGGCCGCCCGCCGAGGCCAGCACGGCGAAGGCGACCGGGCCCAGGCCCAGCACCTCCTGGGCGTACAGGACGTAGACGGCCTGGGCAGCGGAGAGGGCGCCGGTGACCGCGCCGAGGGTCAGCGCCAGGCGGCGCAGGACCGTGTGCCGCCACAGCCAGCCCAGGCCCTCGGCGATCTCGCGCCGCATGCTCCGGACCCCGGCGGCGCCGGCGCCGCCGGGGGCCGCGGCGCGGTAGGAGCCGGGCAGCAGGAGCAGGGCGACCAGCGCCAGGGCGGCGGCCCCGGCGTCGAAGAAGAACGGCGCGGCCAGGGCCAGGCCGGTCAGCGCGCCGCCCAGGGGGCGGGCCAGGAAGTCCTCGGTCACGATCATCGTGGACATCAGGCGGCCGTTGGCGCGGGTCAGCCGGTCGCGCGGCACCACGGAGGGCAGCAGCACCTGGGAGGTGTTGTCGAAGAGCACCTCGCCGAAGCCCAGCAGCAGCGCGCAGGCCAGGAGCAGCGGCAGGGTCAGCGCGTCCAGCGCGACCAGCAGGCCGACGAGGCCGACGGCCGCCGCGCGGGCCGCGCTCATCGCGACCATGACCCGGCGCCGGTCGAGGCGGTCGGCCAGCACCCCGGCGGGGAGGCTGAACAGCAGCCAGGGCAGCCGCTGGGCGGCGGCGGCCAGGGCGACGAGCACCGGGTCTGAGGTGAGGGTGGTCGCCAGCCACGGGAAGGCGATGCCGGTGGCGCCCTGGCCGAGGTTGGTGAGGGTGGTGGCCGACCACAGGGTCCAGAACGGCCGTCCCAGGCCACGGGGTTGAGGCGCGGGCGGCGCGGTGGCGGGGGCGTCCTCCTCCGGCGGCCGGGTCAGTTCCTCGCTCATGGTGCCCCCTCCCCGGGCCGCGCGGCGCGCGGCGTTCCCGACACCCTGCCAGGTCAGCGTTGCTCGCGCACCGCCCTTACGGCGCGGGCGAGTTCGCCGGGGACGTCCGGGAGGAGCTGGTGGTGGCCGTCGCGGACGATGTGGCGGCCGGCGACGACCGTGTGCCGCACGTCGGCGGCGGTGGCCGCGAACACGGCGGCCTCGGGGGCGAGTCGGGCCGGGGGGCCGGCCGTGCGCACGGAGTCCAGCGCGACGGTGGTGAAGTCGGCGGTGGCGCCCGGCTCCAGGCGGCCGGCCTCGGGCCAGCCGAGGGCGGCGTGCCCGTACTCCGAGGCGGCGCCCAGCAGTTGGCCGGCCGTGAAGTGGCCGCGGGAGCGCCCGGCCAGGCGCTGGTGCAGCTCCAGGGCGCGGGCCTCGGCGAGCAGGTCGATGACGGCGTGGCTGTCGCTGCCCAGGCACAGGGGGCTGCCGGCCGCGCGCAGCCGGGCGGCGGGGCCGATGCCGTCGCCGAGGTCCGCCTCGGTGGTGGGGCACAGGCAGACGGCGGTGCCGGTGCGGCCGAGCAGCGCGATGTCCTCGTCGGTGAGGTGGGTGGCGTGCACGGCGGTGGTGCGCGGGCCCAGCGCGCCGTGCGCGTCCAGCAGGGCGGCGGGGGTGAGGCCGTGGGCGGCGAGGCAGTCGGCGTTCTCCGAGGGCTGCTCGGAGAGGTGGACGTGCAGGGGGGCCTCGCGCTCGGCGGCCCAGGCGGCGACGGTGGCCAGCGCGTCGGCGGGGACGGCGCGCACGGAGTGGATGGCGGCGCCGACGCGGGTGGTGGCGTTGCCGCGCAGGGCGGCGGCGCGCGCGGCCCAGTCCTCGGCGGAGGCGTCGGCGAAGCGGAGCTGGGCGCGCTCGGGGGCGCGGCCGAAGCCGGCGGCGAGGTAGCAGGTGTCGAGCAGGGTCAGGCGGATGCCGGCCTCGGCCGCGGCGGCGGTCAGGGCCTGGGCCATGACGTTGGGGTCCCCGTAGGGGATGCCGCCGGGCTGGTGGTGCACGTAGTGGAACTCCCCGACGCAGGTGACGCCCGCCAGGGCCATCTCGGCGTAGGCGGCGCGGGCGATGAGGTAGCAGGTGTCGGGGGTGAGGCGGCCGGCCGCGTCGTACATGGTGCTGCGCCAGGTCCAGAAGGTGCCGGCGCCGACCTGGACGGTGGAGCGCAGGGCGCGGTGGAAGGCGTGGGAGTGGGCGTTGGCCAGGCCGGGAAGGGTCAGGCCGCGCAGGGTGACGGCCCCGGCGGGGGGCGCGGGGGTGCCGGGGACGACGCGGGTGATCAGGCCGTCGGGGGCGGTGGCCAGGAGCACGCCGGGCTCGGGGGTGCCGTTCAGCCAGGCCAGTTCGGACCAGTACGTCTGGGCGGTCAGCGACACGCGAGCTCCTCCAGTACGTCGGCCAGCGCCGCGACGCCGGCGAGGCAGTCCCCCTCCTCCACGCGCTCGGCGGGGGCGTGCGAGACGCCCGTCGGGTTGCGCACGTACAGCATGGCGGTGGGAACGGCCGAGGCGAGGATTCCGGCGTCGTGTCCGGCGCCGGTGGGCAGCTCGGGCGGGCCGCCGAGGACGGCGGCGAGCCGGGCGCGCAGGGCGGGGTCGAAGGCGACGCCGGGAGTGTGGGACTCGCGGGTGACCGTGACGGCCACGCCGTCGCGCTCGCCGCGCTCGGCCGCGGAGCGGGCGATGCCCTCCACCAGGGCCGCCAGGGTGGGCTCGTCGGGGGCGCGGGCGTCCAGCCAGGCGGTGACGCGGCCGGGGACGGCGTTGACGCCGCCGGGGTGGACGGCGACCTTGCCGACGGTGGCCAGGGCCCCGGCCTGGCGGGCGCGCTTGCGGGCGGCCAGGACGGTGTGGGCGTGGGTGAGCATCGGGTCGCGGCGGTCCTCCAAGCGGGTGGTGCCCGCGTGGTCGGCGGCGCCGCGGAAGTCCAGGCGCCAGCGGCCGTGCGGCAGGATGCCGGAGCCCAGGCCGACGGCGTGGCCGGTGCCGTCCAGGGCGCGGCCCTGCTCGATGTGCAGCTCGACGAACGCCCCGAGGCGGGCGAGTCGTTCGGGGTCCGGGCCCAGGGCCTGGGGGTCGTGGCCGGCGGCGGCCAGGGCCCGTTCCAGGGTGACCCCCTCGGCGTCCCGCAGGGCGCGGGCCGCGCCCGGGTCGAGGAGGCCGCAGGCCAGGCGGGAGCCGGCGCAGGCCACGCCGAACCGGGCGCCCTCCTCCTCGGCGAAGGCGGCCACGCCCAGGGGACGGAGGGGCCGGGCGCCGCGGGCGCGCAGGGCGTCGAGGGCGGCGAAGGCGGAGACGACGCCGAGGGGGCCGTCGTAGGCGCCGCCGTCGGGGACGGAGTCCAGGTGCGAGCCGGCGACGACGGCGCCGGGGCCGTCGCCGGTGAGGGCCCACAGGTTGCCGTTGCGGTCGCTCTCGCAGGCCAGGCCGCGGGCGGCGGCCTCGGCCCGGAACCACTCCCGCAGCGCCCGGTCCTCCTCCGTCCACGCGAACCGCCGGTACCCGCCCGAGGCCGCCCGCCCCACGGGTTCGATCGCCGCCCACATCCGCCGGAAGGAGGCGGCGGCCTCGGAGGCCGGCCGGCCGGTCACGGCTGCTCCCGCATCGGGAGGCGGACGTCCCTCTCGGCGGCCACGTCCAGCGCCCGCTCGTAGCCCGCGTCCGCGTGGCGCAGAACGCCCGTGGCGGGGTCGTTGGTCAGGACGCGGTGGATCTTCTCCGCGGCCCGGGGCGTGCCGTCCGCGACCGTGACCTGCCCGGCGTGCAGGGAGCGGCCCATGCCGACGCCGCCGCCGTGGTGCAGGGAGACCCAGGAGGCGCCGGAGGCGACGTTGACCAGGGCGTTCAGCAGGGGCCAGTCGGCGATGGCGTCGGAGCCGTCGCGCATGGCCTCGGTCTCGCGGTAGGGCGAGGCGACGGAGCCGCAGTCGAGGTGGTCGCGGCCGATGACGATCGGCGCGGCCAGCTCGCCCGAGGCGACCATGGCGTTGAACCGCTCGCCCGCCCGCTCGCGTTCGCCGTACCCCAGCCAGCAGATCCGGGCGGGCAGGCCCTGGAAGCGGACCCGCTCCCGGGCCAGCGTGATCCAGCGGGCCAGCGGTTCGTTCTCGGGGAAGAGCTCCAGCACGGCCCGGTCGGTGGCCGCGATGTCCGCCGGGTCGCCGGAGAGCGCGGCCCACCGGAAGGGGCCCTTGCCCTCGCAGAACAGCGGCCGGATGTAGGCGGGCACGAAGCCGGGGAAGTCGAACGCCCGCGCGTAGCCCGCCAGTCGGGCCTCCCCGCGGATGGAGTTGCCGTAGTCGAAGACCTCCGCCCCTGCGTCCAGGAAGCCGACCATCGCCTCCACGTGCCGGGCCATCGACTCCCGGGCACGGGCGGTGAACGCCGCCGGGTCCTCGGCCGCACGGGCGGCCATCTCCTCGTGCGGAACGCCCAGCGGCAGGTAGGAGAGCGGGTCGTGCGCCGAGGTCTGGTCGGTCACCACGTCGGCGGGGGCGCCCAGCTCCAGCAGCCGCGGCAGGGCCTCGGCGGCGTTCCCCACCACGCCGACGGACAGCGGGCGGCGCTCCTCGCGGGCGCGGAGGGCCAGGCGCAGGCCCTCCTCCAGCGAGCCGGCCGCGAGGTCCAGGTACCCGTGGGCGATCCTGCGCTCGACGGCCCGCGGGTCGCAGTCCACGCAGAGCGCGGCGCCGCCGTTCATGGTGACGGCCAGCGGCTGCGCGCCGCCCATGCCGCCCAGGCCCGCGGTGAGGGTGAGGGTGCCGGCCAGGGAGCCGCCGAAGCGCTTGGCGGCCACGGCCGCGAAGGTCTCGTAGGTGCCCTGGAGGATGCCCTGGGTGCCGATGTAGATCCACGAACCGGCCGTCATCTGGCCGTACATGGTCAGCCCGAGGCGTTCCAGGCGGCGGAACTCCTCCCAGGTCGCCCACTCGCCCACGAGGTGGGAATTGGCGATCAGCACGCGGGGCGCCCACTCGTGGGTGGTGAGCACGCCCACCGGGCGGCCGGACTGGACGAGCATCGTCTCGTCGGGGCCCAGGGTGCGCAGGGTGGCGACCATCGCGTCGAAGGAACGCCAGTCGCGGGCCGCCTTGCCGGTGCCGCCGTAGACCACGAGCTGGTCGGGGTGCTCGGCGACCTCGGGGTCGAGGTTGTTCTGGAGCATCCGCAGCGCGGCCTCCTGGGGCCAGCCGCGGGCGGTGCGGGCGCTGCCGCGGGGCGCGCGCACGGGGCGGGGTCCGGGTGACGCGTCAGGTGCCATGGGCCGGCCTCCTCGCCGGATCGGCGTATGCGCAGGCTCTGTCCACGATAGGGCTGATCATCGGGGGCCGACAGCCGGGCGTTCCGGGCCGGTCCGCCGCGGGCCGTGCCGCGCCGGGGGGCGGCGTGCTTCGCTGGGGTGCATGGTGCCCACCGAGACCGAGCCCGCCGGCCCCGCCGCCCGCCGCGACCTGGCCGTCCGCGCGGCCCTGCGCCGGGGCCTGCTCACCGACGAACGGCCGCTGGTCGCGCTGCTCGACCTGGACGGGGTGCGGGAGGCCGCCCGCGCGCTGCGGGAGGCGTTCGAGGCCGTGGCCGCGCCGGGGACGCCCGTCCTGCACACCTTCGCCGTCAAGGCCGGGTCGCTCGTGCCCGTGCTGCGGCTGCTGGACGGGCTCGGGATCGGCTGCGAGGTGGCCAGCCCCGGGGAGCTGGCGCTGGCCCGCGCCGCAGGCGTGGCCCCGCAGCGGATCGTGCTGGACTCGCCCGCCAAGACGGCGGCCGAGCTGCGCGAGGCGGTGGCCCTGGGCGTTGCCCTGAACGTCGACAACCCGCAGGAGCTGGCCCGCCTCGACGCGCTGCTCGCCGGGGGCGAGGGCCGGGGCGGGGCGTTCGGGATCCGGGTGAACCCCCAGGTCGGCGGAGGCGCGATCGACGCGATGAGCACGGCGACGGCCACCTCGAAGTTCGGGGTGCCGCTGCGCGACCCGGGGGCGCGCGAGTGGGTGCTGCGCGCCTACCGGGAACGGCCGTGGCTGACCCGCCTGCACTGCCACACCGGCTCCCAGGGCGTCCCGCTGGAGCGGATGGCGGCGGGCGTGGCCGCCCTGTGGGAGCTGGCCGAGGAGATCAACGCGGGGGCGCCGGGGGGACGGCAGGTGGACACGCTCGACATCGGCGGCGGGCTGCCGGTCAACTTCGCCTCCGAGGAGGTCTCCCCCTCCTTCGCGGAGTACGCGGGGGTGCTGCGCGCCCGGGTGCCGGGGCTGTTCGACGGGAGGTACGGGCTGGTCACCGAGTTCGGGCGGTCGCTGCTGGCGAAGGCCGGGGCGGTCCTGGCGCGCGTGGAGTACACCAAGTCGGCGGGCGGGCGCGCGATCGCCGTCACGCACGCCGGGGCACAGGTCGCGGTGCGCACGGTGTTCGCGCCCGCCTCCTGGCCCCTGCGGCTGGCCGCCTACGGCCCGGACGGCCGCCCGCTGTCGGGGCCGCCCGTGCCCCAGGACGTGGCGGGCCCCTGCTGCTTCGCGGGCGACCTGGTGGCCCGCGAACGCCCCCTGCCGCTGCTGTCCCCCGGCGACCTGGTCGCCCTGCTGGACACGGGCGCGTACTACTTCTCCACGCCCTTCGGCTACAACGCCCTCCCGCGCCCCGGCGTCCTCGGCTACACGGTGAGCGACGCTCCCCCGCGTGGGGGTCCCCCCGGGCGAAGCCCGGGGGAGGCAGGTACCCCCAGCGCGGCTGCCGGGCCGCGGACGGTGACGACGCCCGCACTGGGCCGCGCGGGCGGAGATGGGGGCACCCCCGTGGGGGTCCCCCCTAAGGGCACCTCCCAGACGGAGTCCGGGGGAGGAGTTCGGGGGAGAAGCCTGGGGGAGAACGCGGTGACAGGGGTCGGCGGGGACGGAAGCGTGGCGTTCACCGTGCTGCGGCGACCCCAGAGCACGGCGGAGCTGGTCGCGGAGTACGGCGGCGACTGCTGAGGCGGGGGCGGCGCGGGAGGGGTCCGCCGCCGGGGCGATAGGGGGGCTATCCCCCGTGCCGCACGGGCCGCGTGGCCTTACGGTGGGCGCCATGACGAGTGGCCGTGATTCCGACCTCGCCCGCGACACCGATCTGCGCAAGGACCTCGACGCCGCCGTGCAGACCCGCAGGGAACTGGGCGAGACGTATGAGCCCGAGCTGGTGGAGTCGTTTTTGGAGAAGGTCGAGCAGCGCATCGCCGCCACGGTGGACAAGCGGGTCCGCCGCCAGCTCGCCGAGCACCAGATGGTCGTCGCGCGCGGCGGCCGGCCCCCGGCCGGGGGCGGCGAGGGCGTGCAGGGGCCGGGCGCGGCCTTCGGCCTGGCGGCGCTGTCGCTGGTGCTGGCCATCCCGCTGTCCGCCATCGCCGCGGTACAGACCAACCTCGCGGGCCTGCTGGTGTGCTGGGGCGGCATCGTGGGCGTCAACGCCTGCTACGCCGCGCGGCACATCGTGATCCAGCGGGACCCGGACCGCAAGCGCGACGACTGGGACTGAGCCCTCGGGACCCGGGGCCGGAGGACTGGCGCCGGGCCCGGCGGGAAAGGCTTCCGGGGCGGGAGCCGCCCACGGGACCGGCCCTCGGGCCGGGAGGAAGTTGGCGGGGACCGCCGCACCCCGGCGGTAACGCCAGGGGCGGGACGACGGCGGTCCCCGCGGGGACGCGGGCCGGGTCGGGGCCTCGCATCCGGGCGACCAGGGAGGTCCGGGAGCCGCTCCGGAGGTCCTTGGTGCCGACATCCAGAACTCTGCCGGACCGGTGTTAACGAGGCGTTGCCCGGCCGTGACACTTCGGGATCCGTTGCCCGGGGTCCCGCACCGGGCCCGCCGTGCCTTCGCGCGGCCCCCGCCGCGGCCGTTCCGTGGCGCCCGCCGCGGCCGTTGGCCACGCCCGCCGCCCCTAATCCTCGCGGGCGAGGAACGCCAGCAGGTCCTGGCGGCTGACCACCCCGGCCGGCTTGCCGTCCACGAGGACCACGGCCGCGTCCGCGCCCTCCAGGACGGCCATCAGGTCGCCCACCGGCTCCCCGGAGCCGACGTGCGGCAGTGGCGGGCTCATGTGCCGCTCCAGCGGGTGGTCCAGCGCGGCCCGCTCGGTGAACAGGGCGTCCAGCAGCTCGCGTTCGACCACCGAGCCGACGATCTCGGCGGCCATCACGTCCGGGTGCCCGGCCCCCGGCTTGACCACCGGCATCTGCGAGACGCCGTACTCGCGCAGCACGTCGATGGCCTGCCCGACCGTCTCGCCGGGGTGCATGTGGACCAGCGAGGGCAGGCCTCCCTCCTTGCGGCGCAGCACGTCGGCGACCCGGGTGGCGGGCTCGCCGCCCGCGAGGAAGCCGTAGTCGGCCATCCACTCGTCGTTGAAGATCTTGCTGAGGTAGCCGCGCCCGCCGTCCGGCAGCAGGACCACGACCACGTCCTCCGGGCCCAGGCGCCGGGCCACGCGCAGCGCGCCGACGACGGCCATGCCGCAGGAGCCGCCCACGAGCATGCCCTCCTCGCGGGCCAGGCGGCGGGTCATACGGAAGGAGTCCTTGTCGGAGACGGCCACGATCTCGTCGGCCACGCCGCGGTCGTAGGCCTCGGGCCAGAAGTCCTCGCCCACGCCCTCGACGAGATAGGGACGGCCGCTGCCGCCGGAGTACACCGAGCCCTCCGGGTCGGCGCCGATCACCCGGACCCGGCCGCCGCTGACCTCCTTGAGGTAGCGGCCGGTGCCGGTGATGGTGCCGCCGGTGCCGACGCCCGCGACGAAGTGGGTGATCCGGCCCTCGGTCTGCTTCCACAGCTCGGGGCCTGTGGTCTCGTAGTGGGAGCGGGGGTTGTGCGGGTTGCTGTACTGGTCGGGCTTCCAGGCGCCGGGGGTCTCGCGCACCAGGCGGTCGGAGACGTTGTAGTACGAGTCGGGGTGCTCGGGGTCCACGGCGGTGGGGCAGACCACGACCTCGGCGCCGTACGCGCGCAGGGTGTTGATCTTGTCGGTGGACACCTTGTCGGGGCAGACGAAGACGCAGCGGTAGCCCTTGCGCTGGGCCACGATGGCCAGGCCGACGCCGGTGTTGCCCGAGGTCGGCTCGACGATGACGCCGCCGGGGCGCAGCTCGCCGGACTCCTCGGCCGCCTCGATCATCCGCAGCGCGATGCGGTCCTTCACGGAGCCACCGGGGTTGAAGTACTCCATCTTGGCCAGCACGGTCGCCTGGATGCCCGCCGTCACCGCGGACAGCCTCACCAGCGGGGTGTTGCCGACCAGTTCGATCATCGACTCGTGATACTGCACCTGGTTCTCCGCACGTCAGGGGCGGGTTCCTCCGCCCTCCGCACGCCACCCTAGTCGGGGGACAGGCGGGGCGCGGGCGTTGCGGGGGCGGGCGGGGTGGGCAGCACACAAGCGAAGGGACAGCACGGACGAAGCGGGAGCGAAACGACATGGCGAGCGCGAGGGTGGCACGCAGGATCGCGACCGCGGCGGCGTACGGGGGCGGGGGGATCGGCCTGCTGGGCGGGGCCGCGGCGGGCCTGGTCCTCACCGAGGTGAAGTGCGCCCGGCGGCGGGTGAGGGACGGCGGGCGGCACGAGGAGGCGCCCTCGGCGGAGGGCATCTACGGCCAGGACTTCGCGGCCCGCCCGGGGCCGCCGTGGCGGCTGGCGCTGCTGGGGGACTCGACCGCCGCGGGTCTCGGGGTGCGCCGGGCCGCGCAGACGCCGGGGGCGCTGCTGGCCTCGGGGCTTGCGGCGGTCTCGGAGCGGCCGGTGGAGCTGCACAACGTGGCGCTCTCGGGAGCGGGTTCGGCCGATCTGGAGCGGCAGGTGTCGTTGCTCCTGACCGAGCCGGGCCGCGCGCCGGTGCCGGACGTGTGCGTGATCGTCGTGGGGGCGAACGACATCACCGGGCGCGTCCCGCCGGCGCGCTCCGTGAAGTACCTGGCGGAGGCGGTGGCGCGGCTGCGGACGGCCGGGTGCGAGGTGGTGGTGGGCACCTGCCCGGACCTGGGGTCGGTGGAGCCGGTGGGGCAGCCGCTGCGGTGGATCGCGCGGCGGCTGTGCCGGCGGCTGGCGGCGGCGCAGACGATCGCGGTGGTGGAGCTGGGCGGGCGGACGGTGTCGCTGGGCGCGCTGCTGGGGCCGGAGTTCGCCGCCCACCCGCGCGAGCTGTTCGGGCCGGACCGCTACCACCCCTCGGCGGATGGGTACGCGACGGCGGCGATGGCGCTGCTGCCCACGGTGTGCGACGCGGTCGGGGCCTGGCCGGCGGAGGAACGCCCGGGGCTGCCGCGGCGGCGGGAGCGGGTGCTGCCGGTGGCGGACGCGGCGGCGCGGGCCGCGGCGCGGGAGGGCACGGAGGTCAGCGCGGCCGAGGGCCTTCCGGGGGGTGCGGGGGGCGGGCGGCGCACGCCCTGGGCGCGGCTGCGGCTGCGCCGCCGTAGGCTGCTGCTGCCGGAGCGGGACGCGGATCACGTGTCCCGGCAGGTGACACCGGAGGCTACCTGAGGGTAACTTCGCTTCGGGTATCCGTGTCAGCAGCCGCCTGGAGGTCCCGATGCCCGAAGCAGTGATCGTCTCCGCCGCCCGCTCCCCCATCGGGCGCGCCTTCAAGGGCTCGCTCAAGGACGTCCGCCCCGACGACCTGACCACCACCATCGTGCGCACGGCGCTGGAGAAGGTGCCGCAGCTCGACCCGGCGCAGATCGACGACCTGCTGCTCGGCTGCGGCATGCCCGGCGGCGAGCAGGGGCACAACCTGGCTCGCGTCGTCGCGGTGCAGCTCGGCCTGGACACCCTGCCCGGCGCCACGGTCACCCGGTACTGCGCCTCCTCGCTGCAGACCACGCGGATGGCCTTCCACGCCATCAAGGCGGGCGAGGGCGACGTGTTCATCTCCGCGGGCGTGGAGATGGTCTCCCGCGCGGTCAACGGCACCTCGGACAACATGCCGGGCACCCACAACCCCCTGTTCGCGGACGCCGAGGCGCGCACCGCCGCCCGCGCCGAGCAGGAGGGCGCGGAGTGGGAGGACCCGCGCGCGCAGGGCGAGCTGCCCGACGTCTACATCGCCATGGGCCAGACCGCGGAGAACCTCGCGCGCCTGAAGGGCGTCACCCGCGCCGAGATGGACGAGTTCGGCGTCCGCTCGCAGAACCTCGCCGAGAAGGCGCTCGCGGACGGCTTCTGGCAGCGCGAGATCACGCCCGTCACCACGCCGGACGGCACGGTGGTCTCGGCGGACGACGGCCCGCGCCCTGGGGTCACGATGGAGGGCGTGGCGGGCCTGAAGCCGGTCTTCCGCCCCGACGGCCGGGTCACGGCGGCCAACTGCTGTCCGCTCAACGACGGCGCCGCCGCGCTGGTGATCATGTCGGACGTCAAGGCCCGCGAGCTGGGCATCACGCCGCTGGCCCGCGTCGTCTCCACCGGCGTCTCGGCCCTCTCCCCCGAGATCATGGGCTACGGCCCCGTGGCCGCCACCGAGCGGGCCCTGGCGCTGGCCGGGATGAGCATCGGGGACATCGACCTGGCCGAGATCAACGAGGCGTTCGCCGCGCAGGTGATCCCCTCCTACCGCGACCTTGGCCTGGACGTGGACCGGCTCAACGTCAACGGCGGGGCCATCGCGGTGGGCCACCCCTTCGGGATGACCGGCGCCCGGATCACCGGCACGCTGATCAACTCCCTCCAGTGGCACGACAAGCAGTTCGGCCTGGAGACCATGTGCGTCGGCGGCGGCCAGGGCATGGCCATGATCATCGAGCGGCTCTCCTGAGGCGAGGGGCCACCGTCCCTTCCCGTGACACGCGTTCTCCCAGGTGCCGGTGAGGCTCCTGGGGCGCGTGTGATCCCGAACACCCCGTATACCGACGCGATATCGAAGCGGACCCGGGATGTGATGCACGCCGGAGCCTCCCGTGAACCCGCAGGTCAGAGCGGGTGAGCGGGGGGCTTTCCGGACCAAAGTCCTGTCCTTTGATGTCGTTTTCATGACGTTTTGCACTGCACGGCGTGGCCGCGCCCCGGAAACCTGAGATAAGAAGTCAGGGACCGAGAGCACTGGGAGCGAGTCCGTGAGCGCCATATCCGTCATCCTGCTGGTGACCACAGGCACCGCCGTCGCCCTGGGCGCAGCGGCCCTGCACACCGCCCGCGGCCTGCGGGGCGAGCTGACCGCACTGCGCCGCGAGCTGACCGGCCGGGCCGCCGTGCCCCCGGCCCGGCAGGCGCCCGCCGAGGAGATCCGCTCCGCCGTGGCCCAGGCCCTGGCGGAGGAGCGCGAGCGCGAGCTGGCCGAGGCCCGCGCGTACTGGGCCGAGCAGGACGCCCGGGACGGCGACGGGCCAGGCGCCCTGCTGGCCGGACGCGGCGGCCTGGGCTACGAGGTCGCGGAGGCCGACGAGGAGCTGCTGGACGCCATGCTGGAGCGGTACCTGCTCAGCGACTCCGGGCAGCTCGCCGGGCCGCGCGAGGGCGCGGCCTTCGTGCCCCGGCAGCCCTCCGAGGAGGCCGAGGGCTCGGCCCACGAGCCCGAGGACGCGGGCGAGGAGGGCGGGGAGTCCGCCGAGCTGGCCGCGGCCCGGCGGCGCCACCCCTCCCACCCGGGCTTCACGCTCTCCGGCGAGCCGGCCGGGCGCGGGCCCGAGCCCTCGGCCGCCCCGGCGCCCGGCCAGGCCGAGGAGCAGCGCCGCACGGCGGACCGGCTGGCGCGGCTCGCGGAGGCCCGCACGCCGCTGGCCGACGTCCGGCCCGGCCCGCTCGGCACGCTGGACGTCTTCCTCTTCGCGGACGGCACGACGCTGTGCCTCTCGCCCAGCCACCAGGAGGCCGCGGCGCGGCTGGCGGCGGCCGTGCGGGACGGGGAGCCGCCGTTCCTCATGGGCGGCTCGGGCGTCTCGGGCGCGTACGCGCTGACGTTCTCCTGCGGCCGGGACAGCGTCTACCTGCTGGCCGACCGCGTCGTCACCTCGACCTTCCGGAGCGAGTGAGCATGCCCGACGCGGCAACGCTGGAGGCGGCCGTGGACGCGGCGGCCGACCGCCTCCGCCGCCTCCCCGAGAGCCGGCTGCGCCGCGGGGCGGCCACGGCCGGCCTCGACCTGGCCCGCGAACTCGCCCGCCGCGCCCAGCTCCTGGAGAACCCCGCGGCGCCGCCCCGGGAGCTGCCCGACGACGGCGTCTTCGTCACCGGCGACCAGCTCGCCGTCGCCGGCCACGACCTGGCCCACGCCATCCGCCACGCCCCCGACCCCGCGGCGGCCAGGGCCGCCCTGACGACGGCCCTGGCCCTGCTGTCCTCGGCGACGGACTTCTGAGTCCGGGGGACGAAACGCGCGGGCACCGGCCCCGGGCGTCCCGACGCCCGGCCCGCACCTGCCCTCCCGGACTCGCGAACCACCGCGCCCGTGCCGGGACGGGTCGCGCGAGGGGCCGTCCGCGCGGGCCGTGAGGCCGGGGGCGGAACGACGCGGGCCCCCGCCGGATGGCGGGGGCCCCTCGTCCGTGCGTCGGGCGCGGCGCAGCCGGTCTCACTCGCCCTGGAGGATCGCGATCAGCCGCAGGAACTCCAGGTAGATCCAGACCAGGGTCAGGGTCAGGCCGAACGCGGCCAGCCACGACTCCTTCTCCGGGACGCCGTACGCGACGCCGTCCTCGACCATCTTGAAGTCCAGGGCCAGGAAGCAGGCGCCGAGCACGACGCCGATCAGCCCGAAGACGATCCCGAGGCCGCCGTCGCGCAGGCCCAGGCCGTTGCCCCCGCCGATCATGGCGACGACCAGGTTGACCATGGCCAGCAGGACAAAGCCGACCGCCGCGGCCAGCACGAACTGCGTGAACCGCTTGGTGACCCGGATGATCCGCTGCTTGTACATGAACAGCACGCCGGCGAAGACGGCCATGGTGCCGATGACGGCCTGCATGGCGGCGCCGGACGCGCGCTCGTTGATGGCGTTGCTGATGGCGCCCAGGAAGAGTCCCTCGAACACCGCGTAGGAGAGGATCAGCGCGGGCGAGGCCTCGCGCTTGAAGGACTGCCACAGGCCGAGACCCATCGCGACGAGCGCGAAGAGGACGCCGAGGCCGATCGGCATGTCCGTGACCCAGGCCACCGTCGCGGCGGCGACCACGGCGCCCAGGGTGAGCGCGGTGCGGGAGACGACGCTGTCGATCGTCATCACGCCGGAGCGCGGGGGCGCTCCGGGGGGCACGACGCCGGGCTGCGCGTAAGGGTTCCCGGGCTGGGCGTAGGGGTTGGTCGGGCTCCCGGCGTAGGGGTTGGTCCCGGTCTGCGGCTGCGGGCCGGCGTTGAAGCCGGCGTAGCCGCCGTCCCGACTGAACCCCCGACGCGTGAAGACCGGGTTGCTGCTCCTCATCTCACTCCTCCATGGCCGCACGGCACGGCTTCGGCTACCAGGGTAATGCGTAAGCAAAGACCGCACGGCAGTGCGCTCGTAGAAACGAGCGAGCGGGAGGGTTTGTTCCGCCCGCCCCGCCGCGGTCACCCCTCCCGTACCCCCGCCGGGCGGGCGGAAGCACGGCGGCGCGCCGTCAGACCGACGCCTTACGCCCGCGGCGGGTCCTGGCCGCGCTCAGCGAGGCGGTGAACCGGCGGCTGACCGCGGCGAACGGCCGCTGGTAGGCGGAGCCCAGGGCGCGGACGAGGAGGTCGAGAGCGACGGCGTCGGGGCCGACGAGGACCCGGGCGCGGCGGGCGGTCACCCCGCGCAGGATGATGCGCGCGGCCTGGTCGGCGGAGGTGCGGGTGAGGCGCCGCTCGAAGGTCCGCGCGATGCCCGAGAGGTCCGCGCCGTTGCCGGCGGTCGCGTTGTTGACGATGTCGGTGCGGACGCCGCCGGGGTGCACGCAGGTGACGCCGACGGGGTGGCCGGCGGTCAGCATCTCCTGGCGCAGGGCCTCGGTGAAGCCGCGCACGGCGAACTTGGCCGCGTTGTAGGAGCTCTGGGTGGGGACGCCGAAGAGGCCGAAGACGCTGGAGACGTTGACGAGGTGGCCGTCGCCCGAGGCGATGAGGTGCGGCAGGAAGGCCTTGGTGCCGTGGACGACGCCCCAGAAGTCGACGTCCATCACACGCTCGATGTCCTCGTAGGGGGACTCCTCGACCGTGCCGAAGACGGTGATGCCCGCGTTGTTGACGACCAGGTCGACCGTGCCGAAGTGTTCGGCGACCTCCTCGGCCCAGGCGTGGACGGCGGCGCGGTCGCGCACGTCGAGCACCCGGGTGTGCGGGCGCTCGCCCGCCGCGGCGCACAGCTCCGCGGTCTCGGCCAGGCCCGCGGCGTTCCAGTCGCTCAGCGCGAGACGGGCGCCCTCGGCGGTCAGGCGCAGGGCCAGCGCCCGGCCGATGCCCGAGCCGGCGCCGGTCACCACCGCCGTCCTTCCCCGGAAGTCCTTCACCTTCGGCTCCTCCCACGCGACTGCGCACGACCGCGCACGACATCCGTTGCGACTCGGGGGATGCTATGCACCGGTCAGGCGACTTACAAGTCATCCGACCTGTAATCTGGGACTCGGCGGTCACTACCCTGAGCGGGCGGGCGAGCAGGGCCGAGGATCTTGGGAGAGGCGCATGGCGGGGCCGGGCGAGGGGAGGCGGCAGCCTCCCCGGCGGCGCACCCAGGCCGAGCGAACGGCCGCGGCGCGCCAGGCGATCATGAGCGCCACGCTGGAGCTGCTGGTGGAGGTGGGCTGGTCGGGGGCCACGACGCGGCTGATCGCCCAGCGGGCGGGAATGAGCCAGGGCGCCCTGCAGCACCACTTCCCCGACCGGGCCGGGCTCGCCGTCGCCGCGCTGCACCGGCTCGCGGCCGAACTCGCCGCCCAGATCGCCTCCCGCCCCCGGCCGACGGGGGGCGAACGCGAGCGGCTGGCCGCCGGCCTCGACCTGCTGTGGGAGATCCACAACACGCCCCCGCTGATCGCCTACCTCGAACTGGCCACCGCGTCCCGGACCGACCCCGGGCTGGCCCCGCACGTGGCGGGCCTGACCGTCTCCGTCACGGACCTCGTCCTGGACCTGGCCGCCGGGCTGGCACCCGAGCGGGCCGCCTCGGGCGAGCTGCGCGGCTTCGTCCTGACGGCCCTGGCCACGATGCGGGGCACGGTCCTGCTCGACCCCCTGCACGCCGACGCCGCCCGCGCGGACTGGGCGACGATGCGGGCGGTCCTGCTCGCGGGCCTTCCCGCCCCTCAGGCGGGCCCGGCGGGCGGGCGCGAGGAGGAGCCGGCCGCGCGTGCCGCGCCCGGCTCCTGAAGAACGTTCCTGATGGTCACTGGTCGGCGCTCTGGGGTGCCCGGAGCCGGACTTGAACCGGCACGGCCCGAAGGCCAGCGAGTTTTAAGCTCACCGTGTCTGCATTCCACCATCCGGGCACAGATCCCAAGCCGTACCGGGCGCGTGCGCGCCAGTGTCTCCTCCGAGCTTATCCGGCGTGATCGGCTGAACACCGGTGCCTCATACCGATGTTGTCTGATTTTATGAGCCGCTGAGGCGGCATCAGGCAGCGACGGCCCGGTCACGGGCCGCTTCGGCGAGGCCGGCGCCCGGGTGGAAGGTTCGAAGGTTGACGCAAATCAACCCTCTGCCACCTCTTAGGTACTCAGGGCTTCCCTCATCCTCAGGTATGACGGGCGACCGGCACGCGTACCTCTGGAGAACTCCACCGAACCGGCACGGGGAGGGATCCCTCCGGGCACCCCCGCGGACCACCATGGACGGCATACGCACCGCCCTGCCTTCCCGCCCCGTCCGCGGGACCCGGGGGCGTTCGCACGGCCCGCAATCCCGCAGCCCGACAGGAGTAGCAGTGTCCACCTTCGTCGCCCAGCCCCACGCCAGCGCGACCGCCGCGGTGGCCGCCAAGGCCACGGACCTGAGCAAGGTCTACGGCGAGGGCGAGACCCGCGTCATCGCGCTCGACCAGGTCTCGGTCGAGTTCCGGCAGGCCGAGTACACCGCGATCATGGGCCCCTCGGGCTCGGGCAAGTCGACCCTGATGCACTGCATGGCCGGGCTCGACACGGTCTCCTCCGGGTCCGCCCGGATCGGCGACACGGAGCTGACCGGCCTCAGCGACAAGAAGCTGACCCGCCTGCGCCGGGACCGGATCGGCTTCATCTTCCAGGCGTTCAACCTGCTGCCGACCCTGAACGCCCTGGAGAACATCACCCTCCCGATGGACATCGCGGGCCGCAAGCCGGACAAGGAGTGGCTGGAGCGCGTCATCGCCACCGTCGGCCTCGCGGACCGCCTCAAGCACCGCCCCGCCCAGCTCTCCGGCGGCCAGCAGCAGCGCGTCGCCGTCGCCCGCGCGCTGGCCGGACGGCCGGACATCATCTTCGGGGACGAGCCCACCGGCAACCTCGACTCCCGCGCCGGCGCCGAGGTCCTGGGCTTCCTGCGCAACTCCGTGCGGGAGCTGGGCCAGACCGTGGTGATGGTCACCCACGACCCCGTCGCCGCCGCCTACGCCGACCGCGTCGTCTTCCTGGCCGACGGCCGGGTCGTGGACGACATGCCCGAGCCGACCGCCGAGCGCGTACTGGAGCACATGAAGCGCTTCGACGCGAAGGGGCGCACCAGCTAGCACGCCGCACGCCGGGGCTGAGCGCCGGGGCACGACCGCCTCCGCGCCGACACCCCGGTGCCGCCCGCCCGTTCGACGCCCGATTGATCCGGAATCTCCCGATCGCCCCGGGCCTTTCCGGGCTTCTCGACTTCCGCCTTCCCGCCCCGGCCGGGCGCCCCGCAGGGGCCCGCCACCACCGCGATGGATACCGCCATGTTCCGAACCGCCCTGCGCAATGTGCTCGCGCACAAGGCCAGGCTGCTGATGACCACCCTGGCCGTCCTGCTCGGCGTCGCCTTCGTCTCGGGCACGCTCGTCTTCACCTCCACCGTCTCCGAGGCGTTCCAGCGCAGTTCGGAGGAGGGCCTGACCCACGTAGACGTGGCGGTGAGGCCGGACAACGACAGCGAGGCCGCCGAGGCCTCCCCGGGCGACGCCGCGAACCTCCCGCAGGAGCTGCTGGACGAGGTGGCCGCGCTGCCCGGCGTCGCCTCCGCCACCGGCGCCGTCTCCGGGTTCGCGGCGCTCGCCGACCAGGACGGCGACCTGGTCGGCGCCGGCTGGGACACCACGGGAGCCAACTACTACGCGGGCCCCGACGGCGGCGCCCAGGACGTGCGTTACCCCATGGCCGAGGGCCGGGCCCCCGAGCGGGCCGGGGAGATCGCCATCGACTCCGAGACGGCCGAACGCACCGGGTACCGGGTGGGCGACACCGCCCGCGTCTCGGTGGACGGGCCCGTCCGCGAGGAGACCATCACCGGCGTCTTCACCACCGACGACGGGGCCGTGGCCGCCGGCGGCTCGCTGGTCCTCTTCGACACCGCCACCGCGCAGGAGCTGTGGACCGCGCCCGGCGAGTACACCCAGATCACGCTCCAGGCCGCGCCCGGCACCAGCCAGGAGGCGCTGCGCGAGGCCGTCGCCCCGCTGATCCCCGGGGACGCCGAGGCCATCACGGGCGAGCGGCTGGCCGCCGACCAGGCCGAGAGCATCGAGCAGGCCACCAGCGGCATGCGGACCGCGCTGCTGGCCTTCGCCGGGATATCGCTGTTCGTCGGCGTCTTCATCATCGCCAACACCTTCACCATGCTGGTCGCCCAGCGCACCCGGGAGCTGGCCCTGCTCCGGGCGGTGGGCGCGAGCCGGCGCCAGGTGACGCGTTCGGTGCTGATCGAGGCCCTGGTGGTCGGCACGGTCGCCGGGCTGGCCGGCTTCGCCAGCGGCATCGGGATCGCCGCGGGCCTGCGCTCCCTGATGGGCTCGCTGGACATCACCATCCCCGAGGGCCCGCTGCTGATCCCCGCCAGCGCGGTCATCGCCTCCGTGGTCGTCGGCGTGGTCGTGACCATGCTCGCCGCCTACCTGCCCGCCCGCCGGGCCGCCAAGATCCCGCCCGTGGCGGCGATGAGCAGCATCCACGCCGCGCCCACCGCCCGCGGCCTGCTGGTGCGCAACGCCATCGGCGCGGTCATCTCGGCCGGCGGCGGCGCGCTGGTGCTGGCCGGGATCGGCGCGGACGACAACCGCGGCGCCACGATGGGCCTGGGCGCGGCGCTGCTGGTGATCGGCGTCTTCGTCCTCACCCCGCTGCTCTCCCGCCCGGTCATCGCCGCCGCCGCGCCGCTGCTGCGCCTGGGCGGGGTCTCGGGCCGGCTGGCGCGGCTGAACGCGGTCCGCAACCCGCGCCGCACCGCCGCGACCGCCTCGGCGCTGATGATCGGCCTGACGCTGATCACCGGCATCACCGTCATCGCGGACTCGATGGCCCGCAGCATCGACCGGATGGCGACGGAGTCGCTGCGCGCCGACTACGTGGTCTCGATGGCCAACTTCGCGCCGCTCTCCCCCGAGGTCGAGTCGATCCTCGCCGGGCAGCCGGGCGTCACCGCGATCACGGGCCTGCGGATGTCGCCCGCCCTGGTGGCCGGCGACCCCGACCCGATGGACCTGGTGGGCGTCAACGGCCGTTCCATCGGCGAGCTGACGGACCTGGACTTCACGGCCGGCTCCTTCGAGGGCCTGGCCGGGGACCGGGCGGTGGTGGACACCGACACAGCCGAGGACTTCGGCTGGTCGGTGGGCGACAGCTTCCCGGTGACGTACGAGGACGGGACGGCCGGCGAGCTGACGGTCTCCGGGCTCTACGAGGGCAACATGATGATCAGCGGGATCATGATGGACGCCGCCACGCTGGAGCCGCACATGGACCGCGTCACCGACATGCAGGTGATGCTGCGCACCGAGGGCGGCGCGGGGGACGCCACGCGGGAGCGCCTCGAGGCCGCGCTGGGCGACAACCCGGCGGTGCAGGTGCAGGA
Source organism: Streptomyces boetiae (assembly GCF_031845405.1). NCBI lineage: Bacteria > Bacillati > Actinomycetota > Actinomycetes > Kitasatosporales > Streptomycetaceae > Streptomyces > Streptomyces boetiae. The sequence goes on from NZ_JAVREN010000036.1 coordinate 51,302, forward strand.
CCGGGAGGACATCTCCGAGGACATCGCCTTCATGTTCACGCTGATGCTCAACCTGCTCTACGGCCTGCTGGCGATGGCGGTGATCGTCGCGGTGCTCGGGGTGATCAACACCCTGGCGATGTCGGTCTTCGAGCGCCGCCAGGAGATCGGGATGCTGCGCGCGATCGGCCTGGACCGGCGGGCCACCAAGCGGATGGTCCGGCTGGAGTCGGTGGTCATCGCGCTCTTCGGCGGGGTGCTCGGAGTCGGGCTCGGCGTCTTCTTCGGCTGGGCCGTGGGCGAGCTGCTCTCCGACGTCATCTCCACCTACGAGCTGGTGCTGCCCTGGGGCCGGATGGCGGTCTTCCTGGCCCTGGCGGGCCTGGTGGGCGTGCTGGCCGCCCTGTGGCCGGCCCGCCGTGCGGCCCGGCTGAACATGCTGGCCGCCATCAAGGCGGACTAGCGAGGCGGCGCGGGGCGGCGCCTCGCTAGTC